>CAIMWS010000357.1 GCA_903845125.1 uncultured Verrucomicrobiota bacterium
GAGGTCGCCAGCCAGGCCAAGAGCGAATTCCTGGCCATGATGAGCCACGAGATCCGCACCCCGATGAACGGCATCCTGGGGATGACAGATCTTCTATTGCAAACCAGGCTGGACCCGCACCAGCGGGAGCTGGCTGCCACCGTGGGCGCCAGCAGCAACGCGCTGCTCCACATCCTCAACGACATCCTGGATTTCTCGAAAATCGAGGCGGGGCGCCTCTCCCTGACCGAGGAGGAATTCGAGCTGCGGCCGCTGGTGGAAAGCCTGCTGGCGCTGCTGGCCAAATCGGGCCATGGCAAGCCGGTGAGCCTCCACGCCGAGTTTGAGGCCGCGGTGCCGGCGCGCCTGCGCGGCGACCCGGGACGGCTGCGGCAGATCCTGCTCAACCTGCTGGGCAACGGCTTGAAGTTCACCTCCGCCGGCTCGGTGGTGGCGCGCGTGCGAGTCCTGGAGGTGCTGGCGAACCGGGTGCGGCTGCGCTTTGAAGTCGCGGACACCGGGATCGGCATCCCCGCCCGCCAGCGCAGCCTGCTCTTCCAGCCGTTCCAGCAGCTGGATTCCTCGTTCGCCCGGCGGCACGGAGGGACCGGCCTGGGGCTGGCGATCTCCCAGCGGCTGGTGAACCTGATGGGAGGCGTCATGGGCGTGGAGAGCGAGGAAGGCCGGGGCTCGACTTTCTGGTTCGAGCTGGAGCTGCCGGCCGCGGCCGCTCCGGCGGCCACCGGCGGGGAAGCCTCCCTGGCCGGCTGGCGGGTGCTGGTGGCCCAGGAGAATTCGGTCCAGCTCCGGCTCTCCCTGCTGCAGCTCGGGAAGCTCGGGTGCCGGACCGAGGTGGCCGGCTCGGGCAAGGCAGCGCTGGACCAGCTCCAGAAACAGCCCTGCGAGGCGGTGGTTTTTGATATGCAGCTGCCGGACATGGATGGCTACCGCCTGGCGGCCGCCATCCGCCAGCAGGAGCAGGCAGCCAGGGGACCAGCCTTGAACCCGGCGCGTTTGATTGGCCTGGACTCCGGCACCCGGCCACCCGACAGCGCCCGGCTGGCCGCCGCGGGCATTTCCGCAGTCTTGAGCTCAAACTCGACGCTGACGAGGCTCCGGGAAGCCCTTTCCGGCCCCGCCGTTGTCCCGCAGCCGTTCCCTGCCAGTGCGGGGGGAAGCGCGGGCGCCAAAGATTTGGCTGCCAGCGGCGAACGATCAGCGCCTTGAGCCAAAGGATGCCGCCCGCCGGGGCCTGGCCTCCGCGATGGTCATTCACGCCCGAGCGGCATGCCTTCGCGGCGGAAGGGGAAGGCCGGGGCGGGGAGGAACGGCGGCGGCCGGCGGACACCCCTGCATATCCTCTCTGCTTCCCCCCCAGCGGCGTGGCGGCGATTAATTTATTCCGATTTTATTGCGATTGCCAAAATCCCGGCCGATGGCCTATAAACCAGCCATGCACCGCACCGCATCCATGGATTTGAAAAGGGAAGCCGCCCGGCCCGGTTCCCGGCCGGCGAAAAGTCTGCTGCGTTACTGGCCCCGGGTCTTGGGAAGCCTCGCCGGGGCCTTGCTCCTCGCCGCCGGCGGGCTGCGCGCGGCGGATCCGAACCTGGCCGCGGGCTTCCGCCAGCCGCCCGCCTCGGCGTGGCCCTGGGTGTATTGGTTCTGGCTGGACGGGAATGTGACCAAGGAAGGGATCACGGCCGACCTCGAGGCCATGCAACGGGTGGGCTTGGGCGGCGCGCTGTGGATGTGGGGCGGCGGGGTGGGGGAAGGCGTCAAGGGACCGGTGAAGTTCCTCAGTCCCGCCTGGTGGGAGCTCATGCGGCATACCGTCCAGGAGGCGGACCGGCTGGGGTTGAAGATCAATCTCACGGCGGGCAGCGGGTGGTCGCACAGCGGCGGGCCGTGGATCCCGCCGGAGCAGAGCATGCGGCGCCTGGAATTGAGCCAGGAGATCCGGGTGGCCGGTCCCGGGCTGAGGGACATCACGGTTCCCCAAGGTGATCCGCTGGTGGCGGTGGTGGCCTACCCGCTGAGCGGGGAGCAGGAGGCCATGCGCCAGGCGGGGGTGAAGGTGATCCCGAGCTCCACGGCCCCGAATTTTCCGGTGGCCCTGGCCCTCGACCAGGATCCGGCCACGCGCTGGATTTCCCAGGGCCTCAAGGCGGGGGATGGCCCCACGGAGGCCCGCCCGCAATGGCTGGTTTTCGAGTCCCCGGAGCCCTTTGCGGCGGCCGCGGTGCACCTCGTGCCATTCAGTGATTGCGGACCGCGGCAGTGCCAGTGGCAGGTCTCGGCCGATGGCCGGGAATACGAGACGGTCGCCCGATTCGAGCTGGCTCCCAACACCCCGCGGACGATCCCGTTCACGGCGCCCGCCGCGCGGTTCTTCCGCCTCCTCATCACCTCCGCTTACCCTTTCCAGGGCCAGCCGGCCTGGAACGTGCAAATCGCCGAGATCCAGCTGCTCCAGGCGGGCGAGCAGCCGCTCAGGAAAGTGCCGATGGCGGGCCGCGGCGCGGTCGACCTCACCGACCGGGTCCACTCCGCCGGCGGGTTTTCCTGGACGGTGCCGCCCGGCGCCTGGACGGTGCAGGTGTTCCGCCACCGTTCCACCGGCGACCAACCCCACCCGATCCTCCCCGATGAGGGCGGGCTCGAGTGCGACAAGCTCAGCCCCGCCGCGGTGGATGCGCATTGGGCCGGCTACATCCAGCGGGTGCTGGACGAGTGCGGCCCCGCCGCGCGCCGGGTCATCCGCTGGGTGCACGCGGACAGCTACGAATTCGGCGCCCAGACCTGGACCCCGAAGTTCCGGGAGGAATTCCAGCGGCGCTGCGGGTACGATCCGGTGCCCTGGCTGCCCGCCATTATGGGCAAGGTCGTGGATGGCCCGGAGCTCACCGCCCGTTTCCTCTGGGATTTCCGGCGCGTGCGGGCCGACCTTTTCGCCGCGGGGATCGGCGGCCGCCTGCGGGAGCTGTGCCAGCGCGCGGGCCTGGCTTTGACCACCGAGCCGCACCTGGTCCCGGAAGTGTTCGACCAGATCCAGTATGGCGGTTTTGTCTCGGAGCCGGTGGGCAATTTCCTGGGCGAGCGGCGCACCGGCTGGTACGCCCCGCATCCGCCCGTGGGCCCGGAGGTGCACCTGGCCAAGGGGGAAGCCTCCTCCGCCCAGGCCTATGGCCTGAACGGCGTGGTGTGGGCGGAGGCGTTCACGGGCACGGACCACGCCCACGCCTGGCACGAAACGCCGGAATACCTCAAGACGTGGGGCGACCTCTGGCTCACCGAAGGCATCAACCGGTTCGCCTTCCATTGCTGGGCCCACAGCCCCTCCCTCACCCGGAAACCGGGCATCACCCTCGGGCCGTGGGGCATTCATTTTGACCGGCGCAACACCTGGTTCGAGCTGGCCACCGGCTATCTCTCCTACCTGAGCCGGTGCCAGTTCCTGCTCCAGCAGGGCCGGCCGGTGATGGATGTCGCCCTGTTCACCGGGGATGGCGTGGTGGCCGAGTTCCCGCGGCACCCGGAGCTGCGCGCCGCCGGCTACGATTACCTCGGGATCACCACCGAGGTGCTCCAGCAGGCCACGGTGGCGGAGGGCGGCCTGGTTTTGCCTTCCGGCCTGCGCTGCCGGCTGCTGGTCAGCTATGAGCGCGAGCTGCGCCCGGCCACCCTCCGCAAGCTGCAGGAACTGGTCCGGGCCGGCGCCACCCTCCTCGGGGTGAAGCCGGAAGGGGCGCCCGGCCTGGTGGGATACCCCGCCAGCGGCGCAGAGGTCCGGAGCCTCGCCGCGGAGCTCTGGGGCAGGGACGAAGCGGCAGGCCAGCGGGGGCGCGAATATGGGCGGGGCAAAGTGTTTTGGGGTGCGCCGGAGCGGCCGGTTCCCGGCACCAGCGGCTGCGGGGTGGCCGCTTACCTGCAATGCACCCGGGAGCGGCAGGTGCTGGCGGATATAGGCCTGCCGCCGGATTTCGAATACCCGCTCTCCGGCCGGGAAAACTCGGACAACCTGCTGGCCTATATCCACCGCCGCCAGCCCGGTTTGGATTGGTATTTCCTCTCCAACCAGGCGGGGCGGCCCCGCCAGGAGCGCTGCCGCTTCCGGCTCACCGGCTGCCAGCCCGAGCTTTGGGATGCCATCACCGGCGAACGGCGCCCGCTGCCCGACTTTCGGGAGGAAGCGGGGCGCACGACGATACCGCTGGAGTTCGCCGCGGGGCAATCGTTGTGCATCGTGTTCCGGCCGGCGGCCGCCACGCCGCCCGGGGCGGCCCCGGCGCCGAACTTCCCGCCCCTCCAGACCCTCGGCGGGCTGGACGGCTCCTGGGAGGTCGCCTTTGATCCCGAATGGGGCGGCCCGCCCGCCCCGGTCCGGTTTGACACGCTGGCCGGCTGGACCAGCCGCCCGGAGGAGGGCATCCGGCATTACTCCGGCCAGGCCGTTTACCGGAAAAAGTTCGAGCTGCCGGAAGCCGGCCGGTCCCGCCGCCTCCATCTCCACCTGGGCAAGGTGAAGGACCTGGCGGGGGTGCGCCTGAACGGCGGGAGCCTGGGGGTGGTTTGGTGCGAGCCGTGGCAGATCGAGATCACCGGCGCGGTGCGGCCCGGCCTGAACGAGCTGGAAATCGTGGTGGCGAACGAATGGGTCAACCGCCTGATCGGCGATTCCGCGCTACCGCCCGAAAAGCGCTTCACCTGGACCACCTGGAATCCCTACCGGCCGGCTTCGCCGCTCCTCGAATCCGGCCTGTACGGCCCGGTGACGCTCCGCGGCGGCGAGTGATTTTAAAGGCCGCGCGCGGGGCGCCCTACTGCGCGAGTTCCCGGGGTGGGAGGCAATCTTGCGCCCCGCCGGCCGGGGGTATAGATTGCCGGGATGTGTTTACGTATATGGGCAGTGATCCTGCTGCTGCTGCAGGTGGCGCCGGCGGGGCGCGGGGCTGATTCCACGCCACTGGTCAACCACGGGGATGTTTGGTTCTACCGGCGCGGCACCAACGCGCCCCAGGCGGATTGGAAAACGGTGGCGGACGCGGGATTGGACGGCAGCTGGTCCCAGGGGGCGGGCGGCCTCGGCTACGCCGACAATACGGCCGAGGTGGCCCAGGTGAAAACCACCCTGGGCGACATGAAGGGCAAATACACGACCGCCTGCCTGCGGCGCACGTTCGAGGCGGCCGCCGGCGGGGACACCAACCTGCACCTGCTGCTGACGATGGATTGGGATGACGGGTTCATCGCCTGGCTGGACGGTTCGTACCTGGCCAGCGCGAACGTGGCCGGCGCGCCCGCGCAGCCGGCGAACACCGCCACGGCTTCGGCTTCCCACGAGTCCTCCCGGGGGAACAACTCCCCCAGCCCGGCGGTCACTTACGACCTTGGCAAGGTGGGGGCGCGGTTGGGCGCGGGACCGCACGTGCTGGCCATCATGGGACTGAACGAAAGTTCGGGCAGCAGCGATTTCATCCAGATCGCCGATTTGTTCGTGGCGTCCGTCACCAACGGGCTTTCCGGCAGCAACACCCTGAGCGGCACTGTCAGTCAGGACACGACCTTGTTCGCCACGAACAGCCCCTACACGGTGACGGCGGATGTGACCGTGGCCAGCGGGGCCACCCTGGCGATCGAGCCGGGCACCATCGTTCGTCTAGCCAGCGGGGTGGATCTCACGGTGGCCAGCGGCGGGCGGTTGGTGGCGGAGGGGACGGAGGAGGGGCGCATCCGGTTCACCACCGCGCCCGGCGCCGCGGCCTGGGGCGGCATCGTCATCAACGGCGGAGCGGGCACGCCGGAGACGAGCATCGCCTGGGCCACGATCGAGGGCAACGGGAGCGTCGGCATCGAAGCGCAGGGCGGCACGCTCCGCCTGGACCACACCGTGTTCAACACCACCACCCACCAGTACGTGTCCCTGGATGGCAGCTCGTTCCTCATCAGCCATTGCCACTTCCCCACCACCACCGCCGGCTTTGAGCTGTTGCACGGCACCGGGGGGATCAAGGCGGGCGGGCGGGGGATCGTCCGGGACAGTTTTTTCGGCGGGACCAGCGGCTATAACGACATCATGGATTTCACGGGCGGCAACCGGGATCTGAACCAGCCGATCCTCCAATTCTACAATAACGTTTTCGTGGGGGCCACGGACGACATCCTGGACCTGGATGGCACGGATGCCTGGATCGAGGGGAATATATTTTTGCATTGCCACCGGAACGGCGCCCCGGACAGCTCGGCGGCCATCTCGGGCGGCAGCGATGGGACGCGCACCTCGGAGATCACCATCATCGGCAATCTGATCTACGATTGCGACAACGCCATCACGGCCAAGCAGGGCAACTTCTACACGCTGGTCCACAACACCATAGTCCATATGACCAAGACCGGCGGCCTGGATTTCGCCTCCGGGGCCATCAATATGCGGGACACCACGCCGGATCTGACGGCCTTCGGCAAAGGATGCTACCTGGAGGGCAACCTCATCGCCGATGTGGAACAGTTGGTGCGGAACTACGACGCCCAGCAAATGACGGTGACCTTCAACCGCAATCTCCTGCCGGAGGCCTGGAGCGGCCCCGGCAGCGGCAACCTCATCCAGAACCCGCAGTTCCAGCATTGGCCTCAATTGTCCGAAACGTATTTCACCAACTGGGCGGACGCGCAGATCATGCGGGAGTGGTTCAGCCTGCCACCCGGCTCGCCCGCGCGGGGCGCCGGCCCCAACGGGCAAGACCTCGGTGGAGTGGTGCCGGTGGGGGTATCGCTCAGCGGGGCGCCCGCGGGCGCCACCACCCATACCGGGGCGAGCCTGACGGTGGGCGGGAACTGGTCCGGCAGCGGCATTCCCGCCGCCGGCTTTCCGGCCGGCTCCGGGTTCACCCACTACCGCTGGCGGCTGGACGCCCTCCCGTGGAGCGCGGAGACGCCCATCACGACGCCCATCCTCCTGGCGGGCCTGGCCGATGGCGCGCATCGCGTGGAAGTTTCCGGCCGGAATGACGCCGGTTTTTACCAGGATGATCCGCAGCTGGGAACCAACCCGGTGGCCAGCGCCACCTGGCTGGTGCAGTCCCCGTTCGGGTTGCGCGCGACGGGGAGCGCCGCGGGCCGCATCAGCTTCAGTTTCCCGGCCGCCGCCGGCAGCACCTATACGGTGCAATACCAGGAATCCTTGGGCGCCACCCACTGGATCAAGCTGCTCGATGTCCCGGCCCAAAGCGCCGCGGGAGATTTCCCGGTGCAGGACCTGGCCCCCGCCGGAACGACGCGCTTTTACCGGGTGGTCACCCCCGCCCAGCCCTAGGGAGCCGGAAAAAATACCGCAGCAACGGCGCTGGTTCTTTTGGCCCGGGACTTCGTTACCAACGCGCGACGACTACTGGACGAAAACCAGCGTTCCGAAGCACCAGGGGCGATGGAAGTCATTGGCCCCGGTGGGTGACCAGGAATAATACTCCAGCTGGCGGGGCTGGGGTGAATCGATGCGGTAAAGGTTGATGCGCCAGGTGTCGCCAGGCTGGGGCTCCAGGTTGTCCGCACCGACGAGGGAGGAAAACGGGATGGCGTATTCCACGGAATAGCCCCGGGCGCCGCGGACGCCCAGCTCCCCCTGGATATGCACCATGGTCAGCAAACCGTCGCAGGTGTATTCCTTCCAGGAACGGAAATCCCCCCGGCTGCCGTTTTCCGCCCGTCCGTTCAGGATGAACGTGTCGAACACGGTGTTGCGCGGGCTGACGTTGATCTCGTAATACTGGCGCACCTTGCCGGAGGGGCAGATGAAGGCCTCCACGCATTCCTCGGTGTAGATTTCGGAATCGTGCTCGGTGAGCGTGCCCCAGACATACTCATCCTCGCACTCGAAGCCGAGGTAGAAGTGCCGCGCATTGTGCAGCATCCGGGCCGTGGTCCGGTAGCGGCCCGGCTTGCCATCCGTGGGCTGGTTCAGCGACACCGCCTCGGCGCGCTGCCAGAGGGGATCGTCCACCAGGCCAGTAAGGTGCAGGTCGCGGTCGATTCGCGGGCATCGGTAAATGGGCAGTTTCATGATTGCAGCAGGTTCGGCTACCAGACTTTGATGGAGAGTTGGCCGGTTCCGGGATTCTCAAAAGGACCCGCGCTGGGAGCGGTTTCGCTCCGTGGGTGGCCGAAGTAGTCGGTGTCGATCTTCAGCGGCGAGCCGTCCGCATTTTCATAGGGCAGATTGGGGATCCTGGCCTGCCCCAGGAGTTCGGTGGTCACCCGGGTGGTCATGGTTTTCAGCACCGCATCCCCGAGGGCGAAGTTCAGGAAAACGCCCTCCCCGGTTTCCACCAGCTTGAGCTGGGGATCGAAACCGGGCTGGACGGTGCTGTGGGTTTCGTTCTTATAGGGCCAGGCGCCGTGGTAATAGACGTTGCCATCCGCCCAGGAGGGCCAGGTGCGCAGATCGTAAACCCACAAGCCATGGCCTTCGGTCCGCCCGGAAGGTCGATCCCGGTTTTCCGGCCCGGCGGCGGCGCCCACGAAGATATTGTTGTAAAAACGATTGTCCCCGCCGGCGATATTCGTCAGCCCCGCCACCAGGGTGGAATGGGGCGGGTGAAAAGGAGTCACCCGGGTGAGCTCCGGCCGGCTGACGATTTTGCCTGTCACCAGGTTGTGCGCGAAGCTGCCGCCCTGGGACCAATCGAGCAGGCTGAGGGGGGAGAGGAAGATATTGTTATCCACCTGGTACGGCCCGTGGTCGACCTCCACAAAAAGGTCGTCGGTGGTGTTCTGGTAGCAGACATTGCGGGTGATCCGGACGCCCTGGGCCATCCAGTCCATCCACAGGCCCCGGCCGGCGTGGTGGATGCGGTTGCCCTGGATGAGCATGTCGATCGAGGCGTGGATTTTGATGCCGGCGATTTCCGCCCCGGTGAACAGGCGCTTGGTCCAAATGTTGTAGATATGGTTGCCGGTGATCTGGCTAAAGGCCGCCCCGAGGCTCCCGCAAATGCCGGTCTGCTCGCAGTTGAAGATGGTGTTGCCGCGGACGATATGGGAGCCGATCCTGGCCTTCGACCAGCCGATTTTCAGCGCCCGTTCGATCACCTCCACGTAATGGATGGCGCCGTCCTTGCTGCGGTCGTTGGACCAGACGTTGTGGCCGGTCTGGCGTTCCTTGCCCAGGGTGATGCCGGAGCATTTCGAGTCGCTGATCACGTTGTTCTCAATGATCCAGCCCTGGCTCCAGTGGGTGCCGAGCAGGCCGATCTGCTCGGCGGTGGGGGCGGCCCATTGCGTGGCCGCCTGGCGCATTTGGAAGCCGCGCACCGTCAGGTAATCCCGGCCCGGCTGGTCCGGGTAAAAACAGGCCTCCCGCACGTTGATTTCCACCAGTTCCGAGTTGGGATCGTGGTCGTGGAAATTGGCATAGATATAAGTGTTCCGCTCATCGCTCTCCCCCAGCCAGGTGTAGGTGGATCCTTCGGGATCGAAGGCGCCCGGGATGGCTTTGGGATTGAGAACCTCCTCCAGCAGGTGGGCTTCGTAAAGGGATTTGCCATTCAGATACACCTCCCCCGTGTGGGGGCGGCGGCCCCGGTCGTTGAACCAGTCGCCGGTGATGAGATCCCGGTAAGGGTTGTATTTGCCGAAAAAGGAATTGGGCAGGACCAGCTTCCAAACGCCGGGGAGGAACGGCTGCCAGCCGCGGGCCACCTCCGAGCCTTTGATCACGACCACCTCGCCCGGGGCGGCCTGGTAGGTGATGCGCCGGGTGTTGGATTCGCCCCCCCGGGGCGGGGTCACCCGCTCGCGGTAAGTCCCCGCGTGGACGGTGATCACGTCGCCCGGCTGCGCCAGGGTGGCGCCGCGCTGGATGGTCCGCAGCGGCTGGGTTTCCGTGCCGGGGTTTTCATCGTTGCCCGTGGTGGCCACGTGGTATTCCGCCCCGGGCGAGGCCAGGGTGGAGCACCACAGCAACCCCGCGGCGAGGCTGAGGTTGGCATGGCGGAGGAGGCTCCGGGGTTTCAATGGATTCGTTTTCATGGTGTTTGCCGGGTTCGGGGTTGGGGTTCGAGTATGGCGCCGCAGAGGGCGACCTGGCCAGCGGTGGGGGTGAGGGTCACCGCCACCGTGCCGCTGGCGCCCACGGTGACCGGAAATTCGCGCACGAGCAGGCGGTTCGCGCCGCCGGCTTCCGCAAAAATATCCACCGCCCGGGCGACGCACCGGCCCGCCACGGAAATCTGGAACACCCGCTGGCCAGGGGCGGTGGACCGGGGATCGAGCAGGAGCAGGCGGAGTTGGCATTGCCCCGGCGGCAGCTGGGCGGCCGGGTCGTTTTCCCGGGGGTTGCGACACAGGATGGGCCGCAGCGCGAAGGTGAACGGTTGAGCGCTCTCGATGCCGGTGCGGCCGATCTCGCTCCAGCCAGCGGGCGCAGCGGGCGGCAGGACCGGCTCAAGCGCGGGCGGCAGGACGAACACGGCGGCGCCGGTCTCCGCCGCGCCGAGGCACTCCCAGAGCTCGTGGCCGGGGCCGAAATGGAACGTGAACAGGCCGCGGCTTTGGGCCAGCGGGTCGTGGGAAGTGGGGGCGAAGTTGAGGCACACGGGGCGGAGGCCCAAGGCCTGCCGGTGCCGCTCGATGTGGCTGAGCCAGCGCGTGTTCAGCGAAACGATCACTCCCTGTTCCCCCCGCGTGAGGCCGCCGAGGGAACTCAACCGGGCATATTGCCCGATCACGGCTTCCGGGTGGCAATCCGCCAGCGCCCGCCGGGCGCCCGCCCGGTCGCCCCGCCGGAGCCAATCCTGGGATTCCTGGAATTGGCCGTGGGCGGCATGGAAGGCCAGGCAGAATTCCTCGAGCTGCCGCTGGTAATCGAAGCGCAGGCGCTGGTCCGGGGAAAACGCCTCGGTCCGGGCCTGGTCCAGCACCGCCAGCCGGGCACGGCCGGAGGCCAGAAGGGCGGGAATATTGGTGAGCTGGCGGTCGATGAACCAGTCGGAAGTTTCGCGCCCGAACTGCGGCGCGCCGGTGATCCAGGATTCGAGGTAATGCCCCAGGAGCTCGGGGTTGCCCGGGCGCCTGCCAAACCACGCCCCGGCGAGCGCCCGGCACGTTTCGGCCAGCGCCTGGTCCCGGGTGCGGTCCCAGACCTGGCTGGCCAGGCTGGCGAAATAGAGATCGAGCGGGCGGGTGGTCCAATGGATGATGCCGAATCCGGCCGCCCGCGCATCCTCCAGCCGGGAAGCGAAGCCGGCGAGCGGGGTGTAGGGCCGGCCCAGGTAATGGCCGTCGTCATGGTGAGCCCAGACGACCGGGATGACCGGCCGGCGGGCGCCGATCTCCCGCAGCGGGGCGCGCGCCGCCGCTTCCCCCAGCTGCGGCCGGCCGTGGATGACATCATAGTCCAGGCCGATCAGCGGCAGGCCGGCGGGAAAGAAGCGGTCGGCGCCCGGGAGAAACTCGAAGCCCCACGTTCCCGCCGCGAGGGTGACGCCGGTGGCGCCGGTTTCCTTCAGGGCGCGGTCGAAAGCGCGCGCGATTTTGCCGATGGCGAAAAGGCCGGGGGCGCGCCAGTATTGGCCCGCCTCCGGGGTCCGCGCGATTTCCGCGGCGTACTCGCGCTGCCAGGCCGCGGGCAGGTCGGCCACCTTCAGGTTCATCCACGGCGTGCCATCCCGGCGGAACCAGGCGACGAGCCGGGTGATCTGCGGATACTGCTGGAGCAAGGTGGCCACCTGGGCGCGGTGGAAGGCATACCCTTCCGGGGTGTCCGGGTTGGGCAGCCAGATGCGCCCCGGCTGGCGGCCGGTGATTGTGGCGGTGGATCCACCCGCCGCGAAGCGGGCGGATTCGGGAAGGAGCAGGACCAGCTCCTGGGGGTTGGCGGTGGGCGTGTCCACGTCCACGGCAAAATAGACGTTGAGGCTCCGGGCGGCGGCGTCCGCAAAAACCTCACGCATGAGCGACCGGGCAGCGGCGACCCGCTCGCCATCGGGTGCCAGCCCGGCCGCCGCGCCAAAGGCGCCGGACTCGAAGACCCAGCCGCCGTGGAGCCGACGCACATCATTCACGTGCATGGTGGACCAATCGCGGCCCTGGATCGTGGTCGAGAGCCAGCCCACCGGCCGGGTGCGGCCCGCAAAGTCGAAGGCGGCCATGGGATTATTCCCATAGGCGTGGACCATGATGGCATTGAAGCCCTGCTTTTGCGCCTGGGCGGTCCACTGCCGCCACTCGGGGAGGTTCCAGGTGGAGCAGCCGCTCAGGAAATTATGCCAGTTGAACACCAGCCGCTCCCGCACCAGGGGCGCATCGGCGAAGTCCCAGCCGGCGAAGGAAAAAGGTTCCGCCGGGAGTGTTGGCAAGGCATCGCCCGACAGGGTGAAGGCGCAGCCCAGCTGCCGCAGCAGGGCATAAACCCCGAACCAGGTGCCCCGCGGATCCGCGCCGGCGATGACCCCTATTTCACGGTGGTCCTGCCGGATGGTGCGGACCTGGAAACTTTCCGGCCTGGACCAATCGCCCCCGGGGACCAGGCGGCGCGCCAGGGCGCCGCTGCCGGCCACAATGACCGGACCACGGGCGGGAACCTGGGCGGCCACGGCGAAAGTGGTTTGGGGATGCAGTTTCCCCAGGTACAGCGCCAGTTCGCGCGCCGCCAGGCGTTCGGATTGGCCCTCGGCGGCCGCCAGGGCGACCACCACGGTTTCGGCGCCGGCCACCGGCTGCACCCAGCCGGAGCCGAGCAGCCAGAGGATGGCCCACAAGGTGGTATGGTGGTGCATAGGCATTCAGTGTTTGGCGGGACCCTGGCCAACCATGCCTCAAGGGGCCGGGACCGCCTGGGTGGGGGTTGATTTCAGCCCGCAACTGTTCACCGCGCGGAGGGCGTATTGATGGGTGGCACCCGGGGCCGCGGCCGGAACTTTAAAGCGCATCGCCGGCAGCGGTTTTTCCGGTGTGTCGTGGTAGGACATTTTTTGGAACAAGGGGCGCCCAAAAGGTCCCGCCGGGTGCTCCGGCAGACGAGCGATTTCGGTGCCATCGCGTTCGATGATGAATCCGGCCAGGCCACTCTCAAAATCCGCCTCAGCCTCCCAGGTCAATTCCCCGCCCGCGCTGAGGCGCACGTTCCCAGGCGGCGGCGGGGGCGTGGGGTCGGGGGTGGCGCCGGTCTGGACATATTCGCTCCAGGCTTTGGCTACCGCCGCATTGGGCAGCCACACGGACTGGGCGGGATCGCCGGTGAAAGCGGGGGCCGGCTGGGGCGAGCCGCCCGCCAGCGGAGCCAGCCAGGCGCCCGCGCCGGACAGGGAGCGTAGCGGTGCGCCCGGCTGGCCGGGCAGGCGCTGGGCGAGGCAGGCGTCGAACCAGGGGATGGCCAGGTAGCGGGAGTCACCGCATTCATGGCTGGTGCGGGGATCGAGGGCCAGGCCCACCAGGGCGCCCTGGGCCCGGAAATCCTGCAAAAAGGCGAAGGTGCTGGCCCACAGGCTGGCGAAACGATCGGTTTTCTCCTTGATCCCGAGGTTGCACATGACGGGCACCGCCAGCGCGGCCGGTGGAAATCCGGGGGCGGCGCCCTGGGCGGGCGCAGGTATCAGGCGCGGCGAGCCGGAACGCAGCCACACCGCCACGATCCGCTGCGGATGGGTGAGCAGCATGTGGCCCGCCCAGTTCGCGCCGCCGGAATGCCCCCATAAAGCCCAGGGCGCCTGCTCCAGCTCCGGGTGGCCGGTCCGGACGGCGAATTCGGCCAGGGCGCGCAGGAAGGTTTTCCCGGATCCTTGGGCGGGATCGCACCACCAGGCGCAATCGTCCTGCTCCCTTTGGTGGTAGGAGGGGCCGAGCAGCGCGCAATCCCATTTGCGCGCCAGGGCCTGCCAGTGCAGGTCGTAAGCCGCCGTGGCCCCCGCCTTGCACGCGGGCTCGCCGCAGCCGTGCTGGTGGACCACCACCCCCCGGATGGTCTTGACGCCCGGCGGGATCCAGAGCGTGTAAGTGACGCCGAGTTTCAATCCGCCCGCGGCACCCGATGGCTCGCAGCTCCATTCGTGATAAGCCGAAGCGGAAGGTGGCGCACCCGCACCGGCCGTGGCCTGCAGCAGGCCGGCGAGCAGGATGCAAAGCGTTTGCATTGGTTTCATTGACGTCCCATTTTCGGTGGTTTGGGCGGCCGGCACAAGCGCATTCCACGCGCATTCCACGCGGCCATCCGGCTGCGCGGCATCCAGGCCCGGGTTTTACTGCCGCCGGCGGGTGGGCCGGTCCCCCGCGGCAGCTGGGTCAGCCCTTCCGCCGGGGGAAAAGGGTGGCGATATCGGCGAGCATTTTAGCTTTGGTGGCGGCGGGCAGGCGCACCAGGCCGGTGTATTCGATCCAGCCATTGGAAACGCCGGTGCCGGCGCCTACCTGGCGCGCGAGTTTCATCTGCGGCTCCCACATGTGCTGGAAATGCCACGCGCAGGGCCGCCAAGGCTTGTCCCCCAGGGCCGCCAGGTAACGCACCGGCTCCTGGGTGTAGAGCGGATGCCCCAGGATGCCCGGATAGGCGTGGTCGCCGCACTCGCCATCGGCCCACAGGACGAAGCCGGACATCGAGCAGTCACTGGTGAAGACCGCCTTGTCCGCGCCGAAGGAGCGGACCAGCGAGCGGAGCTGGCGGTGGAAATCGATCGCCGCCGCGGAGGTGGGCCCGGGGTGGCCGGGGTGGTGATCGTAGCCGAGGCCCGCGAAGGTTTCGTCCACGGTGATCGCGTCCGGTTTCAGGATCTCCATGATCCACCGGGCCTGCCGGAGGAGGTGCTCCCGCCATTGGGGGGAGCCCAGCGAAGCCCGCCAGTTGTGGCCAATGGTGTCCGGCCCCTGCCATGGGTAGGGCACCCGCTTGCCTTGGGCATCCACCTGCACGCTGTCCTGCATCTGTTTGAAAAACGGCGCCGCGTCGTCGAACAGCACCGGGTGCAGGTAAACGGCGGCTTTCGCCCCGGCCTGGCGCGTGGCCTGGATGCGGGCGCGCATTTTGTCGAAGGACATCTCCGCCGCCCCTTGCCGGTCCCCCCGCATGGCCAGCCAGGATTTGCGGTCCGGCTGGAGGTAATCCCCCAGGGCCGGGTAATAGCCGTGCTGGGTGGCCAGGCCGACGCGGAATTCGCGGAAGTGCGGCAGATCCGCCTCGAAGCCGCCGCCGCGCCGCCCGTGTTCACCCGCCGCCGCGGAAAGGAAATCGTAATAGTGAACCTTGAAGTCGCGCACCCAGCCGATGGGCGGATGATCCTCGCGGTGGCCGAACCGGTGGAAGGCCTGCCAGGCCACGGTGGCATCCCCTTCGTGCACCAGGAGCCAGCAGCGCTCCGTGACGGTTTGGCGGGGCGGAATGGTGACACAGCGCCCGAGGCGCCAGGTCCCCGGGCGGATCCCGGGGCCGGAGGCGGAGAACCGCCGGGGCTCCAGGGAGGAGGTGAACAGCGCCACGCGCAGCGCCGCCCCGGGGCTGGAAAGGTCCACCACCGGCGCCAGGAGGGGCGCGGTGGTTTCCCGCGCGCCGGAGGGATAGCTGGCCAACGGCTCGAGGTAATGCGCCGCGAGGCCCCCGCTCCCCACCGGCTGGCGGCAATCCTGGAGGAAATGCTTCACGCCCAGGGCCGCAAAGCGTTCGTCCGCAAACAATCCGGCGGCGTTGAGCGGGAGATAGGCCTGCTGGTTTTCGACCGCGGCGGATGGCTGGAGGGAGGTGGCCAGCACGAGCTCCACCAGCTGCGGCTGGCGGGAGGTATTCCGCACCGTGAGGGTGGCCTCCAGGAGATCCTCCCCCAGGCCCCGGCCGGCCTGATGCAACCGGTGGCGCAGTTCCGCGCGCAGCGGGCCGTGGAGGGCCGTGGCCTGGCCGGCCTGGAGCCAGCAGAACGGCTCCTCCCCCACCACGCGGCAGCCGGCGTCCAGCAGCCCCGGGGACTCACCCACCGTCAGCGCCGCGCCTCCCCGGCTCACCCCGGTGAACAGCCGGGAGGGATCCGCCCGCCGCCACTGGAGCCGGCCGCTGCCAGCCGCGGGGGGGGCGGCGGTTCCGCCCGCGCCGGAGCAGAGCAGGCCGGCGGCGGCGGCGCCCGTTTGCCGGAGGAAATCGCGCCGGCTCAACGACCCGCACACGGGGAAGGGAGGGGCAGGGGATGGGGGATTCATAGGTGGTTGGTTTTCGGGTCAGGCGGTGTCCTCGAGCGCCCGCAGCGCGGCCATCAGCCACCCGCAGGCGTAGGCCATGCCGGCGTGCCAGGGCGCGGCGCAGGTCATTTGCGGCGCGTGATCCGGGATCAGCACCCCGGTGTAACCGTTGCGGCGCAGGATGCGCAATACGCGCAGCATGTCGATGTCCCCTTCGTCCACGAAGGTTTCCTGGTAGTGCGGCACCTTGCCCCGCACGTTGCGGAAATGGACGTAGGCGATTTTCCCCTGGCGGCTGTAGGTGTCCACGGTTTCGTAAAGGTCGCCTTCGGTCATCTCGGCCAGGGTGCCGAGGCAGAATTCCAGGGCGTTGCGCGGGCTGGGGTGACGGTCGATCAGCCGCTGGTAAAGCCCCGGCTGGTTCACCAGGCGCGGCTGGCCGCGCACGGTGGGCAGCGGGGGATCATCCGGGTGGGCAGCCAGGGTGACGCCCGCCTCCTCGGCCACCGGCAGCAGCGCGTCGAGAAATTCGCCATGGCGGCGCCAAAGTTCCTCCGCCGGGATCGTGGCCAGGTTTCCGGGCTCAGCCTGGCGGTCATAAACCATGTTCCAAACCATGCCCTTGGGAATCGGCTTATCGCAGGGGCCGTCCACGGCGACCACCTCCGCTCCGCCGCGACCCCACGGACCTTTTATGCGCCCCGCCACCCCGGCGAGGGAGAAATTGTAGCCGAGGGTGGGGATGCCCACCTGGCCGACGGTGCGGATGATGGACTTGAGGTTCTCCAGCTGCTCCGCCTTTTGGGGTCCATCCAGGAGCACGTCATGCCAATGGGCCGGGTCGAAGTTCTCAATGGCTTCGACCTGGAGCCCATGCGCCGCCGCCGCGCTTTTGACGGCGGCCAGCTCCCCGGCGGACCAGAGCCGGGTGGGATCGCCCGCGAGCCCCCAGCCGGCATCGTCCCCCAGCGGCTGGTCCCCCGGCTGGTTGGTGCGGGAAGAGCGGAAATAATCGACCCAGTGGATCACCAGGTGCGTGGCTCCACACTGGCGCGCGAAGCGGTAATGCTCGTCGTTCAGCTGGTGGCGGTAGAGGCCAAAACCGGGTTTCATAGGCGATCAGTTCAACCGGCCCCGGGCTTCCGTCCAGGCGTCCGCCGGGCGCCACGCGGCGCCGTGCCCAACGCTCTAAAGCGTCCAGCCGTCACGGTATTTCCGCCGCACGAAGGCGTTGGCGGCCGCGTGGTTCTTCACCTGCATCTGCTCCCCGTCCCACAGCAGCTGCTGGTTGGGGAAGCGCACCGCCAGGTTGCCCATGAGGACCATTTCCGAGAGCGGGCCGGAGTAATCGAAATTCGAGGAGGCCGGCGGGCCGCCCTTGCAGGCGCGGATCCAATCCTTCTCGTGCCCGTCCATGCCGCCCGGGATGCGCGGGATGGATTTCGGGATGCCCGCCAGGCCGCCCCGGAGCGACTCCGGGAACACCCGCGGGCTGCGCCCGTAGCAGCCGCAGATCAGCACGCCCTTCTCGCCGCGGAAGATCAGGCCGCCATCGCTGTCGCCCAGCTCCTCATCCGGCTCGAGCCCATCCGGGCGCGGCGGCATCATGCCGCCATCCCACCAGGTCAGCTTGACCGGTGGCTGGCCAGCGCGGGCGGGGAACTGGTAGCGCACAATGGTGGAGCGGGGGAAGGTCTCGTGGCGCGGCTCGGTTTTCTTCCAGAGATCGTGCCAGTAGGTGGAGATGCAGCCCTCCACGCTGGTGGGATACTTGAGCTTCATGGCCCAGAACGCCGCGTCCAGGATGTGGCAGCCCAGGTCGCCCAGCGAGCCGGTGCCGAAGTCGCACCAGGCGCGCCAGTTGCCGGGGACATAGGCGGGATGGTAGGGACGGAAAGGAGCCGGCCCGAGCCAGCGATCCCAGTCCAGGCCGGCGGGCACCGGCGGCGTCTCCCTGGGCCGTTCCACTTCCACGCCCTGCGGCCACACCGGGCGGTTGGTCCAGGCGTCCACCTCGCGCACCGCACCGATCAGCCCGCCCTGGATCCACTCGCAGATCAGCCGGGTGCCGTCGCCGGAGTGGCCCTGGTTGCCCATCTGGGTCACGGCCTTGTGCTCGCGGGCGGCCTCGGTGAGGGTCCGCGCCTCGTGCACCGAATAAGAGAGCGGCTTCTGCACATAGACGTGCTTGCCCGCGCGCATCGCCGCCATGGCGATCATGGCGTGGGTGTGATCGGGGGTAGCCACGATGACGGCCTCGATGTCTTTCTGCTGCTCGAGCATTTCCCGGAAATCGCGGTAAACCTTCGCGCCCGGGTGGGCGCGGAAGGTCTTGGCGGCGTAATTCTGGTCCACATCGCACAGGGCCACGATGTTCTCCGCGGCGCATTGCCGGAGGTTGCTGCCCCCCATGCCGCCCACGCCGATCCCGGCGATATTGAGTTTTTGGCCTGGCGTTTGCCCGTCCGCGGCCAGGGTGAACACGGCGGGCGCCACGGTGATGGCCGAGGAAGCCAGGACGGAATTTTTCAAGAACTGGCGGCGAGTGGCCGCCCGGCCAGGCAGGCTGCCGACCGTGGTTTTTTCACAGGTTTTCATCATTGGATACAGGGTTGTTTGGTAAGTGGCCGGGTGCGGCCGTTTAAAATTTCCGCCACGCGGCCAGGGAGCGCCGCAGGTTTTCTTTTTGGTCGCCCTGGAGGTTGTAGCCTTGCAGGCCCACCGGGCCGGTGTAGCCGATCTCGCGCAGGCGGCGCACGAAGCCGCCCACGTCGTAGCTGCCGCGGTCCAGGGTCTGGATCAATTGCCGCCAATCCATTTTCCGGGTGTCGCCGCTGTCCGCCCCGTTGATGCTCACAAAAAACAGGCGCGGCAGCGCCTGCTTGAGCACCGGCAGGGGATCGCGGTCCCCCTCCACCTTGAGCCAGTGGCAGAGGTTGAAGGTGACGCCCACACCCGGGCGGTCCAGCTGGTCCGCCAGCCGCAGCCCATCCTCCACCCGCTCGGCCCAGAATCCGGCGTGCGGGTAAAGCGCGATCTTCACCCCGCGCGGCTCCGCGTAATCGGCGATCTCGCGCAGCCGGGCCAGCGCCACCGCATCCCCGGCGGGGGAGGAAAGGGGAAAGGCCTGGCCGTCCCGGGTGACTTTGACCGGGGCGATCCACAGCGCGCCGCCGCTGCCCTGGAGGTCGTCGATGAGCTGGCGCAACGGGGCGGTCAGCGCGTTGGTCGCGGCGTCGAACTGCGGGGTCAGGTAGGTGTTGTAGAGCTTCAAGCCGCGGGCCTGCAGTTCGTGGATGACCGGCGCCACGCTGTAGCCGCTGGCGCTCAAGCCGTCGTAGCCGAGTTCCTTCAGCGTGGCCGCCAGTTCGGCGGGCGGCAGCTTCAGGCAATTCTCAAAGGCGAAGAACGGCGGCCGGGCCGGCCTGGCGGCAGCAGTTTCCGCCGCCCGCAGCCCGGTGGCCGAGAGCCACATTAAAGAGGTGATGACCGCGATACCTGTTTTCATCATATATGCCTGGATCTTTGCTCCACTTGGTTCCGCCATGGCCGCGCCGCATCCCGTCCGCTCCCCGGTTCCCATCCCGGCGGTGTTCCGGCGCCGGCGGCCCCGTTCCGGTTCATGGCGATCCACCGTTGTTACACCTTTAGGGCGGCGCCGTAAACATCCTTTTTCAGCGTGGTGTTCCGCCCGGCCACACCGCTTTGGCAGCCGGCTGGCCGGAGCGCAAGCCAGGGTCTGGAAAAAGTTTGCGGAACGGCCGGATTGCTGCTATAAAATGGACCATATGAAAGCCCCGGGGATTAATTCAAGCCAGGGCGCGGCCAGGCAAGGCTGTGCCCGCCGGGCAGGCGTGGAGGAGGCCGCATGAGCTTTGTCTGGAATTACCTTCGGAACCTGGGCGACCTGTGGGCAGGCCGCGAGCCGGTCCGGCCACTCCTGTTCTCCTACTATGTCACGCATCGCTGCCATTTGAACTGCCGCTACTGCTGCGACGGCGATGGCAAACGCTTCCGCGAGGATGCCGTCCCCGAGCTCGACACCGCGCAGGCCCGGCAGCTGCTCTCCCGGCTGCACCCGGCCGGGGACACGCTGGACCTGACCGGCGGGGAGCCGCTGGTCCGGGACGACCTGGAGGAAATCCTCGCCCACGCCCGGGCGCTGGGCTTCCGCACGGTGCTGAACACCAAGGGGTCCGGCCTCGAAAACCGGCCCGAAATCACCCGGCTGACCGAGGTGCTGGTGCTCAGCATCGACACCCTGGATCCCGGCGAGCTGGCCCGGGTGCTGGGCCGGCCGGTCCCGGCCGCGGAACAGGTTTTGGCGGCGCTGCATTACGCGGTGGCGAAGCGCCGGGAAACGGGCCTGAAAGTGGTGCTGGCGGCGGTGGCCACCCCGGAGAACCTGGCGGGGGTTTTCAAAGTGCTCCAGTTTGCGATGGATCACGCGCTGGGCTTCCAACTGTCGCCCGAGATCGTGGGGACCCGGGTGCACCCGGCCTTGCGCGGGAATCCCGAATACCGGCGGCTGGTGGAGGAAACGCTGCGGATGAAGCGCACCCGGCGCGGAGTGCTGGGCGTGCCCGAATACCTGGCGGGCATCCGGGATTTCGGCTCGTTCGAGTGCCACCCGCTGCTGATGCCGGTGATCCGGCCGGATGGCCGGATGTATTATCCGTGCCTGGAATCGAAGCAGGCGGAGATCAATCTGTTGGACCACGAAAACTATGGGGCGGCCCTGGCGGCGGCCCAGCGGCGCCAGGGCCGGCTCCCCGGCTGCCGGGACTGCTGCCACCTGTTCTGCCACATGGCGCTCTCGTTGCTGCAGGCCCATCCGCTCTCGGCCTGGCGGGAGCTGAAACATTGGAACACCCGCTATGAACCTGTTTGACACCTGCCGCCAGGAGCTGCATTACCAATACCGGTGCCTGCGGCTGGCCACCGGCTTCCTGGCCCGCCGCTTTATCAACTGCAATCTCCAGCTCACCTACCGGTGCAATTTCAAATGCCAGATCTGCGATTTCTGGAAAACCGAGCATGACCCGGCGGCGGAGCTTTCGCTCGCGGACATCCGGCAGATCGGCCGCCAGCTGAGGCGCCTGGGCACCCTCATCATTTCCCTGGCCGGGGGGGAGCCGCTGATCCGCGAGGACTTGTGCGATATCATCAAGATCCTCAACGAGGAGAATCATTTCCCCATCCTCATCACCAACGGCTGGTTCGTGGACGCCCAGGTGGCCCGGGACATCCTCCAGGCCGGGCTGCAGGAGATCTCGGTCTCCATCGATTACCGGGATCCGGCCAGACACGACGCGCAGCGGGGCCGCCCCGGATCCTGGGAACGCGCGGTGCGCGCGCTGGAGCTGTTCCATAAACACCGCCCGGACCGCCGCAACCGGGTGCACCTGATCAGCGTGCTGCTGGACGACAACCTGGAGGACGTGGAGCCGTTGATCCAGCTGGCGCGCGAGCTGGGCGTCACGTACATGGTGAATTTGTATTCCTGGAACCGGGGCACGAAAACCCGGCGGCTGCCGGAGCGCTCGGTGACGGAGCACCTGCTGGGGCTCAAGCGCCAGTATCCCGAGTTTGTGACGCTGACCTCCTACCTGGAGCGCATGGACCAGGCGATCTCCACGGGCGGGATCGGCAACTGCCAGACGGGCCGGCTGCTGCTGAACATTGACCACCGCGGCCAGGTTTCGCGCTGCACCGAGCGGCTGGAGGAGCCGGTGGGCAACATCCTGTCCGACGACATCCTCGAGCTGCGCCGCCGGCTGTGGCACGTGGCGGACACGCAGCCATGCGCCCAGTGCTGGACCTCCTGCCGGGGATTCGCCGAGAGCATGTTCCAGCCACCGCGGTGGCGGCAACTGCGTGAATTCCTCCATTCCGTGAAGCCGCATTGATGAACTCCGCAGCCGCCATCCCCCCCCCGAGCGCCGCCGGGACCCGGCAAAGCGCGCACGCGCTCTGGCGGCGGTTCGTCAACCCGGACTACGTGAAGCTGCTGGAGGCCTTTGATTTCGGGCGCCGCTTTACCTGGGCGCAAGGCACCCGGCTGCGGGATGACGAGGGCCGAGAATACACCGATTTCCTGGCCGGCTACGGCGTGCACAACGTGGGGCACAACCACCCGCGGCTGGTGGCGCGCCTGCGGGAGGCGCTGGCGAGCGGCGAGCCGTCCATGCTGAACGTGGATGCGCCCCTGGCGGCAGGCCGGCTGGCGGAGCGGCTGAATGCATTGACCCATCCGGACCTGTGCCGGGCGGCCTTCGCCTCGAGCGGCGCGGAGGCGGTGGAGATCGCCATCAAAGCCGCCCGGGCGGCCACCCGCCGGCCCGGCCTGCTCGCGTGCGCCGGGGCCTACCACGGGCTGACCACCGGGGCGCTGGCGCTCCAGCAGGAGCCCGCCCACACCAGGGCCTTCGGCCCGCTGCTGCCCGGGGCCGAGCAGGTGCCGTTCGGAGACACGGCGGCGCTGGAGGAAGCCTGCGCCCGGCTCCAGCCGGCGGCGTTTTTTGTGGAGCCGGTCCAGGGCGAGGGAGGCATCCGCGCCGCGCCGCCGGGCTACCTGGAAGCAGCGGGCCGGATCTGCCGGGCCGGCGGCTGTCTCCTGGTGGTGGATGAGATCCAGACCGGCCTGGGCCGGACGGGGGCGGATTTCGCCACCGATTTCGACCGCGTGGCGCCGGACATCCTGCTGGTGGGCAAGGCGCTGAGCGGCGGCCTGGTGCCGGTGGCGGCCGCCTTGATGAACGCCCGCACCTGGTCCCGGGCCTTCTCCGGGCCGGAGCGCTGCCACGGATGCGCCTCCACCTTTGCCGCCGGGCGCCTGGCCATGGTGGCCGGCCTGGAAACCCTCAACGTGCTGCAGGAGGAAGACCTGGCCGCGCGTGCCCGCGCCCAGGGCGGGTGGTTCCTGGACCGCCTGCAGGACCTGGCCCGGCGGCACCCGGTGATCCGGAGCGTCCGGGGCTGCGGCTTGTTTTTGGGGATCGAATTCCAGCCCGCCTCGGGCTGGCTCTCCAAAGTGGTGCCGCGGTGGGCCCGCCAGCAGCTGTTCACGCAGGTGGTAGCCGCCGTCCTGCTACGGGATCACGGCCTCCTCACCCAGGCGTGCGGCCGGGCGCCCGCCGTGCTGCGGATCGAGCCGCCGCTCGTCATCACCCGGGCGGAGATCGATGGCTTCGTGGCGGCGCTGGACCAGGTGCTGGCCGGGTATCCATCCCCCGGCTCGGCCATCGCGGCGGCCTTTCGGAAAACCATTCTGAAGGGGGATCTTTGATGATCTGGGCCGATCGCATCAAGGTGATGTGGCGTTCCCTGGCTTGCCCGGAGGCCTGGACCCTGCCGCCCCGGCAGTCGCTCGGCTTGCTGAAATACCTTCGCCACACGCGCCCGGTCTGGCACGCCGGCCGGGCGGAGCTGAACGCCTATTCGCCGCCGGTGGGCGGGGCCGGCTACGGGCGCTACCTGCGCGGGCTCCACCGGATGCACCACGGGCAGTGGACACCCCTGGTGGCGCACCTGTCGGTCACGGACCGCTGCCCCAATGCCTGCGCCCGCTGCTCGAACCTGACCCACACCCAGGCCGATCCGCCGCTGGAGCCCCTCGTCCAGGCCATCGCCCAGCTCCGGGCCGCCGGCACCGCGCGGCTCGCCTTCACCGGTGGCGAACCGCTCCTGCGGGGTGACCTGGAGCCATTGGTGGCCGCCGCCCGGGACCTGGCGCCGCTGCTGTTCACCACCGGCCACGGGCTGGATGCGCGCCGGGCCCAGGCCTTGCACGCCGCCGGGCTCTCGGCCATCTTCATCAGCCTCGACCATCACGACGCCGGGGAGCACGACCGCCTCCGCCGCCGGCCCGGGGCTTTCCGCGAGGCGTGCGCCGCCATCCGCCTTGGCCGGGAGGCCGGGCTCTACACGGCCGCCCAGGCGGTGGTGGAATCCCCGCTGCTCCCGGAGGGGGAGCTGGACCGTTTCCTCGACTTTTGCCAGGAGTTGGGCGCGCAGGAGGTGATGCTGCTGGAGCCGGTGCCAGTCGGCCACCGGCCGGGCCAGGCGACGGCGGCGGACCCGGCCACCCGCGCCCGGCTGGCGGCCCTGCACCGGCGCTCGGCCCGGGACGCCACGCTGCCCAAGGTCACCGCGATGTCCTGGCTGGAAAGCCCGGAATGCCTCGGATGCCAGGCCGGTTTCACCTTCCTGTATATCAACACGCAGGGGGAGGTGTTCCCGTGCGATTTCGTGCCGGCCTCCTTCGGCAATATCTTCGAGCTGGGGATCGGGGAAATCCAGGCGCGGATGGTGCGGCAGCTGAGGTCGCCCGCCCGGGGCTGCCTGGCGCTGCGCCTGCACGAGGCCACCGGCCCGGACCGCGCGCTGCCCCTCCCGTGGGACCAGACGCAGGCCTGGCTCGCGGATTACCAGCCGGGACCGCTGCCGGACCTGGTGCGCCAACTTAATCATGGACACGGACCACCAGCCTCCTAGCCCGGATCTCCGGGAAGCCAGCCAGCGGCTGCGCGCGTTCCGGCTGGGTCAAACCGGCGGGCGGCTGTTCACCCAGCCCACCGGCCACCCTTCCGGCCCCACCGGCTTCTGCTACTGCGAGGATTCCTGGGCGCGCGCCGCCGGCTTCCACGCGAAGGCCGTCTTCCTGGCGCTGGCGCTCAAATCGCCGGTGAACCGGTTCAAGCTCTGGGCGCTGCGGCGGCTGGGCGCCCGGGTGGCCGGGCAGGTTTACCTTTCGCACGGGGTGTGGATCGATCCGCTGTTCCCCGAATTGCTCACCATCGAGGACCGGGTGTTTTTCGGGATGGGCGCCCGGGTCTTCACCCACGAGTTCCGCATCGACGAGTTCCGCGCCGGCCGGGTGACAATCCGCACCGGGGCCTTCATCGGCGCGTTTGCCGTCATCCCCTGCGGCATCGAGATCGGCGCGCACGCGGTGGTGGCGGCCGGCGCCGTGGCCCATCGCGATGTGCCGCCCGGGCACACGCTGATCCCCGGCTTGGCGCGGGTGGTGCGGGGAGGGCGCCAGCCATGAACCCGGGCGGTTATCTCACCACCACCACGTCGCTCTGCCCGGAGTGCCGGCGGCTGGTGCCCGCCCGGGTGCACCTGGCGGAGGACGGTGTGTGGTTTTACAAGCACTGTCCGGAGCATGGCCCGCAGGAGGTGCGCATCTCGCCCGACGCGGACCAATACCTGGCGCAGGGCCGGTTCCACCGGGCCGGATCCCGTCCGCACGAGTTCGCCACGGCCATGGACCGGCGCTGCCCGGAAGCCTGCGGCCTCTGTCCGGAGCACGAGCAGCACGTCTGCCTGCCGATCATCGAAATCACCGACCACTGCGACCTGGCCTGCCCGATCTGCCTGGTGGACAACCGCGCCTCCTTCCATCTGAGCCGGGCGCAGGTGGCGGCGATGCTCGACCGCCTGATCGCCGCCGAGGAGCAGCTCGACCTGGTCAACCTGTCCGGGGGCGAACCCACCCTGAATCCGGAATTCAAAGCCATCGTGGAGGAATGCCTGAGCCGCCCGGAGATTTTGCGGGTGAGCGTCTCGACCAATGGCCAGCGGCTGCTGCGCGAGCCGGATCTGCTGCGGTTCCTGGCGGACCGCGGGGTGGTGGTCTCGCTCCAGTTCGACGGCTTCCAGGAAGCGGCCTGCCGGAGCCTGCGGGGCGGGGATTGGGTGGCCGGGAAACGGCGGCTCATCGATTTGGCCACCGCGTGCCGCGCCCCGATGTCGCTGACGGCCACGGTGGCCGCGGGCGTCAACGAGGATGGGCTGGCGCCGATCCTGGACCTGCTTTTCGAGCGGGACAACCTCCTCAGCGTCATGCTGCAGCCGATGGCCTGGCACCGCCGGCGGGGCGGGCGCCCGCGCCCGGCCGAGGCCACCACCATCGCGGATGTGGTGCGCGCCCTGGATGGCGCCTGCGGCGGCCTGGTCTCCGCGGGCGATTTCACCCCGCTGCCCTGCAGCCACCCGGCCTGCTTCTCCCTGGCCTATTACCTGAAGGTGGATAACGGCCAGTTCCTGCCGATCAAACGGCTGGTCGAGATTGACCGCTACCTGGACATGCTGGAAAACCGGTCCATTTTTGGCAGCGACGCCGATGGCTTCGAGCGGGTGAAGGCCGCCGTTTACGATCTGTGGTCAGGCCCTGCCGCCATCACGCCCGATTCCCAAAAGGCTTTGTCGGCCATCCGGCGGTTGCTGGGCGCTGTCACCGGCCGGGGCGGCGGCGGTTACCAGCCACGGCGGGCGATGGCGGAGGTGGAGGGGTTCATCAAGTCGGTATTCATCCACGCCTTCATGGATCCGGATACTTTCGACCTGGCCCGCGTCCGAAAATGCTGCAATGTTTACCCGCAGGCCGATGGCCGGATGCTGCCGGCCTGCGTCCAAAATTGTTTGAACCGATGAATGCCCCGCCATTTAACCAGCGGATCCGGTGGGTGGGAGGCCTGGTGGCCGCCCTGCTGGGCTGGCTGCCGGTGATCCTGTATTGGCAGTTCCCGGAGCCCCCACCGCGGGCTGCGGCCCCAGCGGAAACCGTGATCCAAGACCGCCAGGTTCCCGGTGCGACGCAGGACCACCCGCCCGCCTCGGAGGCATCCCCGGCCCGGCCGGCGCCGGCCGCACTGCCGGACCTCCCCTTCCGCGATTCACCCGCCAGCGAGCAATGGGCGGCGGTGATCAGCGGGTTTGTGGTCAAGCCGGTCTATACGCTCCTCTCCCTGGTCCTGATCATTGTCCTGTGGCGGCAAACCGCGCCCGACCTCGCCGCCCTGCGCTGGGCGCTGGCGGCCTTTTTCATCGGCGAAAATTTCTGCGCCGCCAACTACCTGGCTTATTGCGACCAGTCAACGGGGTTCGAATACCTGCACAGCTTCGGCATGGTGGGCTGCATGGGGCTGACCGTCTTTGCCTTCTTTGAAGGCCTCGACCGCCGGCTGATCAAGCTCAGTGATCCGGAGGCCGGATGCGCCGCCCTGTCCTTGTGCCACCGGTGCCACAAATATGCCCCGGCCCCCCTGCGGATTGCGGCGGCTGTTCCTGCTGTTCATCCCCGTCCTGGCGCTGCTCGCGTTGATGCCGCTGACGGCGGCCACGCACGCCGTGGCCTATCGCACGCGGATCCTCGGCGCGGATTATCTCTACTCCCACCCGGTGGTTTATCAGCTCTTCGAGATCCGGTATTGCCCGGTGGCGGCCATGGGGCTGTTCGCAGTTTCCTTCCTGCTTTTGCGGTTCAAGCGCGAGGAGCCAGTGGCCTGGTCCAAGGCTTTTTTTGCGGGCGGCTTCGGCTTTCTCGGCTTCGGCTTTTTCCGGCTGGTCCTGTTCCACGCCTACCGCGACAACCTGGTCTGGTTCGGTTTCTGGGAGGAACTGACCGAGCTGATGTTCATCGCCAGCGTCGCGGCAGTCCTCTGGATCTTCCGGGCCGGGCTGTTCACCAGGAAACCGGTTCCAGCCGCGGAATAGCAGCTAAAGGGATGGCCCCCAGGTCATGGGTCGGTCTCCTTTGGCCCCATCCAAAACCGCGGATCCTTTTCCCGGTAGAAAAGGTTGTAGGCGCAGGCGGGGATCAGCCGGCCATCGGGATCGGGCACCTGGTCCGGGCAGGCCACCAGGCGGGCCAGGTCGAGGGTGTCCTCATCCATGTGGGAATGGAGGTACACGGCCAGGATGCTCTCCTCCGCCACCGCCTGGCGCTCCGCGGGGGATAACGTTTTGCCCGGGGGATGCAGGCGGGCCAGCCAGGCTTTGACCGCGGGCAGCCGCCGCGCGGGATCGCCCGCGGCCCACAGGCGGTCGATGGCCTCCTGGAACAGATCCTGGCCATCAGCCCCGGGCCGCAGCAGGTAGCCGTGGCCGAGCATCCGCCGCAATTCCTCCTTCGTGAAGTAATCGGTCAAGGACCGGTAATGGGGCCCGTCTTTGAGGTAGTAGGCCACGCTGTAGCACAAGGGATGCGCCCCGGCATGGGGGAAAAAATCAACCGCCCGCAGGGCTCCCCGGGTCGCCTTTTCGATGGCGTTGGCGGCGCCATCCAGCGGCATGGCCTCCCGCGGCTGGAAATGGCCGCCGCCCTGGCCGGTGAAAGCCATGGTCTGGACCGTCACGCTGCGCACCACGGAATGGCTGCGGGCCAGCGCGAGGACATCGCCGATCTCCCCGTCGTTGAGGCCGCGGATCATGACGTTGAGGAGGGTGGCGCCAATGCCCTGCTCCTGCAGCCGGTCCAGTGCCTGGAGTTTCACCGCCACCAGGTCCCGCCCGTGGATGGCCAGGGAGGTGGACGGCCGGAAGGTGTTGAAGGAGAGCACCACATACACGCCCAGCTCCGCCAGGGCGCGGCAAAAATCGGGGTCCGCCGCCAGGCGCAGGCCGTTGGAATTCATCGTGATCCGGCCGATTTCCGGCCGGCGGCACTCGCGGAGCATCCCCAGGATGTCCGGGTGCAGGGTGGGCTCGCCCCCGGTGATATTCAGCAAATCGAGCGGGCCGGTCCGCGCGAGGAGGCGGTCCAGCAGGCTCCGGAGTTCCTCCCGGCGCATGAAATATTTGCGGTCGGGCCGGTTGTAGGTGAAACAGATCGGGCAATCGAGGTTGCAGTCGTTGGTGATGGAAAACACCGGCAGGTGGCAGGCATTGGCGTGGAACCCGCACGGCCCGCAATCCCGGGGGCAGCCCTGGGCCACCGGGGTTCCCGGCTGCCGGGCCGGCTGGCATTGCACGGTGGCCGCGGCCCGCTCCATATACCAGTCCAGCCCGTCGGCAATCCGCACCCGGCTGGAGCCGCAGGCGGGGCAGAGCCTTTCCTGGTAAACCGCCCCTTGCTCCTCGAAAATCCGGGCGGGTGCGAGCGCCCGGCACTGCCGGCACATGCCGGTGACGGTGCCCAGGTAGGCATAAGGCCGGGTGGCTCTCATGGCTGGCGGGCCCGGCGGATCGCCGGGAGTGGCGGTGCGTGGCCGCGGCCCCCCATCATATGCCTCCGTCCACCCGGATGGCCTGGGCGTTGATGTAGCTGGCCTGGTCGCTGGCCAGGAAGGCGGCCAGCTCCGCCACCTCCTCCGGTTTGCCCGCGCGCCCCAGCGTGCAGTGGTGGTGGTAATCCTCCCGCTGCGGCTCCGGCACCTGGCTGCTGACGCCGTCGGAGAGGAGCCCCGGCACCACCGCGTTGACCCGGATTTGGTAGCGCGCCAATTCGCGCGCGAGGGCCAGCGTGAAGCCGATCACCGCGCTTTTGGCGGTGGCATAGTGAACCGGCACCTCCAGCACCCGCTGGCCGGCGAGGGAACCCATATTCACGATCGCGCCCGCCTTGCGCCGGATCATGGGCCGCACAAACGCCTTGGTGACCAGGAACATCCCCTTGACGTTGACGTCCATGATCTGGTCCCAGTCGGACTCCTCGATCAGGGCAAAAGGCATCACCTGCGTCAGGCCGGCGTTGTTGACCAAAATGCTCACCGGGCCCAGCTCGCGCTCGACTTCCTCCGCCACGGCGGCCGCTTCCCGGGCATCCAGGACGTCGAGGTGGCAGGCGCGGACCGCCTGGCCGGCACCGGTTAATTCAGCCGCCAGCGCGTGGGCTTTTTCCGCCTGGGAATGGTAGGAAAAGGCCACCCGCGCGCCCCGCCGGGCCAGGGTCCGCACGATGGCCGCGCCCACCGCCCCGCTGCCCCCGGTGACGAATGCCGTGCGACCCTCAAGCATGGCCGGCCTCCCCGGTAGGCTGGGCCAGCTTGCGGGCGATCAGACGCACGAAAAACGCCACCGTCAGCAGGGCGGGCACATCGGTTTTGCGCAACCCCGCCACCAGCCGGGTGCGGTCCACTTCCGGGATCAGCTGGGGCAGTCCGGCGATGGCCTCCTCCGTCAGGAAGCCGTTCTTTTCGTAAACCCCGCCCGGGAGCCGGAGGCGGGCCTCTTTTTCCACCTCGTTGGCCTCCAGGGAGACCTTGAATTCCTCCTCGATGCGGAAGCTCAAGTCGAGCAGATCGATCGACTCGGCCCCCAGATCCCGCACCAGCCCGCTGCCCGGGGTGATGCGCTTGGGCTCCACGCCGAGCACCTCCACCAGCAACGGCGCCAGGCGGTCAAAGATTTCGTTTTCGGTCATCATAGGCGATCCATTAATCATAGTTTCTGGTCGGGAAGTGGCTTGGCTCATGGGAAACTGGGCCAACGTTTTTCCAGGACGGCGGGATGGAGGAGCCCCCAGGTGTTATGGGATCGTTTGCCTGTTTCGTACGCCTTCGAGCCGCCACGCGGGGCGTGCCTTAACGGCTCTGGAACCTGATCCCGGCGGCGGCTTTCGAGTTGATCCCAGGGAGGCAGGGCGTTTGGTTGCCGACCGTTTCCATAATGGCCGGCCAGGGGGTCTCGGTCAGCCATGATCCAGGCGATGGGTAACGAATGAGTAACGAAGTCCTTGGTCAAAGGAACCAGCGAGGTTGGCACGGTTATTTTTTTCCGGCTCCTGACCACCGCTAAAAACGCATCCATTATGAGCCTGAACAACCGGTCATGCCAGGGCGCGACGTATTTCACCTTCTTCGCTTTCACATGATCCGGGCATTATCCCAATGGATTTTTATTTGGTCAAGACTTTTTCTCCGAGGCGCGGGTGGCGCTTCCGCCGGATAACCCAAGGCCACCAGGCAGTTGAATTCAAAGCCCGGGGGCCGGCCCACGCGGGCCGCCAGGGCCGCCGGGGCCAGCAGCGGGGCGGTGAGCATGCAGGCGCCCAGCCCCAGCGCGTGGGCGGCCAGCAGGAGGTTTTGCACCGCCATGGCCACGCTCAAAGGCTCGCCGGAGACGAGGTCCGGCTGGGGCACGTTTTCCAACAGGGCAGCCGCCACCTGGACGGGCTTTTTGTGCCAGGCCACGACCAACACCGGAGCCGCCTGGAACAGGACCGCATGCTGCCGCAAAGCCGCGGCGTAGCCCGCCGCGATGGCCGGCAGGTTTTTCAGCTTTTCGTCCAGCTCCCGGCCGACGTCGCCGGCCAGTTGGGTGATGCCCGGCCGGTCATCCATGACCAGGAACTTCCACGGCTGGCGGTTGTGGTTCGAGGGGGCCCAGCGGGCGGCCTCCAGCACCAGGTCGATCTGGCTCCGGGGCACCGGATGCTCCGCAAAAGACCGGATGGAACGCCGGGCCTGCAGCCGGCCGAGGAGTTGTTCGTAATCAGTCATAGCTGGCCGTATGGTGGAACAGGTTAACCTAATTCTATTCCCCTCACAACTCTTGGTTTTCCGCCAGGGAATGGCGTCGGATTCCGCTGGAAAACCCGGCGGGCCAAAACCCGGCGCGCGCCCCAGCTTCAAAAAAGGACTGACAGGCCGCCCCGGATCATTATGCTTTCCCCGTTTGTATGCCAAAACGGACGGATATCCATTCAGTTCTGATCATCGGCGCCGGACCCATCATCATCGGGCAGGCGTGTGAATTCGACTATTCAGGCACCCAGGCTTGCAAGGCCCTTAAGGAAGAAGGCTACCGGGTCATCCTGGTGAATTCGAACCCGGCGACGATCATGACCGATCCCGAATTCGCGGATCGCACCTATATCGAGCCGATCACGCCCGAATGCGTGGAGAAAATCATCGCCCGGGAATTGGAGGAGCTGCGGCGCCTGGGGGCGCCCGGCAAGCTCGTGCTCCTGCCCACGCTGGGCGGCCAGACGGCGTTGAACACCGCCATGGCCCTCTACCGCCAGGGCGTCCTGGAAAAATACCAGATTGAAATGATCGGCGCCAACGCCCGGGCCATCGAGCGCGGCGAGGACCGCCAGATCTTCAAGGAGCTGATGCAGAAAATCGGCCTGGACGTCCCGGTCAGTGGCACCGCCCACAACGCCGCGGAGGCCAAGGCCGTGGCCGACAAGATCGGCCGCTTTCCCCTCATCATCCGCCCGGCCTACACCCTGGGTGGCACCGGCGGCGGCATCGCCTACAACCGGGAGGAATACGAGGAATTGGCCAAGCGGGGGCTCGATCTTTCGCCGGTGTCGGAGATCCTCGTGGAGGAATCGCTCATCGGGTGGAAGGAATTCGAGATCGAGGTCATGCGCGACCGCGCCGACAATTGCGTGGTGATCTGTTCCATAGAAAACTTCGACCCCATGGGGGTGCACACGGGGGATTCCATCACGGTGGCCCCCATCCAGACCCTGACGGACAAGGAATTCCAGATCATGCGCGACGCCTCCTTCGCGGTCATCCGCGAGATCGGCGTGGAGACCGGCGGCTCGAACATC
>CAIMWS010000358.1 GCA_903845125.1 uncultured Verrucomicrobiota bacterium
AAGCCTTGGACTGGTTGAAAAGCGCGTCGCCGAAGTTGGTGCCTCCGGAGGCTCGGCAGGCACTCGGCGGAGGTGGAATATGAACGAGGCGCTTATCGATCCCCTAAAAAAAATGCAAACCTAACTTCGGAGTTCGGGCTTAAAACAACGACCTAGCCTGTCCGACTTTTAACCAACCTATCGCTTGATGCCCGCTTTATCAGCCTGTGCCTCGAGTGTTCAGACACCTCAAGGAGGCCACGATCAATCCATCTATAAACCGACTTCAAGCATGGATTCCTAGCGCGCCGGAACGGCGCGCATCACGCCGCGGCCTGATCCTGTTTGCGGCGAATGAGGGGTTTGGTTTCGCCGATGACCACCGACCGGGTGATGGTTACGGAGGTAACATTCTTTTCGCTCGGGATGTCGAACATGACATCAAGCATGAGTTTCTCGATCAGGCTGCGCAAGGCCCGGGCCCCGGTGCCTTTTTTAATGGCTTGGGCCGCCAATTCGCGCAGGGCATCCGGGCTGAAGCTCAACTCCACATCATCCATGGCCATGAGCTTCACATATTGCTTGGTGAGCGCGTTTTTCGTATCAGTCAAGATGCTTACCAACTCATCCTCGGTCAGTTCATCCAGAACCGTGACCATGGGCAGTCGGCCAATGAACTCAGGGATGAAACCGTAAGTCAAAAGATCCTCCGGTTCCACCCTATGCAATACCCGGCCAGGATCGATGGACGCAGTGGCCAAGCCTTGCTCGGAAGCGCCAAATCCCATCACGCGGTGGCCGAGGCGCCGCTGGATCAGTTTATCCAATCCCACAAAGGCACCACCGCAAATGAAAAGAATATTGGAAGTATCGACGCGGATGTATTCCTGTTGCGGATGTTTGCGGCCACCCTGCGGGGGAACGTTGCAAATGGTCCCTTCAAGGATTTTGAGGAGTGCTTGCTGAACGCCTTCGCCGGAAACATCCCGGGTGATGGAGACGTTTTCCGTTTTGCGGGCGATTTTATCGATTTCGTCGATATAGATAATGCCCATCTGGGCGCGTTTTACGTCGTAATCAGCGTTTTGGAGCAGTCGCAAGATGATGTTTTCGACATCTTCGCCGACATATCCAGCTTCCGTCAAAGTGGTCGCGTCGGAAATGGCGAACGGCACATCCAGCGCTTTGGCCAAAGTGCGTGCCAGCAAGGTTTTCCCCGAACCGGTTGGCCCGATCAGGAGGATGTTGCATTTTTCAAGCTGCACGTCCTGGTATGCATCCGGCGCTTGGGATTCGTCCGTTCGGGCATTCGAATTTTGATAATCCGGATGAATGCGTTTGAAGTGGTTGTGAACCGCCACCGCCAGCGTCTTTTTTGCCTGGGCCTGCCCCACACAGAAAGTGTCCAGATTCCGTTTGATTTCGACCGGTTTGGGAATCCGGAATTTGGCGGCTACTTTCTTCTGGTCCGCCTGCAGTTCGTTATCCAGTAGTTTCTGGCAATCCACTACGCAGCGGTCGCAAATATAAACCCCGGGACCGGCGATCAATTTGCGGACTTCGGCCGGCGATTTGCCGCAGAAACTGCATTGCGTGGAATTAGTCGAGCGCGCCATGTGCAAAATCCAGATGCCCCGGCCAGTTAATGGGCGGCAGCTTGTCCGGATGACGAGCCGCTATCGGGAGTGGGGGACGGTCCCGGAGGTCCGCTCAAGTCAGTCAGGCGTGCTTCCGCCAGCCCGGGGATTTCTTTGCGGGATTTTACAACTTCATCCACCAAGCCGTAGGCCCGGGCCTCCTCGGCGGTTAAAAAGTGATCGCGATCACAATCCCGCTCAACCTGTTCCACAGGCCGGTTGGTATGCCGTGCAATGATCTGGTTCAGCCGCTGTTTGAGCCGCAGCATGTATTTGACCCGGATTTCCACATCGCTGGCCTGGCCTTCGGCGCCGCCCAGGATTTGGTGGATCATGATGTTGGAGTGGGGAAGAGCGTAACGTTTGCCTTTGGTGCCGCCGCACAATAAAACGGCTCCCATGCTCGCGGCCTGGCCGATGCAATAGGTATTCACATCGCAGGTCAGGAACTGCATGGTGTCATAAATGGCCAGACCGGCGGTGACACTGCCCCCTGGTGAATTGATATAAAGGTGAATATCTTTCTTCGGATCCGTCATCTGGAGGAACAGCAACTGGGCGATCACTACATTAGCAACCATATCGTCCACCGGCGTGCCTAGAAATACAATACGGTCCACCAGGAGGCGGGAATAAATATCGTACCCCCGCTCGCCGCGGCCCGTTTGTTCCACC
>CAIMWS010000359.1 GCA_903845125.1 uncultured Verrucomicrobiota bacterium
GCCAGGGCGGCGGGACAGTAAACACAGCTACCGCGCGGGAGCGGGCAATTGGAGCATTGGTGAAATTCCAGCCGGACCCAATCCGGGTGCGGACGCCCATCGGACTTAGTATCAGCCACCTGCCGCGGATCCACCTTGAATTCAAACAATCGGCCAGATTCCATGGAGATGCGGTACTCGATCATGCCTCATATGAAACACCACCTTGAACGGATTTACAAATTCATTCCGCGGCGGATGTTGGTGAGCCATTTATCCCCAAAACATCCCCAGCAGAGATTCCGGACCACCAGGAAACGGGCTGGACGCATCCCGGAAAAAGGGGCAGATTGCCATGGTGGCCGATGAAAAAAGTCGCCCTCATATTTCTGGTGGCCGTCCTGCTGCCCAGCTTGGTCCTCGCCTGGCTGGCCATCCGTTCCCTGCGCGATGAGCACCTCATTTTGCGGCACCAGGAATCCGTGATTTACCAAAGCCGGGTGGATGCCCTGGCCAGCCAGGTGCGCAGCCAACTGGCCATCCGGCAACGCGAACTGGGGCTGGTGGTGGAATCGTTGGTGTCCGGCCAGACGCCCCGCGCGGTGGCCCCACTTTTCGATCAGCACCTCCACCAAAACTGGCCCCTGGCGGAAATCGGCTTCGTGGTGGACCTCAATGGGGTGATCCTGTGCCCCACGGCCACCAGCCGGCAGGAAGCCCGGCGGTTTAACTTCGACAACGGCTCCTTCCTGGGCAACCGCGAAGCCACAGAGGCGTTTGTCTCCAATAATAAGGGATTCAACGTCAACCAATGGGGATCGAGGCAATCCTTTCAGCAAAACCTCAGGCCGGCCGCGGACGGCCAGCCGGGGCCTCAGGTGGCGATCCCTTCCGCCCCGCCTCCCGGCCAGTCCCCCAATGGCCTCAGCCAGGCGACGCAACCGGTGGCCCCAGCCGTGGAATACGGGGGCAATTATCTGAAGCAGGTCGTGGCCCAGCGTAAAACCGCCACCCAAAACACCGTGGTGCCGCAAAGCCGGGGGCCGGGGGTGCAAGGGGAGCCGTTTTCCCGGATCACGATTGCCGAAGCCGAATTCAACCGGCTGATCGGGGATGCCAACGAGGGCACCATGGCCCGTTTCCTGAACAACCAGCTCAAGCTTTGGATCTGGTACCGCTCGCTCCGCGATCCGCAGATTGTTTTTGGCGCGCAATGCGATCTGGATCGACTGGTGGAGGATTTGCGGCCCTTTTTCGCGCCCGCCGCGCCCAGCCAGCAGGAGCCAGGCGGAGAAAGCCCGGGCATTTCACAAACCAGCTCGGCGCGCCCGGGCAAAACCACCACCGACCTGGCGTGCGTAGCCCTGCTGGATGACACCGCCCGGCCGCGCATCCAATCGCACCCGCAATTCACCACGGACTGGAAACACCCGTTTGTGGCGGCGGAAATCGGCGAAGCCTTGCCGCATTGGACGGCCGGCCTCTATTTCCTGAACCCGGCACATTTCAACGAGGCCGCCCGCACGGTCCAAATCATCCTGGGCCTCGTCGTCTGCCTGCTGCTGCTGGCCATCGGCGGCGGTAGCTGGCTGATCGTCTCGGATCTGCGCCGGGAATTAAACCAGGCACGGTTGAAGACCGATTTTGTGGGCAACGTATCGCACGAGCTGAAAACACCCCTGACCTCCATTCGCATGTTTTCCGAGCTGCTGGCCGAAGGCCGTGTGGCCGATCCGGACAAGCAGAACCATTACCTCAAAATCATTCTGGCGGAATCCTCCCGCCTCACGCGGCTGATCAACAATGTCCTCGATTTCGCCCGCCTGGAACGGGGGGAAAAACAATACCATTTCTCCCCGCAGGATGTGGGCCAGATCGTGGCCGGGGTGGTGGAAACTTACCGTCCCCACCTGGAAGCCAAAGGCTTTAAACTGGCGGCCAGCTGGCCAGCCGAAGCTTTGGAAGCGGATATCGACCCGGACGCCATCGCCCAGGTGGTGGTGAACCTGTTGTCCAACGCCGAAAAATTTGCCAATGGCCGCCAGGAAATCGAAGTGCAGGTGGGGGCGCGAAAACCGGGCCAGCCCATGATCGAAGTCAGCATCCTGGACCGGGGCATCGGCGTGCCCAAAGGGTGCGAGAGCCGGATTTTCGAGAAGTTTTTCCGAGCCCACGATTCACTCTCCTGGGGCATCCCCGGCTCGGGCCTGGGGCTGACCCTGGCCCGGCAGACGGCCCGCGCCCACCACGGGGACGTGGTTTACGAACCCCGGCCGGAAGGGGGCAGTATTTTCCGCCTGCGGATCCCCGGCCGCTCATGAAAAACAAGGTTCTCATCGTGGAAGACGACGCCCATATCCGGCTCGGCCTGGAGGAAATCCTGACCGGGGATGGCTGGGAGGTGCGTTCCTGCGACCACGGCAGCCAGGCGCTGGCGGCGGCGCGCGAATTCCAGCCCGGCCTGATCCTGCTGGACATCATGCTGCCGGGCTTGAGCGGCTACGAGATCTGCCAGCAACTGCGCGGAGCCAAGGTGCTGACGCCCATCCTTATGCTCACCGCCAAAAGCCAGGAAATCGACAAAGTCGTGGGCCTGGAGCTGGGAGCCGACGACTACGTGACCAAGCCGTTTGGCGTGCGGGAATTGCTGGCCCGCATCCATGCCTTGATGCGCCGGGCCCGCCCCGCCCCGCCCGAGGCCGCGGCCGGCGGCACTTTCCAAATCGGGGCGGCGCAGATTGACCCGCGGAAATACCAGGTGCAACGAGGGAGCGAAGTCTTCGAGCTGACCGCCAAGGAACTCAAGCTCCTCCAACTGTTGCACCAGCATCCCGGCGTGGTCTTTTCGCGGGATCAATTGCTGAACGAAGTCTGGGGATACCGTTACTTCGGCACCACCCGCACGCTGGACCAGACCATCGTCCAGCTCCGGAAAAAACTGGGCGATCCCGCCGCCGCCCCCAAACATCTGCAGACCGTGCACGGGATCGGTTACCGGCTGGCGATATAATTCCGCGCGGCAGGCCCACCCGGCCGCCGCGCGCCGGCAAACCGAGCCAGAATTGGCCGCAATTGGCCATTGAATAAATCGGGCTGTCGGGCATGCTGTAGAAACCTATGAAATGGACTTTGTGGTGTGCGGTTTGGGCTGGCCTCGCTGGCCAGGTGGCGGCCCAGACGGTGATCCCGGAGCTGGATCCCAAGGAACCGGCGGGCAGCCGCCCCTACGAGATGATTGAAGCCGCACGCCGCGAGGACCATGCCCCCACCTTGAAGTTCGACCACCTGGCGGGCTGGAAAGTGGAGGTGGCGGGGGACACCTCCGCCACCCTGCAGGCCACCCGCAGCCAGGAGGTGTGGCACCGGCCGGTGGCGCGGTTGAAATACCAGGGCAACGGCAAATCCGGCGCCGAGCCGAAAGTGTATCTGATCCCGCCCCAGCCCGTAGCCGTGCCGGCCCGAGCCAGCGCGGTCGATCTCTGGATCCACGGCAACCGCTGGGATTGGGAAAATCCGCCGGACACCCCGCCGGTGAAGGTGTCCCTGCATTTGCGGGACGCCGGCTGCCACACCAACCGCCTGCTGGTGGATCGGGTGCGCTGGCAGGAATGGTGGCTGGCCCACCAGCAAATGCCCACCAATCTGGCCGCTCCCGTGTGCCTGGAGCGGATTGAAATCGCCGGCGGGTGGCAGAAGGATCCCCGCGAGATTTATTTCGATTCCATCCGGTTTTACGAGGAGCAAACCGGGCCGCTGGCTTTCGAGCCCCGGCCCCGGCGCAACCTGAAACTGTGGCCCGGGCAATCCCCCGGCGCCAATACCGGCCCTGGCACCCTGCCCTTTCCGACCCGCGAAACCACCATCCTGCCGATGCACTTCGAAAAAAACCACCGCACCTGGATGGAGCGCCGGGGCCCTGACCTGTATGCCTTTCACTATGAAGGCAGCGACGGACGGCTGGCCTATTTTTTCGACGCCAGCCAGGGCCTGTCCAGCCTGCGCGCTGAATTCAATGGCAGCCCGATCGCCACCTTGATGAAGGAGGGAAAAATCCGGTTCGATGAATCCAAAAGCCAGGCTCTGAAGGCGGTGAAAAACCAGGCCGGAACCGTCACGGCCACCTACGCGGACGGCACGGAATTGAGCCTTCAAATCTGGCAGAAATCATTGGTGCTGGATGTCATCAACCGGACTGGCGAGGCGACCGGATTGGATTTCGGCCATCTGCCGGATGCCACCCGGCCACGGACCTTCTGGATGCCGTTTTTAAATTACGCCGGCAGCCAGCCTTTGATTCTCCTCTCCCAGGCCGGGGCGCAGCGGGTGTTCTCCTCCATCTGGGTGGATTGGTACCGCTCGAACGGCTCCGAGCTGTTCGGCCCGGAAACCGGGCCCACCAACCAGGCGCGCATCAACGGCGGGGTGCGGTATTTGAAACGCACGGACGGGGTCCGCAATCCCCTGTTTGAACGGATCTTCATCACGGTGTCGCCGCGGGTGGAGGAAGTGCTGCCCACGGTCGCCAACCCGGCAGGCTTGCATGCCCGGCAGGCGGCGGACCGTTTGTGGCAGGAGACCTGGGGGCCGGATAATTATGAAAAGCAGATGCAGCGCAGCCGCACGTTGCGGGCTTACGGCATTGAAAAGCTGATCCAGTGCAACCATGAGATCAGCTGGCGGGACGGCGGTGAAAGCTTCACCCTGCGGCGCCACGCCGCCCCGAAAAAAGGCGGGGACGAAGCCTTGCGCCAATATGTGGCCCACCAGCGCGGCCTGGGCTGGCTGGCGGGGCTTTACAGCAACTATACCGATTTCGCGCCCGTCAACGAGTTCTGGACCCCGGACGCGGTGCAACGCCTGCCGGATGGCAAATGGCGATCCGCCTGGCCGCGCTGCTGGGCGCTCAAGCCGCTGAGCGCCGTCCAATTCGACGCCGTGCTCGCCCCCTGGATCAAGCAAGTGTTCAACCCCAGCAGCGCCTACACCGATGTGCATACCGCGGTGGCTCCCTGGGGCTACCTTGATTGCGACGCGCGGACGCCCGGGGCCGCCACTTTCGCCCAGACTTTCTACGCTTACGGCGAACTTTTGCGCAACGACTCCCGGGTGTATGATGGACCCATCTTTTCGGAGGGATCTTATCACTGGCTGTATGCCGGGCTGGCCGATGGCAACTACGCGCTGGCTTACAACAACCGGCCCCTGGCCAAGGAACCGCTGCTGCCAGTCTTTGATCTCTACCAGATCCACACCCGGGAATGCGACATCGGGATGGGCTGGACCGCCAACTTCTGCGATGCCATCCCCGATTGGCGCAAGCCGGAAAACCTGGACCGGGCCATTGACCGGTTCCTGCTGCACACCCTGGCCTACGGCCATATCGGCTGGCTGGTGGAGGAGGAGCACGGGATGGCCCGCACCTGCCGGTCCTATTACCTGCTGCAGGCGGTCCAGGCCCGCTACGGATTGGAAACGCCCCAACGGATCGCCTATTGGGATGGCCAGGGGCTGGTGAACGTTTCCGAGGCGCTGGACCGGAATCTGCCCGCGACCCGGCGCCAGCTCCATGTCGAATACGCCAACGGCTTGAAACTCTGGCTGAATGACCATCCCACTGAAAACTGGGTGGTGGAGGCCGATGGCCGGAAACGGATTCTGCCGCCGGCCGGGTGGGCGGCCTGCCACGCGAAGTCCGGCCTGGACAGCTATTCGGCGCTGGAAGGCTCCCGGGTCGATTTCCTGGCCTGCCCGGAATACCTCTATCAGGATGGCCGCGGCCAGCTCTTTTCCACCCCGGCGGCCGCCTCCCGGGGTGGCCTGGCCATCCGCCCCTTGAACGCCCGGCAGCTGGAGGTGGTGCACATCTCCGGGGAGGAGGCATTCACGGTGCGGCGGCCATTCGGGCGCCGGGGTTCCGCCACTGTATGTACAGCCTTCGAGGCCAGCGGCAGGCCATTGCCGGCGCCGGCCCTGACCGGCAGCGCCACGGAGACCACCATCCAGCCCCGCCCGGGCGCGGTGCGCTACGTCATCGAATTCAGCGGCCGATGACCGCTGCGCGGGGAATGGCCGAGGGGATTTTGCGCAAAACCCGGGCCTTGAATTTCGCGTTCGACAGCCCAAACCCAGCCCGCTAGGCTGAGGATCATGACACAAGAACCGTTGTTGCGATTGGAGTTGCCGGGCTTGACCAAACTGAAGAGTGGGAAGGTGCGCGAGGTTTTCGACCTGGGCGACCGCCTTTTATTCGTGGCTTCAGACCGGATTTCGGCTTTTGACTGCATCATGCCCAACGGCGTTCCCCGCAAAGGGGAAGTGCTCACCCAAATCTCCCATTTTTGGTTTGACCAGACCGAAAGCCTGGTGCCGAACCACCGCCTGGCGCGCGCGGAAGATCCCCTGCCGACCGTGCTGCAACCCTACGCCGACCGCCTGGGGCGCCGCAGCATGCTGGTCCGCAAAGCCCAGCCACTGGCCATTGAATGCGTGGTGCGGGGCTACCTGGCCGGCTCCGGATGGAAGGAATACCAGTCAAGCCAGACGGTTTGCGGGATCCAGCTGCCGCCCGGGCTGAAAGAATCCTCGGAGCTGCCCGAGCCGATTTTCACCCCGGCCACCAAGGCGGAAACCGGCCATGATGAAAACATCCCCTTCGAACGGGCAGCGGAAATCGTGGGCCCCGCGATCGCCGGGCAGGCCCGGGATTTGAGCCTGCGCATATACAAGCAAGCCCGCGAATATGCCCGCACCCGCGGCATCATCATCGCCGACACCAAATTCGAATTCGGCCTGGCGGATGGCCAATTGATCCTGATCGATGAGGTGCTTACGCCGGATTCTTCGCGGTTCTGGCCCGCCGATCAATACCAACCCGGCAAAGGCCAGCCGAGCTTTGACAAGCAATTTGTGCGCGACTACCTGGAAACGCTGGATTGGAATAAGACCCCGCCCGCTCCGGCCCTGCCGCCGGAAGTGGTGGCCAGGACCACCGCCAAATACCTGGAGGCCTACCAACGGCTGACGGGCAAGAATCTTTAAAGGAACGGATGCGCTTTGGGGCCGCGCCCGCGGGGTGCGGCCCAACCCTGCCGTGCAAGCACTGGTCGAGGATTTTCTGCAATACCTGCGCCACGAAAAGGGCCAATCGGAATTCACGCAGAAAACCTACGCTTACCTGCTGGGGCATTTCGTGATCTGGGCCAAAACGCAGGGCTTGGAGCACTGGGAACAGGTGCAGTTGGATCACCTCTCGGCTTACGTGAACCGGGAGCGCCAGCGGGATGTCCTCAATCCCCAGGGAAAGCCCATCAGAAAACTCAGCGCCGAGACGGTTTACCTGGAAATGGCCGCCCTGCGGGCTTTTTACCGGTATTGTGAAGGCGAAAAACTGCTGGCCGCCAACGCCGCCGAAAATTTATCGCTGCCCCGCCGCTGGGAGCGCCTGCCCAAAGCGTTGTCGGGCTCGGAAATCGAACAATTGCTGAAGCCGGCCCGGCCGGAGACCCCGGACACCCTGTGCGATCAGGCGTTCCTGGAAATCTCCTATTCCTGCGGCCTGCGCCTGGCGGAACTCTGCGGCCTCCGCTTGGAACAGTTGCATCTGGAGGCGGGCTTCATCACCGTGGTGGGCAAAGGCAACAAGGAACGGGTGGTGCCCATTGGCCGCCAGGCGGTGGAAACCGTGCAGCGCTACCTGGAACTGGGCCGTCCCAAACTCCTCAACGAGCGCAGCCCGGCCCAGGTGTTCTTGAACCACTGGGGCCGCGCCCTGGCCACCAGCACCCTGTGGCTCCGGGTTAAAAAGCGGGCCCGCCTGGCGGGCATGGACCGTAATGTGACCCCGCACATGCTGCGCCACAGCTTCGCCACGCACCTGCTGGAGCATGGGGCGGATTTGCGAATCATCCAGGAATTGCTCGGCCATGCCAGCATCAACACCACGGAGCACTACACCCACGTGGCCGGCCACCGGCTCAAGGAAATCCACCGGCGCTTCCACCTGCGGTCAGAGGTCGTGAAGGATTCAGCTTCACCCCGGCGGAGAACCTGATGGCACCGGGGGGCGCGGCTATGGCAGCAACTGGTCGGCATGCGGCTGGTGATCGCTGTTCCATCGTTTCAGCCGCAAATCGTCCAAATCATATAACTTTTCTTCTTTGGGAGCCTCCACATGCCCATCGCACAACACAATATTTTCGGCGTTGTTGTGCCGTCCTCGATTGGCCGCCTGGTAACCCGCCCGAAAGGCCGACTTGGGATTCGCCAGGCGATTCCGGACATTGATATCCAGCAAGGCCATGCCGGTGTGGGCATCGGCGGCTTTCACCCCGTAAAGGAGGTCGATCACCGCCGAGGAAAGGCGCACCAAAGTGGCATCCCCAATGGCGATCATATCGCTGGGGACCAGGATTTTGTTTTCGGGAATCCGGGCTTCGGCAAGGCTGGCCCCCAGGAAATTGCCGTCCGGATCGATTTTGGAGTAGATCCCCCCCAAGCCCAGGTCGCTCAACGGGTATTTCACGCCATTGGCATTATACCCGTAGCTTCCCAAGGGAACCGCCACCTCATTGCCATCCACACTGGCTCCTTTGTAAGCGGGACAACGGTAAAGCGGATCCAGCCATTTATGAGCCGTGTAAGGCGTCAATTGGGTATGCCAATACAGCGTGGGCTGGTCGGTGAAACTATCGTAATTATACACCGGGTACGACTGATAATCATGGACGTAGGAACTTAAACCCACACCCAGCTGGCGCAGGTTGCTTTTGCACTTCAACGATTGCGCCAGGGATTTGGCTTCACTGATCGAGGTCAGCAGCAGTGCCACGAGGATGGCTATGATGGCTATCACCACTAAAAGCTCGATCAGCGTGAAGGCCGGGGGCAGGTTCCGCCCCCCAACGCCACACCGCAGCCCTGCCATCTTTGGACGGATTGAGAAACGCCTGTGTGCCTGACTTGCGCAAGGCCACATACCAAGCCGTTACTGAGCCAGGCTGACGACCCGGTAAAAACGCAGGGTTGCGCCACTGGTGGCAGTGTCCAGGAAGAACGCCTTGGTGGTGCTTCCCAAAGCCTGCCAGGACGCCGGATCGGTGGGATTGGAGGTGCAGTCGATGCGATACGAAACCGTGTTGGCGGTTTTACTCCAATTCAGCAGAATCCCCCCACCCATGGGGGTGAGTGTCAGATCCGTTATGGGCTCGGGTTTCGGGACGGCACCGCCGCGGCTCATCTCGAACATCCGGGAGAACTGGGAAGCGTCGGTGAAGTTAATGTCCGGAGCGCCAGCCGACGATTGCTGGGAATGAACCTCGGCGACAATCCCGGACCCGGGACAGAGGAAATAATAAATCCGGATATAGTCGGTTTCAAAGGATTGGAAGTCACCGGTCATTTCCAAATCCACCAGGGTTTCATAAGTATCCAGCTCGTTAACCCGCAAACAGGCGTTGGTGCCAAGGCCGGGCAGGATGATCGTCCCGTAGGCATCCACCGTCACTTCGGCGCTGTAATTGATGCGGGCCGGCATTAACCCGAGCACGGTAAAATCGAAAGTAGTGCTCAGATTCCAGGTGCCTTGATATTTCATCGGATCGGGAAAATCGACTATGGGTGGGTTGAATTGCCCCTCTGAGGGATCGTCAGCCGGGTTGACAAACCCATAATTGCGCCGCCCAACCCCGGCCACCTGCTCCAGGTACATCCAGGCCTTGGCAACGCCTGTTGACTCCACGGTTTGCCGTTCGGCATATTTCGCCAGCGGGTAATTGTCCCCATGGGAACCATCGCTGGTTTCCACATAATCGTAGCGATAAATGACGTTGGTCGGACCGGTGGAGAAATCCCAAACCTGCGGCCCTCCCGGGTTGCCCAACCGTCCGGTTACGTCATAGTGCGAGGCGGAGAGGGCGGTGGGAGCCGGGTTGGCATAGACCCGGTAATACTGCCCCACCGTGCTGAACATATCTTTGGAAGTGATCGTCACCTGGCCGCTAGCCATGCCAGCACTGGCGATGATGATCGCAATTGTGTATTCTGCTTTCATACTCTTTTATCCTGGCGTTGACCTGACACCATCGGCTCCTTATTCCGTTTCCGTAACTCCTTTAAGCTTGCTGTGGGGCCGATACTCCACTCCTAATCCATAAAGCCTCCCTAAACAAGCCCAAAAGCAGATGCCCGGCTTACACCCAGGAATATAAGCATTTTTCATGCCGCTTATCACAACCGTTACCCACTTCGGATCCCTAGGCCGGGACGCCACGCTTAGCCGGGAGAGGCTGTTTTCACACTAAAAAAAGCGTGAAACCCACGCGCTCCCAACCAAGGCTGGCTTCACCTAAAATCCGATGGGCTGCCTTGCCTAAGCCGTGCCAGGCAATTTAGCTCAATCGTGCGCGCTGGGTCTTTTGCGCAAAGCCTTGGTCGTTCGTCGTTTATCCTGATCGAATCGGGACTTTTGACTCGTTTCGCCGCTTGCGCACCAATCTGCGGTGCAACCACTTCCATCCTGACACGGCTAAGACGGCTAAGGCTTTGCGGATGGCTCCAGGAACGTGTTGCCCGGTCCCGGTTCCAGCTGGATGTGGCCGCCCGCCTGCAACCGGAGTTCATAGGTCCGCTCGCCCCAGCGCACCCGGCCGGGAGCGCCATTGAGGCTGCGGATGGCCGCCGACCTCAGCTGGCCATCCTGCCAGGCAAGACCGACCTCGAAGCCACCCCGGGCGCGCAAGCCAGCCACCTTTCCGCGGGGCCATTCGGCAGGCAGGGCCGGCAGAAGGGTGATCTCCCCGCCATGGCTTTGCAGCAGCATTTCCGCCACCCCGGAGGCGCCGGCGGAATTACCGTCCACGCAGAAGATATTCTGGGGGGCGCCCGCAATGCCGCCGCGGGAAAAGGTGAGCAGGTTGCTATCGGTGTCTTCACCCAGCAACCCCAAGAGGTGCTTGTGGGCCTGGGTGCCATCCCCCAGGCGGGCGTAGAAATTGATGAGATTGCCCCGGCTCCATTCCACATCCTCCCAATCCGGCCGGCTGAGGCGGCGCTCGAGGGTCACCCGCGCGGCCTGGGCCAGATCGGGCGTGCCCCGCGGGGTGATTTGATCGCTGGGAAACAGCGCAATCAGGTGGGTGGTGTGCCGGTGGTTGGGGACCGCCTCCTCGAAATCTTCCAGCCATTCCTGCAACTGCCCATGCCGGCCGATTTTGAGCGGCGATAAACGGGCCCGGGCCGCCTCCACGCGGGCGCGGAAATCGGCGTCGCGGCCCAGCACGCGGCTCGCCTCGATGCAGGAGGTGAAAAGGTCGTAAATGAGCACCCGGTCACAGGTGGGGCCCATATACTCGCTGCACGCCTGGCCATCCGGCGTGAGAAAGGCGTTCTCGGGCGAGGTGGAGGGTCCGCTGACCAGCCAGCCGTGGCGGGGATGCTCCACCAGGTAATCCAGGAAAAACTCGGCCGCCTCCTTCAGCACCGGGTAGGCCCGGCCCGCGAGGAACTCGCGGTCGCCGGTGAATTGCCAGCGCTGCCAGAGGTGCGAGGCCAGCCAGATGCCGCCGGTGGGGTGGATGCCCCAGCCCAAGCCCCAGCCCGGCGCGGTGTATCCCCAAGGGTTGGTGAACACGTGGCAAACCCAGCCGCCCACCCCGTAAACCGTCCGGGCGGTGCGGCGGCCAGGCTCGCGCAGGGCCTCGATCAGCCGGAACAGCGGCTCATGGCATTCGGAAAGGTTGGCCACCTCGGCGGGCCAATAGTTCTGCTGGGTGTTGATATCCAGGTGGAAATCGCAGGTCCAGCCACTGTTGCAGGCCAGGTTGTCGTTCCAAATGCCCTGGAGGTTGGTGGGCAGGGGCGAATCCTCGCGCGAACCGGCTATCAACAGGTAGCGGCCGTATTGAAAAAACAACGCCGCCAACTGGGGATCCGCCTGGCCTTTGCGCAAACCGGCCAGGCGCCGATCGGTCGGCTCGGAAACCGTGCCCGATCCCAGCTCCAATTGCACCCGGCGGAACAAGCGGCGGTGATCGGCAAGGTGCGCTTCCCGCAGCTCCGCGTAAGCGGTCCCGGCGGCCCGCTCCAACTGGCGCTGGCACAGCGCGGCGGGATCCAGTTCGCGGAAGGTGGTGCCGGCCGCCACTACCAGGGTGACCGCGTCGGCCGCCTCGACCTCCAGGGTGTTGGTGCCGGCCCGCACCTGGCCGCCGCTGGGCAGCACGCGCAGGAACGTTTCGAAGGCCACCCCCGTCTTGCCATCGCTGTGCTTCTTTTCCACGGCGCGCCCGCTCAGGGCCAGCGTGCGCGGATCCACCACCCGCACCGCGTGCGGCAAGGCTCCGCCATCCAAACGGGCCTTGAAGCCGATCCGCCCGGGTTGGTCGCAGGTAAGCCGGATCACGACGACCTGGGCCGGATGGGAGACCAGCACCTCCCGATGAAACAGCGCGCCACCCAGGGAATAGTCGGTCTGGGTGATGGCCTCATCCAGATCCAGCCACCGCCGGTAATCCTGGAAGCCTTTTTCGCCCGCCGGAAAATCGAGCCACAGGCTGGCCATGGGCAGATGGGTGCCGTAGGTGTCGGGCCGGCCGAGCATATAACGGGCGCAGAGGTCGCGCGCCTTGATGTATTCGCCAGCGAACATCAGCTGGCGGATTTCCGCCAAATGTTCCCGCGCGGCCGGATTATCGTGGCGCTGGCTGGGCGCGCCCGACCACACCGTGGATTCGTTCAAGGCAATTTGCTCGCGCGCCACGCCGCCGAAAACCATCGCCCCGAGCCGGCCATTACCCGCCGGCAGCGCCTCCAGCCAGCGGGCCGCCGGCCGGTCATACCATAGCTTCAAGTCGCTGCCGTGAATCCGGCCGGGATGGAGGATGCCGGCCAGCACCAGGAGCCAGGGGCCGCGGATCAGGTTCTTAATCGTTGTCATGCACCCATGATCCCGATTTTCGGGATAACCTGCAAAAGAATTCCGGCCGTCGGCATCCGGGTGGGCCGCCTGAAAATTGTGCAAGCGCGGCCTTGAATAAAAACGCCGAACCTGTTGAATGAGGCCATGAACAAGAAACACGCGGGCCAGGCCCCAGGCGGCCGCGCTCCGCGGGAAAGCTCAAACATATGAAAAACACAGGTTACGTGGCGGGACTGTTGTTGGCCATGCAGGCGTTTGCGATCCAGGCCGTGAACGAAATCCCGGCTTACCCATCCGGCGAGGAAGCCCGGCAATGGGCCATCCTTCAGCATGACCTGGCCCGGCGGGCCCAGTTCACCGCCCGGGCGGACCAAACCTTCCGCCCGGAGGCGCTCATCGTGGCGGCCGACCGCGATCCGCTGGACATCGTCTTGCGCCGCACGGCGGCCTTGCTGAATGACCTCAAGAACCAGACCGGCGCGCCGGATCTCTCCAGCCACGAACGGTCGCTGGCGGGCCTGGAGGCCGAATCCCGGAACGCCCCGGCGGATAAAGAAGCCCGGCGGGACATCTTCCGCCGCGCCCTGGCGCTGCGCCGCGCGGTGGCCTTTGCCAATCCGCTGCTGAATTTCCAGGAATTGGTCTTCCTCAAGCGCCACCGGGCGCTGCTGGACCACATGTGCGACCAGTTTTACGGCATGGCCGCCCGGCCCGGCGGCGGCCTGCACATCTTATCGAATCCGTTCGGCCCCAATCCCACCGTCAAGGACATGCTGGCCGGCAGCGTGGTATCCCGGGGACGGCTGACCGGCCAGAAATTGGATGGCGGCCCCAAGCGCTGGTGGAACATCCAGTATGACGCCATGGGCAACCTGGGGGGCGAGGAAACCCAGGGCGGCTCGTTCCTCTCGGCCGATTTGTCCTATGACGGCCGGACCCTGCTATTCGCCTATGTCGAATGCCAGGGCGACCGCCGCCACCGGCACCATACAGACCCCAGCCAGGGACACTGGGCGGAAGGCCGCTGCTACCATATCTTCAAGATGAACGTGGATGGGACCGGCCTGGAACAGCTCACGGATGGCACGTGGAATGATTTCGATCCCTGCTGGCTGCCCAACGGGCGCATCGCGTTCGTCAGCGAGCGGCGCGGCGGCTACCTGCGCTGCGGGCGGGTCTGCCCCACCTACACGGTCTATGACATGGCGGCCGATGGCAGCGACATCCGCTGCCTGAGCTTCCACGAGACCAACGAATGGAACCCCAGCGTGACGCCGGAGGGCCTGATCATCTACACGCGCTGGGATTACGTGGACCGCCACGGCGTGACGGCCCACACCCCTTGGACCATCACGCCCGATGGGCGCGATCCCCGGGTGATCCATGGGAACTACGCCTACCGCAACGCCCGGCCGGATATGGAACTGGGCATCCGGGCCATCCCCGGATCGCACCGGTTTGTGGCCACCGCCGCGCCGCACCACGGCCAGGCCTATGGCTCCCTGGTGGTCTTCGATCCGCGGGTGCAGGACGACGACCGCCTGGCCCCCATCAAACGGCTGACCCCGGATGTGCAATTCCCGGAAAGCCAGGGGGGATCCGAAACCTACGGCGAAGCCTGGCCTTTGAGCGAAAACTATTACCTGTGCGCCTATGATCCCGCCATGGAAGTGCCGGGCCTGGGCCAACGCGGGCACTACGGTCTTTACCTGGTGGACAGCTTCGGCAACCGGGAGTTGATTTACCGGGACGCGGACATCGGCAGCCACGACCCGATTCCCCTGCGGCCCACGCCGCGGCCGCCGGTGATGCCGGATCAATCGGTGCGGGCGCCGGAAGGGAAAACCACGGAAGCCACCGTGGGCGTGGTCAATGTTTATCAAGGCACCAAACCGTGGCCGGAGGGAACGCAGATCAAGAGCTTGCGGATCTACCAGATCTTCCCGCAGTCCATCCCCTCCGCGGCGGTGCGGCATAACACCGGCATTCAAATCCCCCAAGCCTCCGATTCGTTGAACCTGGCCCGGGCCGTGGTGGGCGAGGTGCCGGTGGAACAGGACGGCAGCGCCTATTTCGTGGTGCCGGCCCGCAAGGAATTGTATTTCCAGGCCCTGGATGAACAAGGGCTGGCGGTCACCTCCATGCGCTCGGCGGCCCAATTCCAGCCCGGTGAAACCAGCATCTGTCAGGGTTGCCACGAACCCCGCAAAGGGACGCCCCCGGCGCCGCTCAACACCCCCCTGGCCATGCGCCGGCCACCCTCGCGACCCGTTCCCGGACCGGACGGCACCGCCCCCTTCAGCTATCCCCGGCTGGTGCAGCCCGTCCTGGATCAACATTGCGTGGCCTGCCACGCTGAAAAAGGGGACAAGGCTCCCCGACTGGACAGCGCCCAGGTCCGCTTCCAAGGCGGCGGAGTGGCGACCACCTATTTCGCCTCGTATGTCAGCCTGGCGCCCAAATTCGGATTCTACAATTACGGCGGGCGGGATTGGAACGATCCCAAGTGGTACCGCACCACTCCGGGCGAATTCGGCGCCCGCGCCTCCCGTTTATATAAATTACTGGCCGGAGGCCATTACAACGTGAAGCTGCCGGCGGAGGATCTGCGGCGGATCACCCTGTGGCTCGATTCCTGTTCCCTGTTCTACGGGGTCTACGAACAGGAGGGTGGCCTGGCCCAACTGCGGGGTGAAATCCCCCAACCGACGCTGGAATAAAATGCGCCAGCCGGGATTCCGGATCGTCTGGCTGCCGGCCCTGCTGCTGATCACCGGGATCCCGCTGGCTGCCCAATCCCGGCTGGGCATTGCCCTGCCTTCCGCCCAAGCGCCCAGGCTCTGGCTGGAAGGCCAGCCGGAAGTCACCTATGGGATCGAGGTTTCCACCAACCTCCGGGATTGGACGAATTGGCTGAGCCTGGCGCCCGGCTCGGGAAGGGTGGAGCTTTCCCCACCCCGTGGCGATGCCCCGCGGCAAATGTTCCGGGCCTTTGAAGTTCCCCAAGCCACCCTGGCCAATCCGCCCCTGGGCGCTTTGCTGGGCAGCAACTCACCGGCGATCATCCTGAACCTGGCCGGGCTGCCCGCCCCCCCACTGCCGGTCGCCCTCTGGATCAATGGCGTGCGCGCCCCAACGGCCTGGCAATTTGGCTCCCACTCCGCCACCGGCACCCTGGCGCAACCGCTGCCGGATGGCCAGGTAAACGTGCGCGTCGAGGTTCAAGACCTGGACCAGCATCCGCTGGCGGCGGCGTCCACCACTTTCGCGGTGGCCGCCCGCACCAATGTGTTCTATGTGGCCCCCGGGGGAAGCAATGGCTGGTCCGGACGCTTCCGGCAGCCAGCCGCCGATGGCGCCAATGGCCCCCTCGCTGACCTGGCCGGTGCGCGTGACGCCCGCCGCAGTTGGCGTTTGAAAGGCGGCGCGGAGCTCCCGGCCTCCATCGTGGTGGCGGACGGAGCGTACGCTCTAACCTCACCTTTGGTATTGAGCTATCTGGACAGCGGCGCCCCCGCCACGCCCGTGGTTTACCAGGCGGCCCCGGGTGCTCGCCCGGTATTCAGCGGCGGCCGGCGGATCACCGGCTGGCAGCCTGGCGCCCAGGGGATATGGACCACGCGCCTGCCCGAGGTAAACGGCCAAACCTGGTATTTCGAGCAGCTCTGGGTCAACGGCCGGAGGGCCACCCGGGCGCGTTCGCCCAACCAGTTCTACCACTATATGCAGCAGCCGGTCCCCACCCTGGGCAATCGGGCTTTTCAGGCGGCCCCCGCCACCCTCCAGGCGCTGGCCCAGCTCAACGGCGCCAATCTGCACGATGTGACCGTGGTGGCCTACCACTCTTGGGAGACCTCCCGCCACCGGATCAGTTCGATGGACACCAATACCGGCCTGGTGATCCTGACTGGCGATGCGCCGTGGGCGTTCCTATCCTGGGGCTCCAACCAGCGTTTCCATTTGGAAAATTTCCCGGCCGCTTTGGATGCGCCTGGGGAATGGTTCTTGAGCCGGGACGGGCAGCTGAGTTACCTGCCTTTGCCCGGGGAAAACCTGGCGGAGGCGGAAGTCTATGCACCAGTGACCGCCCCCTTCCTCCGGTTGGTGGGGGAACCGGCCAGTGATCGCCATGTTGAGTGGGTGACTTTCCAGGGCTTGTGCTTCACCCATGGCCAATATGTCCTGCCCGCCGCCGGCCATGGGGACGGCCAGGCCGAAACCACCATCCCGGCGGCCATCTCGGTCACCGGCGGACGGCACATCACCCTGCGGGATTTGGCGGTCAGCCGGGTGGGCACGTGGGGGATGGAATTCCACGACGGCTCCAGCGACTGCCTGGTGTCCCATTGCTGCCTGGAAGACCTGGGCGCGGGGGGCATCCGGATCGGGGACACCACCGCGCCGGCGGCCACTTCCGGCCACACCACCCGCATCCGGATCGATAACAACATCATCCGGGCGGGCGGCCGCATCCATGCCGGAGCCATCGGCGTGTGGATCGGCCACAGCGGAGGCAACTGGGTCACCCACAATGAAATCGCCGATTTCTTTTACACCGGGATTTCGGTGGGCTGGGTATGGGGCTATTCGCCGAGCCTGGCAGTTTCCAACCATATTGACCTGAACCATATCCATCACCTGGGCTGGGGCGTGCTGAGCGACCTGGGCGGGGTTTACACGCTGGGCGTTTCCCCGGGCACCACGGTGAACCAAAACCGGCTGCACGACATTTTCTCCTACGATCAATACGGCCGGGGCGGCTGGGGATTATACAATGACGAAGGCAGCAGCTATATCACCGTGGCCAGCAACCTGGTTTATCGAACCAAAACCGGCGGCTACCATCAGCACTACGGCGCCAGCAACCGGGTGGCCAATAACATCCTGGCCTTCAGCCTGGACGGCCAGATCCAACGTTCCCGGGCCGAATCCCATCAATCCTTCACCTTCGAGAACAACCTGGTTTACTGGTCTGGTGGCCGCCTGCTCGCGGGTACCTGGAGCGACTACCATTTCCTGATGCGCAGCAACCTTTACTGGAATACCACCGGGGAAAACATCGACTTCAATGGCCTTTCCCTGGCGGCGTGGCAGCAGGCCGGCCAGGATCGCGGCTCCCGCCTCGCCGATCCGCTGTTCCTCGCGCCGGCCCAGGATGATTTCCGGCTGGCCAGCGCATCCCCGGCCCGGCTGGCCGGCTTTGTGCCCTTCGACACCGCCGCCGCGGGAATCTATGGGGAGGCGGCCTGGATAGCCCAAGCCAGCTCAGTCCCTTACGGCCCGGTGGAGTTCCCTCCTACCCCGCCACCGATGCAATTTTTCCAGGATTTCGAATGGCTTCCCCTGGGCGCCGCGCCGCCCCTGGCGGTGGTATCGGTCGAAAGCAAGGGAGACAGCATCGCCGTCACCAACGTGGCCGCCTCCGGGGGCCGGAATTGCCTGCGGATCACCGATGCCCCCGGCCTGCAGCAACTCTTCAACCCGCACTTTTACTACCAGCCGGATCACCGGCAAGGCACCACCACCTGCGGCTTCGATATCCGCGTGGAAGCCGCCACGGATATGTACCACGAATGGCGGGACTGGCGCTCCGCCACCTACCAGACCGGCCCCAGCTTTTGGATCCGGCAGGGCCGGCTTTCGGTGGCCGGGACCGCCTTGCTGAATATCCCCCTGGGCCAGTGGGTGCACCTGGAAGTGGTTTCCAAAGTGGGGTCCGACGCGGATGGGACCTGGACCCTCCGGGTGGCCTGGCCCGGCCAGGCGACACGCGAATTCCGCGGTCTCCGCCATCCCAGCGCGGCGTTCCGCGAGCTGACCTGGCTCGGATTCGTGAGCATGGCCGCCACCCGCACGAGCTTCGACTTGGACAACCTCAGGCTGGCCAACCAATAAATCTGCCACCCGCTACCGCCCCGGATGGCCGCCCCCGGGAGCAGGCGCTGATCCGTGCCGCCAGGGGCGCCTTCCATGACTTCGGATGATTTAAATTGATTAATGTTTCACAGTATTTTACCTTATTTTAAACAATCCCGCCGGGCGGCCTGGGAACAGCCCGCAACCGATCCGGCGGAGCGAGCAGGGCGTGAAACCGAGAGAAAATCCAAACCGGCTGCGGTTGACAAATGGTTCACGGATCGGGGTGATTGGGGGTGGTCCGGCGGGCGCCTTTTTCGCCATCCACCTGCTGAACCGGGCCCGGGCGCTGGGCCTGGATCTCTCGCTCCACATCTTCGAGCGGCGGCGGAGCGATGCCACCGCCAGCCAATGCCCCGGCGCCAATTGGAAAGGCTGCAATTATTGTGCCGGGGGGCTGTCGCCGAAGCTGATCGAAACGCTCGAGGAAATGGGCCTGGCCGTGCCGGAAAGTATCGTGCAAGGCAAGGTCCGGTCGATCACCATCGAAGGGCATTGGAAGAACATCGAATTCCATGTGCCGGATGACCGGAAAATGCTGGCGGTTTACCGGGGATCGCGGCCAACCGGCCGTCCCGACAGCCGGGCCAGCTTCGACTCCTTCCTGCTCGATGAGGCCATCCGGGCGGGCGCCCATTTGGCTGGCGCGGAGATCACCGGAGCCGATTTCACTCCGGCCGGCCGGCCGCTCCTGGGCCACCAAACCAGCACGGGCACGCAATGGACCGAGCTGGACTTCGTGGTGTTCGCCTCCGGCGTGAATGAAATGGCCTCCTGCGTGCACCACGGCATCCCGCTGCTGGACACGATCCGGCGGCTGATGCCCGCCTTCGTGCCGCCGGGGCTGCGCCGGACACTGATTTTTGAATTGGAGGCGGACCCCCACCTGCTGACCAGTTTGGACGGCCAGGTTCATTTCCCCGAATACGGCTCCCGGATGCTGCGCCTGGAGATGTGCTCCATCATTCCCAAACGGGGCTTCATCACCGTCGTGCTGGTGGGCGGCAGCGTGGACCAGGCCCGAACCAAGGTGGATTACCAGCGGATCCTGGGCCATTTCCTGGAACTGCCGCATATTCACCGGCTGCTGGCCCGGTGCGACCATACCCGCATGGCCTGCTTCTGCAATCCGTCGATGGTCGTGGGCACCGCCCGCCACCCGTTCACGGACCGCGTGGCCGTCGTAGGGGACCTGGCCACCACGCGGCTGTACAAGGATGGCATTCTCTCGGCCTGCCAAACGGCCCGGGCGCTGGCCGATACGGCGCTAGAGGCGGGCATTGATGCCCGGAGCCTGGCCCAAGGCTATCTGCCGGCCATCGAGCGGTTTCGCCGGGACAACCGGTTCGCGGCGGTCGTGTTCCGGTTGCACCGGATTTTCTTCAGCTCCCCCATGCTGAGCCGGGTGCTTTACCAGGCGGTGATCACCGAGCGGAAAAATTCGTGGCGGGGGGAGCGACGGCTCAAAAGGTTGCTGTGGCAGATCGCCAGTGGTGACGCGCAGTATGAGGATATATTCTATTCCGCCATCCACCCCACCACCGTCTGGCTGGTGTTCACCAATGGCTGGTTGCTCACCCTCCGGAATTACTTCACCGAATGCCTCTTCGGCCTCGATTGGCGGGGCTTCGGGCGCTTCACCACCGGGGTGGCCCGGGAACGCCTGGAGGGCAAGCGGGCTGAATTCGCGCGGCTCATCACGGAATCGGACATTGCGGTTCCGAACCGGCTGGAATTCGAACGGATGTACACCATCCGCATCCTGGCCCCCCGCCGCCAGATCCTGGAACAACTCGGCACTTTCGGGGAACCCAACCGCAAGTTCCTCAAGGCCCGCTTCCTGCGGGTTGCCCGCACGGATGGACGTCCGAATGAACCTGGCTGCGTGATCCGCTACACGGTGATCCACCGCCGTTTGCACTTCAGCCTGGTCCTCGAGCAGATCCGCGGCGGGCACCTGCTCGTTTACCGGGTGCGTGATGGCTTCGCCCGCGGCGGCGTGCTCCTGTTTGAAATTGAGCAACTCACGGAGGAGTCCTGCAACCTATCCATCTACGTGGCCTTCAACTTCCAACGGGGTGGTGGCTGGCTCAGCCGGGCTTTCTGGCATGCCTTTCGGTGGCTTTTCCCGGCCTTTGTACATGATGTGATTTGGAACCACTCCCTCTGCCAATTAAAGGATGTAGCGGAGCAGGAATACATTGCCTCCATCCCGTCTGCTCCCACGCCCTCCCCCGGCGAACCGTGCCGGTAAATGGCCACGGCGAAAAGGAACATCCAGGGTGAGGGGACACCCCTTTCGCCAGCGGCAGGATCAAAACATCCCCCTGCCAGTTCACGAAGCGGGCCTGTCCAGAGGCCATTTGCAGGGTGGTTTTTGCGGACTGGGACCGTCCTTCGGAGCTGAGTTCAGGTTTCGTTATTGCAGAAAAGGTGGCGCACGGAATGCCGCCGCACCTCCGAAATCGGGTTTGCCTCAGCGCCCACCGCGCGACGCTAATCCAGCCCAGGGCATCGCCCTGGGTGAACCGCGCAATCATCCATCGTCAACCCTGAAAGGGCGGCATCATCGAACGGAATGAAACCCCAGCGTGCCAGATACCGGATCCGCCCGCGTTGGGCCATTCGGGGTGGAATGAAATGCGAATGCCACAGTTGGTTCCAGCCTTTCCTGGCTGGCCATGGATTGGCCGGTGCACAACCCAGCAATGCCCTTAGATGTCCCGGTCTGGATTATTGACGCCACTTCGGCCTGCGCGAGGGGAAGGTTGCCCGCGAACGCCTGGCCTTATACCACAATAAGAAAAAAGGGACCGGTGTAACCGGTCCCTTGCAGGATTAGAATTTATTTATTTTACACCCATCCTCAACGGACTATTGGGAGGCGGCGCGGTAGAACTTGTTGCCAGCGGCTGGAATGGTCACGGCGAACGGGCTGGCGGCTCCCGCAACATCGGTCCAAGTCCCGTTCACGCTGTCGCTGGCCTGCAATTTGCCAGTGTAGGTGATCGTGAGGGTGGTACCGGATTTGGCATAGCTCAGGGTGACGGCTGTCACCGGCTTGTAGGCATCATTGAAATCCCAGTAAGCCAGGATTTGGGTCGAGGAGGCCAAATCCTTCGGGGAAGTGCCTTTGAACAATTTTTGGATATTGCTTTCATCCAGCGCGGTCGCATAGACCGCCGCTTCGTCCAGCAGACCGTGCATGGAAGCATTATCCGGCGGATCGTAGCCCCAATAAGCCACGGTGAAATCCGTTGGCAACGGATTAGCTGTGCCATCGCCCTGAACGAACAGAACACCATCAATCCAGATTTCCTTCGTACCCAAATTCTTGACGAAAGCGATGTGGTGCCAATTAGTCCACCAAGTGTCATTTCCCGAATAATCCGGGAAAGTGGAGATAGCTGCGTTAAGACGCTGGGAACCGGCCGTGCAGCATCCCGCTGTGTCAAAGTACAGGGTGCCACCGCTCCACGGGGCGTGTGTGCCGATGCCGCGGGTGGAACCGTTGGAGATTGGCGAAACTCCCCAGAAGAGCGCCGAGCTTACTACGTTATATAGCTTCTGCCAGGCCACGATCGTGAACGAATCGTTGGTGCCAGCAATGTTCAAGAAGTTTGCATCGTCAATATAAACTGACTGGCCAGCACCGGCGCTGGTGAAGTCGATGGCATAATCTCCAGGAACGCCGCTCTTACCGCCGCCATCCGCAGTGAATTTGGCAACCCCATTCAGAGCTCCAACGTAGTTGTGCATTTTGTCTTTGGTATACATCCCAACTGTGAAGGACCACTGGATTGTCTTGGTGCCACCAGCCGCGATTGGATAGGTGAGGGAGGCGGTATGAGTTGACATCATCGCAAAGTCAGGACTTGGGACATATTTCACGGTCACCAGGTTCACATTGCGAGTTACAGTAGCAGTAGAGGCCAATTTCCCATCGATCGACAAGCTGACCTTGGTCAGATCCCAAGGAGTGCTGCCATCGGAGTGTTGCACCTGCACCAGATTACGCGGAGCAGTGGTGTTGCCATCGGCAGGGGTGAAGGAGGTGAAAAGCCCATCAACCGGGATATCGTTGAAATCCCAATAAGCCATCAGGCCATTGGCGGCGGGCAGGGTGGTGGGAACTGTCCCAGTGAAGAGCTTATTAATATCGGCCTCAACCAACTGTTTGGACCAAATCGCGAAATCATCGACAATCGAGGCATCGGCACCGATTTGGAGGCGATAAAAATCCGTAGGCAAGAGACCAGTATTGCTGGCTTCATAGAAGATTTTACCGTCAATCCAGATCTGTTTGACGTCGGCTTTTTTGCTGAAAACAAAATGGTGCCAATTAGTCCACCATCCAGCATCACCCGTATAATCGGCGAAGGTATTGATGTTGGCATTCATGCGTTGAGTGGCAGCATCGCAGCAGCCAGCTGTGTCGAAGTAGATGGTGCTGTCACCCCACGGAACATGAGCTTGCCAGCCGCGTTCCCCGTTGTTGCTCGAGGGAGAATAGGCCCAGAATACGGAATCGCTGGGGATACCATATTTTTTCATCCAGAAGGAGAATGACATTTCGTCGTTCTTGGTCGCATCGTTCAGGAAGGCACCGCTGGGGACGGAAACATACCCACCGGCATTGCTTTTCAAATCCATGCCGTAGTCTCCCGGCTTGCCGGAAAATCCACCGCCGCCCGGTGTAAAACTGGCCGTTCCTGCTAAAATACCTATTCGGGAAGCCACTTTATCCTTGGTATAACCGCCCACGGTAAAGGTCCAGTCAAAGCTGGAGGTGCCAGTGGCGGTGGGATAGGTGAACGCCGCGGTGTGCTTGGATTGTGTCTCAAAAAGTGGAGTCGGAACATAACTCACGGTGGCTTTTTTGCCATCTTTGACGAAGGTGACCGCCACATCGGTGCCATCCACCTTCAGGCTGACTTTGGAAGCATCCCATGCGATGGTTCCATCCAGATGAACAATCTGAATTAAGTTGGGTGCAGCCGCGGTGGCTTTGTCCGCGGGCAGGATGCTCGTGAACGCGCCTTCAGCGGGCACATCATTGAAGTCCCAATAGGCGGTTAGTTTCGTGGTGGACGCCAACGCCGTCGGCAAAGTGCCAGTAAACAACTTTTGGACGTCAGCCTCTTCCAGCGCTGTCCCGTAAACGCTAAAATCATCGATCAAGCCATGCATCAGGCTGGCACCGGTGCCATCCGAGCCCAAGTAAAGGCTGGTGAAATCTTGCGGCAAAACTGCGGTGTTGGCACCCTCCAGGAAGATCACGCCGTCGATCCAGACCCGTTTGACCTCCGCTTTCTTGGTGAAAACGAAATGGTGCCAGTTGGTCCAACAAGCAGTGGTGCCCCCAAAAGTTTGATAATCGGGCAGATTGGCCACATCCCCGTTGATACGCTGGGTGCCCCCATCGCAACAACCAACCGTGTCAAAATAAATATTATTATTGCTCCAAGGGGTATGCGCCTGCCATCCACGGCCACTGGCGGCAGCATTCGCCCAGAACACGGAGGAGTCCGCGATGTCATATTTCTTGACCCAGATCGAGAAAGTCATCTCATCGTTCTTGGCCGTATCGTTCAAGAAAGAGGCATCTTGGATGACCACAGGGCCAGTACCTCTGCCAAAATCAATGGCGGTATCGCCGGCTTTGCCGGTATGGCCTGCGGCATCTGCCGTAAACATCGAGCCATTGCGCAGCTGGCCCGAGTAACCTTTGAGTTTGTCCTTAGTCTCGAGGGTGGGAATCCCGGCCGCAGTGGCCTGGGAGACAGCCGCCAGCGAAAACGCTGTAGCCGCGAGCAAACCCCAGCGAGTCAGCCGGGAAATGCGGTTTGAACTGGTTTTTCTCATGCTGTTCCTTTTTTATTATGGTTTAACTGAGTGCTTCGGTTAATTCACTAAACACTACGGGTGAACAATGGCGATACTAAATTGGGTTCAACCGGCCGTCAAGCAGCTTGCACCATCCATCAATTGCATTTATTCCAGATTGCTGGCATTTCCCTCTGACTCATGGATGCTGCGGATTATTATTCCCCAAAGCGGCCCCATTAACAACCCGTGGAGGGCATGGGCCTGGCAACCATTCCCCGGTGCTGGCTGGTTTATTCCGCCCTTTCCGGGCTTGGGCCGGGTTCTTCTACGCCTTTCCCAAGGCATCGCCCTGGGCTGGATTAGGGCCGCCCCTTTGGGGCAGGCGTGATTGGAAAAATCCAAGGCGATTCCACGCGTTGGACGAGGCTTTCCCAACTTGATCAAGGGCGACCATAATCAGAAGTAAGTGCCAGGTGACACCAACCATGATGAACATCGCGGCCCAAGTGGTTTACCCAACAGCAAGTCCAACGTGGCTGGGCTGGATTGGTACCGCCCCGTTGGGGCTGGAGCAATTGGCCTGATGAATCAACTAATTGCGCTCTTTCTTCAGCAATTCGATCCAGTCGGTGAGGATTTTTTCGGCTTCGTTCAGGGGAATATCCACCACGGGCATGGCATCCTCGGGCTTGGTGGTGGCCGGTGAATCACCGGGGTCGGAGAGCAACGAGGCCCCAAAGTGGGAACCGGTGGAAGCCAGGAGATTGGTGTTGGCCAGCGGGGGAGGCAGGCCGGGTAAAACCGCCTGTTTTAAGGTGATTTCATATACTTTTTGCCCGGATTCTGGCCGGGCTTTCAATTCCTTTTTGCGGGCCTCGAGCCGGGTTTCGGAATCTTTTTTCTCCTGCAAGCGCTTTTGCTCGTTCAAGGTGATGCTTTTTTCCTGGTAGATTTCCTTGGCCCGCGCCACTTCGCTGCGGAGGTAAACGAAATCAGGATCGGCGGCCCGCCGCTCCTCGCTGGTCTTTTTGAGGGCTTCCAAGTAGGGGGCCACCCGGTTGACGGGTTCAAAGGGGGCTTTATCGATGCGGTCCCAAGGGAGCGCATTCGGGAGGGAAGATTCGCCGATCTCGGCGTAATCCGTGATGGCCGGCAGGACAATGTCCGGAGTGACCCCACGCAGCTGGGTGGAGGCTCCCGCCGGGAGATAAAATTTCTGAATGGTGAATTTCAAGGCACCGGCGCGGTTGGTGAAAGGCCAGCCGAATTGCTGGAGGATGGGATCCAGTTGCTGGAGCTGCTGGACGGTGCCTTTGCCATGGGTGGATTTATCGCCGACGATCAACGCCCGGCCGTAATCCTGCAGGGCGCCGGCGAGGATCTCGGAGGCGGAAGCGCTATGGCGGCTGGTGAGCACGATCATGGGGCCTTCGTAATAGACATTGGGCTCGGGATCATCGAGTACCATGGTGCGCCCGCGGAAATCCTTCACCTGCACCACCGGGCCGGATTTGATGAACAAGCCGGTAAGGGCGATGGCTTCTTCCAGGGAACCGCCGCCATTGTGGCGCAGATCCAGGATCAGACCCTCCACGTTTTCCTGGTTCAGCTTCTTGAGGAGCCGGGAGACATCGGCAGTGGTGCTTTTGCGGTTGCTTTTACCCGGGGCGCCCATTTCGGCATAGAAAGAGGGCAGATCGATGACGCCCAGGCGGAATTTCCGGTCGCCAGGGAGGTCGATGATACGGGCTTTGGCTTCCTGGCTTTCGAGCTTGATTTCGTCGCGAACGATTGTGACGACCTTGCGGATGGAGGGATCGGCGGCATCGGCCGGCATGACGACCAGGCGCACCACGGTACCCTTGGCGCCCCGGATCAATTCCACCACTTTGTTTAATTTCATATCCACCACTTCCACCGGCTCGCCATCGCCTTGGGCCACCCCGATGATCTTGTCGTTGGGCTTGAGCTGGCCGCTCTTGAAGGCGGGGCCGCCCACCGACAATTCCTGGATCTTGCAATAGCCATCCTCGGAACGGAGCACGGCGCCAATCCCGAAGAGGGAAAGCTTCATGCCGATGGCGAAGTTTTCCATGGTGGCACGCCCCATGTAATCCGAGTGGGGATCATAAACGCGGGCCAACGCCGTCAGGTAAACTTGGAGGACATCCTCGCTGTCGTATTCCTTGAGGAAACGCTGCAGGCGGGCGTAGCGGCGGGCGATGATTTTAACGATCTCCGCCGGTTTCTCCTTGTTCAATTTCTCCTGGAGATACTCGAAACGGAGGCGGCCGGCCCACAGGAGGCGCGCCTCCTCGGCGGAAGCCGGACGGGGCAACTCACGCCGGTTGAGGAGGTATTTTTCATCGGTGTCGAAAGTAAATTCATTGGTGGCCAGGAAGGCATGCACGAAAGCCACCTGCTGGTCGAACCGCTCGAGGAACCGGTTGAAAATATCATAGGCGGGGGAGGTGTCGCCCGATTCCAGTGTCAGGTTGTCAAGCTTGTCGCGCAAACCCTCGAATTCCTTGATATCGGATTGGAGCAATATGACGTGCTGGGGATCCCAGGAATTGAAATATTCCTCGAGGAATTTGCCGGACAGCTCGTTGTTCAGCGGCTGACGCAAGTAGTGGGACTGCATGAGCAGGCTGGCCACCACCTTGGTGATGTTGCTGTTATATTTGGTGGGCTGCAGCTTTACCTTGCGGAACAGGAACTCGTTGGATAACGATCCGGAATGATTGGTCAGGGACAAGCCCGCCGCCTGGTTGGTGGCGGCCGCCGGCGCCACCTTGAGGGTGGCATTGGTTTCGGCGTTCTTCGACTCCGGCTCACCGGCGCGTTCGGCATTGGCCAAATAGGCATTTGCCCAGGCGATGCTCGCGATCCCCCCGATGAGGGTGAGGATCATCCCGACTGCCGGCGACTTCGACAAGTATTTCATTTTTTACCATCCTAACTGACTTTTTAGATGTGGAAAGCGGTTTTTCAATCCTCCTCAACCAGGTTGCGGGAGCGGCCTTTGGCCGCCCCGCCAGGACCCCGAATCCGAGACCACCATAAACCAACTTCGCCAGGAAACCAAGTGGCGTTCTCAATCCACCGCCCGGAATCCCGTCACTCCCCCAGCAAATGCACCGTGACCTGCCGGGATTGGCCATGGTGGCGGTGCTCCCAAAGGTAGATGCCCTGCCAGGTGCCCAAGGCCAGCCGGCCATCCACGATGGGAAGGCCGAGCGAAACCTGGGTGAGGGCGGTGCGGACATGGGCGGGCATGTCGTCATCCCCCTCGCAGGTGTGCCGGAACAAGGCATCGCCATCGGGGGCCAGGCGGCTGAAAAAGCGCTCCAAATCCCGCCGGACCTCGGGATCGGCGTTTTCCTGGATTAACAGGGAGGCGGAGGTATGGCGCACCAGGAGGGTTGCCAAACCGGTGCGGAGGCCCGCTTTACGGACCAGCATCTCCAACTCCCTGGTGAATTCATAAAATCCCCGGCCGCGGGTGGGGAGACTCAACTCATGGACTTCCTGGCGCAGCATGGATTACTGATGGATCACTGGGCATGGTGGGTGCGGGTGCCGGCCTGCAAGGCGCACAACTCGGCCTCGGCCACGCGCCGGTAATCATAGCGGGCCACGAATTCCCGGCCGCGAACGCCATCGGCCAAAGCCCGGTCCGGGTCCGTGAGGAAAGCGAGGGTTTTTTGGGCCAGGGCCCGCCAATCGCCCTTGGGGATCAACTCCAGCTGGCCGGGAAAAGCGTGGGCAAAAACCGGCAAGGAGTACGCCGCCACGGGCAGCGCCGCGCCCAGGAATTCCATGACCGACAATCCCCACCCCTCCTCATAGGACAAGCTGACGCCCACCCGGGCTTGGGCCAGGTATTCGTTCTTGGCGGTTTCGCTGATGCCGCCGGTGAAGGTGACTGAGTTGAGCAAGCCTCTTTCCTGGAACAAGGCCTGCGTCCGGGCGCGATGCGGGCCTTCCCCTACCACGACCAGGCGGGCCTCCGGCCGGCGGGCAACAATTTCCGCCCAGAATCCGGGCATATCAAAAACTCCTTTGTGCTCGTGCAAGCGGCCCAGAAACACGACGTCGAATTTCTTGGCGGCCGGAGGTCCGGGCTGGATGAGCGACAAATCCAGGCCGTAACCGATATGCGCCGCCGGGAGGGGCGTCAAACCCAACTGAAGTTCCAAGGCAGCCCAATCCTGGCCGACAATGGGCGTGCTGCAGATCAGGGTTTCGGCCCGGCGGTTCATCCACCGGGCGCTTTGCCGTTCAGACCAGAGGAACAGGCGGTCGAACAGGCCTTTTCGGGCGGGCTGGGCGGCCAGGACATGGTGGATTTTGAGGGCCAGGCGGGCGGGCCGCCGTCGTTGCAGAACCAGGGCCGGGTAGGTCTCGAAGATCAATTGCGACGAGGCATAAATGACATCGTAATGGGGCTCAAACCTCTGCCAATGGGCGCGCGCCATGCGGTAGCCATAAGCCGGGAAATAGCGCCAGGTCTGGGCGATGTAACCCGAGGCGTCGAACCAGTCGTCGCTGCTGATCAGCCCGGCGGCCGGGGCCAATTGGCGGAGCTGCGGCCAGCCCGCCCGGGCGGCGAGGAAATCGGTGGGATGCCCCATGGCCGCCCACGCGGTGGCCATATAGGCATAATGCCGCAGCACGCCCGACACGGAGGTCGAGTCGTTGAGGGTGTTGTGGATGATCAGGATGCGCATGCGGGAAAGTCCGGCTGAGGATCAGAGGTCAGCGGCCGGCAGCCCCCGGGCCTGGCCTTCCAGCCACTCGGCCGCCCGGGGCAAAATCCGGTCCCAGTGGAAGGTTTTGGCCCGGTCCCAAGCCTGCCGTCGATATCGCTGGTATTCATCGGGATTCCGCACCAGCCGGGCCACGCTTTGCGCCAAGGCTTCCGGCGTCTCCGCCGCCGAAACCAAACCCGTTTGCTCGTGCAAGGTGGATTCCACCAGGCCGGCCACCGGGTAAACCACGGCCGGCGTGCCCATGGCGTTGGCTTCGATGACATTCAGCCCCCACCCTTCCCGCACCGAAGTGTGGAGCAGGAGGTGGGCCTTTTTCAAAATGGCGTCCTTGTCGGCCTCAGGCAAAGGACCGGTGAATTCCACCTTGGCGGCCAATCCTTTGGCGGCCGCCAAATCCTGGAGCTGCTTCTCGGCCATGCCGCTGCCCACCACGGTCAAGTGGGCGCGCAGGCCCATGGCCAGCAAGCGCTCCAAGGTCGAGATGGCATGATCCACGCGCTTGTTGGGGGCCAGGCGGGACACGCTGGCCAGGCGCAATGGCTGCTCGATGGGCTTGGAATCCAACTCGGGCAGCGCCACGGTATGCACGCCATAGGGAATGAGCGTCACCTGGCGCACCCCCGCGGCGTGCAAGCCAGCCTTGGTGGCGGAGGAAGCAGTCCAAAAAGGAACCCGGCGGTAAAACCAGTGGGTCCAACGCTCCTGCCACCGGCCAATCAGGCTGTAAGGCCAGCGGTAAAAGGTGTTCCAGATCGGACCCAATACCTCGTGGATATAGCTAATGCAATGAGTCTTGCACCACCAAGGGGCATACCAGGGAATGCCATGGTGTTGATCGATCACCAAGTCAAACCGCGGCATCCGGTTCACCCAGCGCCGGGCCATGGGGATGCTGGACCCAATGCCCCCCTCGCGGAGGATCGTTACGCCCTCAATAATTGATTGGGGATCGGCTTGGGGAAACCGGGGAGCGAACCAAAAAGCCTCGTGCCCCCGCCGAACCAGGTAGGAAAGATAGCCAAGCGTTACCCGCTCCGCACCCCCCGCCAAAGGATTGTGCGGATCACGCCAATTCAACATTAAAAACCGCATATGCCCGGCCGTAAATTACGCAACCAACGCCAAAAAACAAACGCTAAATGAGCCACCGAAGCAAGCTCACGATGGCCTTGAAGCAGCGGAGCCAATTTCATAATCCCTGCCCGCCAAAGTGCCAGGCCACGTAAATCGCCCTGGGCAATGCCCTAAACCCCAATAAACGCGAGGCCCAACGGGGCGGCGTTAATCCACAGGCCTCCCCTTGGAAAAACCGCCAAAAACCCCACCGCCAGCCACCGGCCATAAACCCAAAGCGGCGCCGCGGCGCCGCCATCCAAAAGCTCGCCCACCCTCCCTGGAACGTATTGCATCCGGCGCGTTGAGGTTTTCGCCAGGTTTCATCGGCGGCGTACAAACAAAAGGCCCGGCCAAAGACCGGACCCGTAAAATCAGATGGCACTCGGAATTAGCGTCCCTCGTAAAGCCCGGCAGGCACGCCATTTTCCCAAGTCTTGGGACCATTCCAAGGCCGTGGCGAGGCATTTTCGCTATCCGTTGTGGAGCAACCCGCCAGGAAAAGCAGCCCGCCAGCCAGCAGGATCAGGCTGCTGAAGCGACGCATTTGATTCCACCAAAGCTGCATATAATGGATCAGTAGTAGATGACTTGGTCGCCTTCCATCACATCCCCTTGTTTGGTTTCGGGAATGATGTTGGCGATGCTGCGGGTGCGGTCCACATTGGTCAACCGGACTTTGGCCACCAATTTACCTTCGCGGCTGACCAGCATCTCGCCGCGCCGCTCGGCGCCTTGGTCGGAACCGACATCCAGCACCACAAATTCCCACTTGGGATCGACCACCAGGACTTTGCCTTTCAAGCCCACGCGCATCTCGACCTTTTGGAGGGGATCCTTGTATTCCTTCAACTGGTTGTCCAAATCGCGGATTTTGCGGTTCAGCACCACGGCTTCAGCCATGAGGGCTTCGTTGGTGCCGTTGGCTTTCTTCAAGGCGGCGATGGTGGCATTGATCCGGTCGGGAGTCAGGCCGGTAGCGCGCCAGGCAGCCAGCTCCATATCCAAGCCATTGCGTTCCTTGGTGACGGTTTCCCACTTATCCTGCAATTCATTGGCCCGGCGCTCCTGCTGGGTGGCGCGGGAGGTGACTTGCACCAGCTCATTGGAAGTCTGCCCGAGCTTGACGTAGGTGCTCCGCAACTCGTTGGTTGCCGTTTTCAGATCCTTGCCCCTTTTATCGGCCAGATCGGTGGCGGTTTTCTTCTCGCCCTCAAGGGTCGTAATCTGAGTATTAAGCCCCTCAATCTTCGGCCCCAACTGGGTGAAGCTGATAACTGCGACCGCGATGCCACAAATAATGGCTAATGATAAACAAGCTTTAACAAACATTGTAAAATCGTTCTGTTTAAATTTTGCTACAGCCTAAACATCCGCCTAGGTGCTGTCAATGCTGCCTTTAACGATGGCTGAAATTCTACCTTGCACCACGCAGACTGCGCAATCCAAAAAACCACCTTTGCTAAAAAGCATTTTTTGCGCCAGCCAGCGAACCAGGCAGCTCCTCGTGCCAAAATCCCTGCGATGCGCCAGCACCCATCACCCCTTGGCACGCCGCCGCCAGCCGCCGATCCTTCCCGCTGAATCCGTTCAGCCGCAACCAGTTCAAGGCAAACCTGAACCGGGCGGGCGGGCGCTTTGGGGCTTCAAATTACCGGGCCCCACGGCAAAGAGCTGGGTGGCCGTGCGCAGCAGAAGGACATTATCCACCACGGCGGGCGTGGCCTGGCTTTCCTCACCCAGGGGATTTTCCGCCAACAACTGGAATTTTTCCGACGCGGAAAGCACGAAAACCACGCCTTTATTGGAAAGGCAATAAAGCCGGCCCTCCACCCAGATTGGGGAACCCATGAAGGTGTCCCCGAGTTTTTCCTGCCACAGCATCTTTCCGGTGGCCGCCTGCATGCAACCGACCTGGCCATTGTCTCCCCAAAGAAATACGTGATCCCCGAAGCCAAGGGGGGTAGGCACGTAAGGAATGGCTTTTTTATGGTCGTAAACCATTTCCGCCGGCCGGCCATGGGAACCGGGGCGGATCGCCACCAGGCGCCGGCCAATGCCCCCTTCCCCGCAGGTGGCGACAATCAAACCACCGACCGGGACCGGGGACCCCACCGTGCGGAACGGAAAAGCAGAGGAGTATTCCCAATTCACGGCGCCTCGGAGGGGATCAATGCTGGTCATGCCCTGGATGGAACTGGTGAAGATGAGTTCCGCTTGGCCGGCGGCGGGCCGGAATACGCAGGGAGTGGAATAGGCCACGCGGTCTTTTTTGCGGTGGATCTGCCACCGGGTGGCCCCGGTTTTTCGATCCAGCGCCAGGAGGCTGCTGGGGCCATCCTGATCGTTATTGAGGATCACCATATCCTGGAACAGCACGGGGGAGGTCCCACAGCCATGCTGGCTGAGGAAAGGCCCCAGGCTCCGCTTCCACACCTCCGATCCCTGGTGGTCCAACGCCAGCACGGTGATTTCCTGCGGGGTGGCCCAGTATAAATAGAGGCGGTCTTCATCGACCGCCGGGGTGGAGGAAGCAGCGCTGTTGAGCCGGTTGAGCCGCACGGGGCTGGAGGCGAAGGTTTTTTCCCACAGGCGGAAGCCATCCGTGGCACGAAAACAGGAGACGGTGCGGAGACCGGTGGCATCGTCGCCACTGGTAATGAACACCCGGCCATTCAAGCCCACGGGCGAGGAGTGGCCGCGGCCTGGCAGGCGGACCTTCCACCAAAGCCCCTGGTCGGTCCATTGGGTCGGCAAATTGGTGGCCGGGCTGATGCCAGCTCCGTCCGGCCCCCGGAAACGCGGCCAGTCCCCAGTGGCGGCATGGCCGGTTTCGGCCAGCCAAAGGCCGGTGGCCAGCCAGGCCAGGGTGGCCGTGAAGATCGATCTTATTCCAAGGCGAATGCTCATTGATTTTAAAAGGACCGTAAGGCACCCAGTTCAAGCACCCGGATGGCCGGCTTCCGGGCCAGGCAGGCGGATCGGCAGTTCGTGGACCCGCACGCCAGTGGCATGGTGGAGCGCATTGGCAATCGCCGGCGCCACCGGGATCAGCGGCGTTTCCCCGCCGCCGAGGCTGGACAAATCTTTGCGGTCCAGGAAATGGAGATCCAATACGGGCACATCGCTGAACCGGGGGACGAGGTATTTGGCGAAACGGGGATTGAGGATCTTCCCCCCGGCGAATTGCATTTCCTCCCGCAGGGCTGGCCCCAAGGCCATGATGATGCCGCCCTGCGTCTGGGAAACCAGGTTGTCGGGATTCAGGATCGCGCCGCATTCAAATACCTCGCAAACGTGGCGGACCACGATGCGATTGGCGGGCCGCTGGATGGCAATCTCGACGCAGGCTGCCACAAAGGAGCCTTTTTCGGTGCCGCAGGCCAGGCCCACGCCCACCTCCGCCGATTTCCGGGCGGCGCGTTCCCCCCAGTTGAACCGCCGGGCGGCTTCCTGGAGGACCGCCCGCAACCGGGGATTTTCCAGGTGCGCCAGGCGAAATTCCAGGGGATCGGCGCCCGCCGCCGCCGCCAGTTCATCCATGAAGGCCTCGCGGGCGAAATTATTCGCCACCGAAGCCAAAGCCCGGTAGGAACCCTGCCGCAGCGGGGTTTCTGATTGGACGAAGCTGGAGCGGGAATGGGGGATGCGATAGGGCGATTCCACGGCCGCCCCGCCGGAGTTGATATTGATGAAATGCCAGGTGGCCAACTGGCCTTGGGCATTCAGGCTGGCTTCGATATCGATGACCGCCGCGGGCCGGAAGTAAGCCCAGGTAAACTCCTCTTCGCGAGTCCATTTCAGCAGCACGGGCCGGCCGGCGGCCTGGGCCAGGCGGGCCGCCTCCACCGCACATTCGCCGGTGTGCTTGCCGCCAAAACCGCTGCCAAAATCGGGCACGACCACCCGCACTTGATCATTGGCCAGGCGGAAGGCCCGGGCCAGCTCACCGTGGTAACCGAACGGATTCTGGGTGCAGGTCCAGACCGTCAGCTGGCCGTCCTGCCATTCCGCCAGCGCCACGCGGGTTTCGAGCGGGCAATGCTGGACGTAAGGGGTGTGATAGGTCTGGCGCAAGACGCGGTGCGCCCCGGGCAATTCCTGGGCGAAGGGATTGGACGGCACGCCGCCGCGGGCCCGCTGGCGCAAATAATCGTAAACCTCCCGGCTGGAAGGATGCGGCGCGGCCTCCCACTGAGCCGTGCGGGCCAGGGCTTCCAGGGCAGCGCGCGCTTTGGCGGAGGTGGGAGCCGCCACCCCCACGAACTGGCCATCCCGCACCACCACGGTATCCGGCAGGGCCTTGGCCGGCTCCAAATCGATCGCCGTCAGCTTGGCGCCCATGGTAGGCGGCCGCAGGATTTTGCCATGGAGCATGCCGGGCCGGCGGAGGTCCGAGGGGAACTGGTGGGCGCCGGTGACCAGGTCGCGGTAATTGGGGCGGCGCACGGAAGTCCCCAGCACTTTCCAATCGTCCGGCCGGGTCAAGGCGGCTTCCGCCTGCCCTCGGGCGAAGGCTTTGGGCAAATCTTCACTTTGCGCCAGCTCGCCATAGGCCAGCGTCCGGTTCGAGGCCGGATGCCGGATCCGCCCCCCGCCCACCTCCACGGCGCTGGCTTCGACGGACCAGCGCTCGCAGGCGATCTGCGCGAGTATCTGCCGGGCCGCCGCCGCAGCCTGCCGCACCACCGGCACGGTGCCGGGAGTGGTCCGGCTGCCCGCAGTGACCCCGTCATCGGGAACGCGCCGGGTATCGCCCATGACCAGGCGCACCTGGCTCACCGGCAGCCGCAGCTCTTCGGCGGCCGCCTGGGTCAATTCGGCCCTCCCCCCCTGCCCCATCTCGATCTTGCCGGTGAAAACCGTCACGATCCCATCCTTGCCCACCTGGAGCCGCGCCGCCACGCCGCCGGCGCCGGCGCCGGATCGGCCAGCCCCACGCCCGGCACGCTGCTGGGCCAGCGCGGGGACCACGCTGGTGGTGATCAGCAATCCGGCACTGAGCAACTGCACAAACCCGCGGCGGTCCAGGCCAAAATCGAAGGCCACGGGAGCCACCAGCTCCTGGTCTTCATCAAAGGCGGGATTAGCGGGCACATTGGAAAATGTCGATTCCTTGGCGTTCATGGTTATGACCCCGGATTAAAAGGCAGCGGAAAACAATTAATATTGAAGCGCATTATTGGCCAGTCCCAGCGGCCCGCTGGATGGCTTTGATGATTTTCGGGTAATTGCCGCACCGGCACAAATGGCCCTCCATGCGGGACCGGATCTGCTCCTCCGTCGGTTTGGCTTGGGACTTCAGGAAGCTGACGGTTTCCAAAATCATGCCCGGGGTGCAATAACCGCACTGCGCGGCGCCCTCCTCGAGGAAGGCGGTTTGCACCGGGTGCAAACCCTCGGCGGGCGCAAGGCCTTCGATGGTCAAAACCGTTTGCTGCCCGACCTTGCCCACCGGAGTGATGCAGGCAAAGGTGCTTTGGCCATCCACCAAAACTGTGCAGGCGCCGCAACGGCCCTCCCCGCAGCCATACTTGGCGCCGGTCATTTCCAAATCTTCGCGCAAAACCTCCAACAAGGGACGGCTTGGATCAGTCGTCACCGTCTTGGGCTGGCCATTTAAAGTGAAAGTGATGGTCTTTTCCATAGCGTGGGGCCATTTTACTCCGGTCCGCCCCAGGCTGTCGCTATTATTCTGAATCTTTCAAAGGTGGCCGGCCCGGGCACTGGGCGGCGATGGCCCGCGCTTCCGCCGCCAGGGTTTCGGCCTCCGGTTCAAATCCCAGCCGGCGGGCGGCGCAGGCGCATTGCTGGAGCGCCCTGGCCAGCGGGACGAATCTTCTGGGGGATCCCACCTGGGGCAGCGAGGCGACCAGCTGGCGTTTTTCCACCGCCTTTTGCCAGGCGGGCAAGGCCTCGGCCCAAGCCCCCTGTTTTCCGTAAAGGGTGGCTCGGATTTCCCACCAGGCGGCCAGGGTGGCCTGCACCCCGGCGGCGAATTCGCAGGCGCCTTTGCCCGCGAGCAGTTGTTCGCTGGCAGCCAGGTCCGTGGCCGCGTCGGAGAGGCGCCCCTGGGCCAGCCGGCAGCGGGCGCGCTGGTTCAAGGCCCGCGCCCGAAGGAGGCTGGTGAGTGGCTGCTCCTGGAGCAAGCCCATCGCCTCCTCGACGGTGTCCAGCGCCGCCTGGGTCTGCCCCATTTCCAAAGCGCAAGCTGCTTCATTCAAAAGCAGCATGACATCCAGAATTTCCAGCCCGGCCGGCCGGCCGGCTGCGGTGGCGCCCCGAGCCTCCTCCCAAGCTTCGCCGGGGCGGCCCAAAAACAACAGCAGCTCGCTGAGATCCTGGCGGGCTTTGGCGATGATGCCAGCCCGGCCGCCGGCCTCGGCCAGGGCGACCAACTCCCGGCGGACGGCCTCAACCCCGGCCCAGTCCCCGGAATTTTCCAAGGCCGACACTTTTTCCCAGAGCGGGGCTTCCGGGGGGGGATTCCGGGCGGCCTCCTCGCCGGCCGCGAGCAGCATTTCCAAAGCGATCTGCTCCGCCTCGGCGAAACGGTTCTCCTGGGCCGCCAGGCCGTAGTCCCGGGCCAATTTTTCAAATTTTTCCTGCGCAGAACCAGGATCTGCCCCCGCCGGAACCAATGGCGGCTGAGGCAATGGTTGGTCGGGAGCCTTCATGGGTTTTGGATATTCAATGCCAAAGACAGCCTACCCCACCTCAGCCGGGAATCAAGTCCGCGGCGGCGGGCTGAAGCGGGCTTGCATCACGAGGAGCTTCAGGTTTAATAGGCTCATGAGTCAGTCACCGAAACATCGTTGGATCTGGTTTCTGGGTTTTTTAGCAACCGCCGGCGCGACCCTGGCGGGGACGCTGACGCCCACCGCCCTGCGGACGGAATACCTGGAGAATCCCACCGGCTTGGATGAAACGTCGCCCCGGCTGGAATGGCAGGTGGAATCGCTGCAGCGGGCGCAGAAACAGACGGCCTACCAGGTATTGGTGGCCAGCACCCCGGCGCTGCTGGAGCGGGAAAAAGGGGATCTGTGGGACAGCGGAAAAGTCAAGAGCAGCCTCACGACCCAAATTGTGTATGGCGGCAAAACGCTGACCTCACGCCAGGCGGCCTGGTGGAAAGTGCGGGTCTGGGATGGCCAAGACCGCGCCTCCCGCTGGAGCGCACCGGCCCATTGGACGATGGGCCTCCTGCAGCCGGGGGACTGGACGGCCGATTGGATCAGCCACCGGGATAAAACGCCGGTGTGGAAGCAGCGCGACCAATTGCAGCTGCCGCCCGCCCGCTATTACCGCAAGGAGTTCGAGGCCGGCCGAAAAATCCAGAGGGCGTTTTTATATGCTACAGCGCTGGGCATTTACGAATTGGAACTTAATGGCCGCAAGGTGAGCGACCGGTTTTTCGCACCGGGATGGACGGACTACCGGCGCCGGGCCTATTACCAGGCTTATGATGTCACCGCGATGGTGGCGCCCGGCGGCAACTGCCTGGGCGCCATCCTGGCCGATGGCTGGTATGCCGGCTACCTGGGTTACGGATTGCTGGTGGGCTATGGCCCGAACAAATCCGGCCGCAATTTTTACGGCAAGACGCCCGCGCTGCTGGCCCAGCTGGAACTTGAATACACCGACGGCACCCGGGAAACCCTGGGCACCGATAATTCGTGGCGCGTCACCAGCGAAGGCCCGATCCGGGAGGCGGATTTCCTGATGGGCGAAACCTATGAGGCCAACCGTGAATTGCCGGGCTGGTCGCGCCCGGGCTTCGATGCCGCCACCTGGGAGCCAGCCATCCGGGCCGGCGAAAACGGACCCGCACCCGCCACTTACTCGGACACCGGCGGTTCCCGGCAGGTGGACCTCGGCTTCGTGCGGCCGGCCGTGCTGCAGGCTTACCCGGGGCCGGCGGTGAAAATCACCGAGACCATCCGCCCCTGCGGCATCACGGAACCGATGCCGGGAGTTTACCTGGTCAACATGGGCCAGAACTTCGCCGGCCTGGTGCGCCTGCAAGTGAAGGGGCCGGCGGGAACCAAAATCCGCCTGCGTTACGGGGAGATGCTGCACCCGGACGGGCGCCTGATGACGGAGAACCTCCGCCGGGCCCGGGCCACCGATTATTACGTCTTGCGCGGCGATCCCCAGGGCGAGACCTGGCAGCCCAGATTCACCTTCCACGGATTCCAATATGTCGAGCTGACCGGTTTTCCAGGACGGCCGGAGCTGGAAACCTTGACCGGCCTTGTCCTGCACAGCAGCACACCGCTGGCCAGCGATTTCGAGTGCAGCGATGCCATGGCCAACAAGCTGTTCAAGAACATCGTCTGGACCCAGCGGGCCAATTTCCTGGAACTGCCCACCGACTGCCCCCAACGGGATGAACGGTTCGGGTGGATGGGCGACGCCCAGGCCTACATCCGCGCCGCCACCTACAATGCCGACACCGCGGCGTTTTACTCCAAATGGCTGCGCGAGGTGGAGGAAGCGCAATTGCCCTCCGGCGCCTACCCGGATTACTGCCCCTGGCCGATGCAGCACGGCCAAGCCTTCGCCACCGGGTGGACCGATGCCGGCCTCATCTGCCCGTGGACCGTCTGGCAAGCCTATGGCGATACCCGGGTGCTGGAACGGCATTGGGACTCCATGAAACGCTTCATGGATTGGCGGCAGAAAGTATCGCCCGACGGCCTGGGGGTGGTCCACGGCAACGAATGGGGCGACTGGCTGTCGTTGAGCGAGAAAACCCCGCTCGATTACCTGGACACCGTCTATTACGCCTGGGACGCCCGGCTGATGAGCGAGATGGCCGCCGCCCTGGAGCGCAAGGACGAAGCGGATGCCTATGCCCGGCTGTTCAAACGGATCAAGGAGGCGTTTGGCCGGAAATACGTGAAACCCGATGGCACCCTCCAGGTGGACACCCAAACCGGCTACGCGGTGGCGCTTTTCACCGGGTTGATCCCGGAGGCGCTGCAGGCCCGGGCCGCCGCCCGGCTCGCGGAAAAAATCATCGCGGACGAAACCCGCATGGGCACCGGCTTCCTGGGAACCCGGCCGCTGCTGCCGGTCCTGAGCCAGCACGATTACAACGACCTGGCCGTGCGCCTGTTCCAAAGCCGGAAATACCCCAGTTGGGGCTACGAGGTGGAAAACGGCGCCACCACCATCTGGGAACGCTGGAACAGCTACACCACCGCGAACGGCTTCGGGGGCGGGCAAAACGCCGCCATGAACAGCTTCAGCCACTACGCCTTCGGCGCCGTGTGCGAGTGGATGTTCGATACCCTGGCCGGCATCCGCTGGGGCGCGCCGGGCTACCGCCAGATCATCATCCACCCCCATCCCCCCCGCCCGGACGGCAACCCGGGCGAACCGCCCATCAGCTGGGTCCGGGCGCGTTTCGATTCCCCCATGGGCCGGATCGTGAGCGCCTGGCGGCAGACGGACCAAGGCTTTGAATTGGAGGCCACCATCCCGGCCAACACCACCGCCACCGTGTATCTGCCAGCCAAGACCCGGGAATCCATCACCGAAGGCGGCACGCCCTTGAACCAGCTCCCCGAAATCAAGTTCGCCGGACTGGAGCATGGCTATGCCATCCTGGAGATCGGATCGGGAATCTACCGGTTTGCCAGCGGCAAAAACCGGTAGCTGAACCCGGCGCGGCCGGAAACCCGATCAACCGCCAGTGGCGTTTTTCCGGGCCTCCTTGAGTTTTTGGAACCCGGGTTTCGCGGAGTAATATTTATCGAGCGGATAACAGCCGCTGACCAGGCCCTGCCGGGGGGCGGTCGTGCAATCGCTGAAGGTCCGGCAAATGATCCGGGTGTTCAAAGCGCCTTTGGCCAGCGCCTCAGCCAGCATGGCCGGATAGCTGAGCACCGCGCGGCCGAGGCCCACCATGCCGGTCCAACCGTCGCGCAAAACCGCCTGGGCCACGTGGGGCAGATATTCCTGGAGGTAGCTGTAAGCGCTGCCCACCACCAGGAGGGAGGGCGGCGCCAGGGCTGTGATCTGCCGCACCACCTGGATTTGCCGGGCCACATCAATCAGGGGATCGTGCGGCGGTTGGTAGCCGTCCGATGGCGGATAGGCAGCGGGACGCTGGATATGGGGGTTGTAGTAGGGTGAACCGGCGGTGAGATTCAAGATCTTGATCCCCAGGTCCACGCACAGCCGCATGAACTGGATTGGCTCCGTTAAATCGAAGGCCACCGGATCCGCGGCATCCACGCCGAAACCATACCGGTAAGGCAGGCAGCCGGAGTAATCTTCCGGGATTCCCGGCCCGGGCTTCCCGGGCTGGGAAAGGTGCGGATCCGGATGGAACGGCACCAGGTCAAAGGCGCTCAAGCGCACGGCGAGATCGATGGGATTGCCGCTGGCCCGGATGCCCGCCACTATTTCCCGCAGGATCCGGGTGCGGTTTTCGAACGAGCCGCCGAATTTGCCGGGCCGGGCATGGGCACCCAGGAATTCATGCAGCAGGTAGCCGTGGCAGTGCTTGATATCGACGAAGTCGGCGCCCGCTTCGGCCGCCACGCGCGCCGCCGCCACATAGCACGGGATCAGATCCTCAATCTCCTGATCGGTGAAAACCTGGTCGGGCCGATTCACCCCGAACCGGGCATCCAGCAGCGGGTGCCGATAGGCCACGCGCGGCTCGAGCTGGAAATGGTCGTGGGGTTTGCAGAACCGCCCGCTGTGGGTCAACTGGAAACCGATCACCAGGTCATCCACGCAACCATGGGCCTGGCGGTGCGCCGCCACCAGTTCCTCGCGCAAACGCCGCAGATCTTCGCGATGGGCCTCATCCACGATCAACTGCCGCGGATTGGCCCGGCCATCGGGCCGCACGGCCATGGCCTCGCCGCCGCAGATCAGCTTGCCGCCGCTCTCCCCAAAACGCCGCCAGCGCCGGAGGATTTCCTCGGAGAGCCCGGCCGGGGATAGCGCATCCCAACCTTCCATGGGCTGGATGGCGATGCGGTTGCCGGGATGCCTGCCATTGATCTTCAGCTGGGTCACCGGCTGGGCCAGGGGCGAAGCGGATCCGGTGAGGATGGCCTCATCGCAAGGCAAATCCAAACCCAGGCGGGCGATATGGCGCCGAAAATCGGCGGCGGTTTTGAGAGTGGCAATGCGCGTCAAAGACATAAATGGCATGGCGGATGGCGGGAGCGGCGGCGCCGCCGGCGGGCCGGCAGATCAACCCGGCCCGCTAATTTTCACGACCGGTTCCGGAATACATACACCTGGCGGTCCATCGCCGCCAGGTAAAGGTTGCCGCGCCGGTCAAAAGAGGGCCGCGCTTGGATGGCCCGGGAGGTTTCAAAGATCACCTGGCCCTGCCCATCGCTGCCCACGGCATGCAGCCGGCCCAGGGGATCGCCAATGAAAAAAGTCCCCGCCTGGCTGCACACCCCTCCAGCCAGCAAATATTCCGCACCCGATTCATAGCGGTGGCGGGCGGCGCCATCCGCACCCAGGACCTGCACCGACCCGTCGAGGCCGGCCACCACCACTCCCCCGCCGGGCCGCAGCGCCGGCGTGGCCGCAAGCGCAGGTTTGAATAGCCTGGACCAAAGAATTTTGCCCTCCGCCAGGGACCAGGCATGGAGGGTGCCTTGATGGCCTTCATTCATGATAAAGTACGCCTGGCCATGGGCTTCATCCAAAACGGGCGCGGCGGAAACCAGCAGCCGATTGGCGGGTGAATCTTTCCCCGGCTGCTGATGGAGGATTTCCTCACGGCCGCCCGGTTCGGCCCGGAAAAACTGCAGCCCGGCGCCAGCCACCGAGCGCAAGCCATAAAACCGGCCCTGCCGGTCGCCAGCCGCGCCGGCATAGGGGAACAGCCCGGCGTCCCACTCGCCTTGCGGCTCCCCGGTGGCCGCCGCAAGGGCATGAAACCGGCCTCCCCAGCTATTGAGAACCACGCTCTTGGATTGGGGCAGGTAAAGGAGATCGGACAAAATGCGTGGATCACTTTTGGTGGGGAGTTCGCGCCGCCAGACAATGGTGCCGCTCTCCATGTCCTGGGCGTGAACCCAGCCGGCCTGGTTGCCGGTGAAAATCCGGGTTCCATCGGGATCCACCACCGGCGTAGCCGATATGGCCGCCGAAAGATTCCGGCGCCAAAGCCGGCGGCCATCCGCCGCATAGAGCTGGACCCGGCCGGCCAGATCAGCCACCACCACCCGTTCCGCCCTGGCAAAAACCACCGAGGCCTGAAGCCCGCCCAAGGCGGACAATTGGCGGATCGGAACCGGATCCAAATCCACCTTCACCGCCGCCAGGCCGGATCGCGCATTACCGCCCCCGGCTGCCAGCCATTCTCCGGTTTCGATTTCAGCTTTCGGTGCCATAGGTTCAGGAATGGATGCGTTGGTAAGTGGGCTGGAATTCAAACCGGGCCGCAGCGATATCCACGCCGGCCACTTCGAGTTTTTCCAGGCGGTTTTCCCCCAAACCCCGGCGCCGGGCCAGGGCCAGGTAATTCGTCCCATTTATAAAGGGATGGGTGCGGTCCGGCGCGTCGGGATTAAAGCCCATCACCGCCGCCGCCACAGCATCCGTGCAGACGGCATTGCGGCCGGCGATCAGCAAGCCGGGGCGCGTGACCGAAACCATGGATCCCAGCCACCAGCCTTCGGCAGTCTGGATAGTGCTGATACCGTCCACCACCACGAGGCTGATCGGAAAAGCCGCATTCAGATCCACGATGAACCGGGGCACATTATGACCGTGATCGCCGGGGACGGTCCGCTGGGTGAAGGCGGCGGCGGTCTGGGGCCGGTGGGAACAATTATGCATGGTGTTGCTCCGGTAGCCGGTGGCCCCCTCATCCGGAGCCCCTTTCAAATCGTCCCCGTAAAGGCTGCTGGGCGGAACGCCAAACAGGTTCTTCATGCCCGCGGTAACCCCCCCCGAAACGTGGCTTTTCAATTTGCCCACGGACACCAGGACATCGGTCTGCACGTAGGTTTGGTTGACCTCCCAAGCCGTGGCCAATTCGCCACCCGGCACCTTGACCAGCGCGTAGCTGCCATGGCGGCCGCGATTGCGGGTGTTTTCAAAACGCGCCCGGCCTTCCATCGCCTGGTTGAACTCAGCCAGCTTGTAACCATAGCCGGCGAAAGCCTCCTCGTTGAGCGCCTGGAACGGCAATTGATCGCAAAAGGTCACCGTTTTGGCGCCATACCCTGTGAGCAGGCTGCCCAACGCCATGGCCACCACCGGGTGGGTGGTCACCGTAAGCCACAAGGGCACTCCAGCGACATCCTCCTCCGAGGTGTTTACCAGGTTGAGCTTGACCGTAACCTGTTTGTTTTTCACCAGCGCGCGAACTCCCCCCAACTCCTCCAGCATGAGCCCCAGCACACGCCGGACTTCGGTGAAATCATAGCGCTTGCAGACCCGGATGCTGGTCAACGCGCGCGGGGCATCCGGCTCCGCTGCCCCGGCAACCGCCGGCGCAAGTCTGGCCGCCGGCCCCAAAGCACTGGCAGCGGCGGCATACTTGAGGAAATTCCGCCGGGATAAAATCCCCCCGGGACAACGCGGGATATGCGCCGGTTTTGATTCCTGTAATCTCATGGTCACCTCGTTCCAAATCAACTGCCTTTACTCTGATAAGATAACATGGATGAAGGCGCTCAGAAAGCGCAAAAAGCACGAATCGCCGCCGCGCCGCCGCAGAATAATAGGGCGCACCAGGCTGCCGCCCGGACGCGCGCCTGCCATTCGGGCTATATGGGTTGCCTCCACCCGCCAGTTTTTTGCCGGAGGACGGAGCTGAGAACCTGGACTTTGAAGACGCCAGTGTGGAGAGCCGTTGGGGGATGAGCTTGGTCCGTTCGCCATTCACCTCGATCAGGCGGCTCCTTGGGGCTCGCTTGGCGGCCTGGGCAAAAACTTGCTGGGACTTCATTCGTTTTTCTCCCCAAGACCGGAACACGCGAGCTAACTTTGTCTCCGGCTCGCTCGGGAGTTTGCCACGACGGGAGCGGAGTGGGCGCAAGAAAGCTCATCGAGCTTGTATCTTCTGCAAACATTTGATTTTTCGACGCCGCATTGTTGCAGGCAATCATGGTAACAACCAACAAATCGCTTCCCATTTTAAATGGTTCAACAACAATGCTAATCAGGCCAGAACCAAATCCACTGACACTGAAAAGCCCATAAGGATCATCGTAATCCATCGGGTTGTTCCCCACAAACCCGTAGAGATTCAGCCCCCCATTTTCGTCAATTAAATCGCGGCTGAGCCACCTCCCCATACTCGGGCTGTAATATCTGTAGCCCTAATAAACCAATCCCGTCTCCTCATCCTGGTATTTGGTGGAGACCCTCAAGGGATTGGCTTTGGCCATGGGGCCGTTGGCGCGGATCAGCTCGCCAAAGGGCACGTATTCGTATTGGGCCGCCCAGGAGCCATCACTTCCTTTGCCCAGCGCCATGAGGTTGCCGTTGCCGTCATAGGCCGGGAAATACACTTCGGTGGATGGTGAATAGTAAACGGCGAA
>CAIMWS010000360.1 GCA_903845125.1 uncultured Verrucomicrobiota bacterium
CTTAAAAACCTATCCCCCCTCATACACAAAAAGCGCCCCTTACCGTATAGTTCAGACTTGCCGATACCCGATTCCCTCACTTATTTCGCAAACCGCACTATCAATTATCGTGACCATGCTCAGAGGGATTTCGACCCCGATTTCCACGACGGATTGGACAAGGAGCAGACCAAGGCCAAAACCATCAAATTATGCCAGCGCATCGGCGAGTTGCAGGAGCGCTTGCACGCCAACGCCCGCCATGCCTTGATTATTTTGTTTCAAGGCATGGATGCCAGCGGAAAGGATGGCGCGGTGAAGCACGTCCTGGATAGTGTGAATCCCTCCGGGGTTGAAACGGTCAATTTCAAAGGCCCCTCAGCGGAGGAGAAAGCTCATGATTTTTTGTGGCGCATACACAAGGCAGTGCCGCGATACGGGAACATTGGGGTCTTCAATCGTTCGCATTACGAGGATGTTTTGGTGGTGAGGGTGCTGAAATTGGCGCCGCCCCCGGTTTGGCAGAAGCGTTTCGCGCAAATCAATCATTTTGAGGAATTCCTCGCCCAAAACAACGTCATCGTGTTGAAATTTTTTCTGCACATCAGCAAGGCTGAACAAGCCCAGCGTTTGCGTGAGCGTTTGGCTGATCCCTCAAAGAATTGGAAATTTTCGGCTGAAGATCTGAAAATGCGCGCCCGGTGGGGTGATTTCCAGCAGGCCTACGAGGATGTTTTGAACCGTTGCAGTTCAAAGGCCGTTCCCTGGCACTTGGTGCCTGCCAATCGCAAATGGTATCGGGATTATGTCATTTCCAAAACCGTGGTTGAAACGCTGGAAAAATTGCGCTTGGGATGGCCCAAGCCAATCGAGGATGTGACCAGGATCAAAATTGTTTAACGGTCCTGATTTTTAGCCGGCTTTCAACTGGCCATTTTGCGGGCGGTTTTAATCGGTTTGCAGTTGGGAAAGGGAGATGATCTCCTCGAAAACGGAGAATGGCCGCAAAGACTCCGGATCGGAACGATTTTCAATAGGTGGCGATTCATTCCCCTTCGTTTTAAAAGCCCTTTGGAAGATGGCAGGTATTGAGGGTGCGATTGACAGGGGGGAAGCTGATACTGTATATTTGTACAGTATCAAAAATGAATGCATTGACCCGACGACAACAGCAAGTGCTGGAGTTCATCCAGACCCGCCAGCAGCGGGAGGGGTTGACGCCCACTTTGCGCGAGATCGCCGATCACTTCGGATTCCGGAGCCTGACCGCGGCGGCGGACCATGTGCGGGCTCTGCAAAAGAAAGGGGTGCTGGAGAACCAGCCCAGCCGGGCGCGGTCCTTGCGGGTGGTTTCGCCCTGGCAGGGGCTGCGCCGGCCGGTGGCGGATATCCCTATTTTCGGTTCCATTCCCGCGGGGATTCCGGAGAGCCGCGTCCAGGATGCGAAGGGGTGCTTGTCCATCGATGTGGCCAGCCTGGGCATCAAGCCCACGCCCCGGACCTTCGCGCTGGAGGTGCGCGGGGATTCCATGATCGGCCGGCATATCCTGGACGGGGATCTGGTGATCCTGGAGCACGGGGTGGCCCCGCGCAATGGCGATGTGGTGGCGGCGTTGATCGACAACGAGAGCACGTTGAAAACCTTGGTGCTGGAGCGGGGCCGGGTCTGGCTGCGCTCGGAGAACCCGCGCTACCCGCAGTTGATCCCCGCCAGCGAGTTGGTGGTGCAGGGCGTGATGATGGCCCTGGTGCGCCGGCGGAAAGGCTGACCGGGCCGGAAGGCAAACCATGCGCGCCATTGTCCACCTGGATGCGGACGCTTTTTTCGCCTCCGTGGAGCAGGCGGCGGATCCCCGTTTGCGATGCCGGCCGGTGGCGGTGGGCGGGGAGAAGCGGGGCATCATAGCCTCCGCCTCGTATGAGGCGCGCCAGTTCGGCATATACACGCCCATGCCCACGGTGCTGGCCCGGCGGTTGTGCCCCAAGCTGATCGTCCTGCCGGGCGATTTCGAGAAGTATGAGCGATTTTCCCGCTGGATGTTCAGCTATGCCTATGATTTCACCCCGGAGGTGGAGATCAGCTCGATCGACGAGGGTTATTTTGACCTGACCGGGGCGCGGCGGCGGCCGATGGACATCGCGGGGACCATCCGCCGGGCCATCCGGGAATCGCTTAAAATATCGGTGAGTGAAGGCCTGGGGAGCAACAAACTGGTGAGTCAGATCGCTTCCAAGCTGCACAAACCGGCGGCGTTCATCGAGGTGCCGGGGGGGGGCGAGAAAGGGTTCCTGCAGCCGCTGCCCAATGAGTGGCTGCCCGGGGTGGGGCCCAAATGTGCGGCCCGGCTCAACGCGGCGGGGCTGGCGCTCATCGGGCAGGTGGCGGCGACGCCGGTGGAATTGCTGGAACTGCTGGTGGGCGGCCAGGCGGCGGGATTGCGCCGCTTCGCCAACGGAGTTGACGACCGCCCCCTGGTCCCCGCGCGCGAGCCGGCCAAGTCGTACAGCCACCAGGAGACGTTCGCGGCGGACACCACCGATGAGGATTACCTGGAGGCGGTATTGCGGCGCATGGCCGACCGTCTCATGGCCGCGGTGCGCGCCGACCACAAAAGCATCCGCACGGTGACGGTCAAGGTCCGCTACAACGACCTGGCCGAAGACCAGGCCGGCGAAAGCCTTGATGAGCCGACCGACCTGGAAACGGATCTCTATGGCCGGCTGCGGCCGCTGCTCCGCCGGGCCTGGCAGCGGCGGGTGAGCCTGCGCCTGGTGGCGCTGAAATTCTCCAGCCTCTATGAGGGGGTTTTCCGGCTGGAATTGCCGCTGGAAACCGCGTCTGGCCAGCCGGAAGCGCGGCGCCGTCTGGCGCGGGTGGTGGATCAGCTGCGGGTGGCGCACGGGCCGCGGATCATCCTGCGCGGCCACGATTTCATCCTTTCCGCCGTGGAGCCGGGAGCCGCGCCGCCGCCTGCGGTTTCAGCCCGGCTCCTGGCGCCCGGCAGCGCCCCCCAGGCGGAGCGGACGGAGCGGTTCGCGATCCGGCGGCCGCCGCCCCGCCGCCCCGCCCTGTACGCGCCGCTGCATGTGCACAGTTATTATTCCTTCCTGGATTCCACCCTTTCGATCGAGAGCCTGGTCCAACTGGCGGCCCGCTTCGAAGTGCCGGCCCTGGCGCTGACCGATGCCGGCAACCTGCACGGGGCGGTGGAGTTTTACCAGGCCGCCCGCAAAGCCGGCCTCAAACCCATCATCGGAGCGGAAATCCAGGCGCCGGGCGGCCCGGTCCGGCTGCTCGTCCAGGAAAAAGCCGGCTACGCCAATTTGTGTCGGATCCTGTCCCGGCTGGATTCCGCCCGCCCGGAAGGCGAACCGGAGGAGGCTGGCGGGGAAACCGGGAAGCCGCCCGCCCGCGCCGGGGGCGGCAGCCCGGTACCCGGCGGCCGCACGGAAGCCGTGCTGGAATCGGGGTTGACCGGAGGGTTGATCGCCATCAGCCCCAGCCCCCGGCTGGCGCGGCTGTTCCCGGGCCGCTTTTACCTGGAGGCGGGCGCGCCGGATGATCTGCGCCGCCGTCCAACGGCTGCGCCCTGGCCGCTCGCGGCCTGCCCGCCCATCCATTACGGGCTGCCCGGCGACCGTGAGAAATTCCTCATGGTCCAGAGCATCCGCACGCGCACCCTGCTGCGCCAGGAACATCCCGGCAAACAATTGGCGGGTGAATTCCATTTCCCCGCCCCGGCGGAACTGTGCGCCAGCTTCAAAGAGCATCCGCAATGGCTGGCCAGCACGCTCGAGATCGCCGGCCGGTGCGATTTTGAAATGCCCCTCGGCCCGCCGCAATTCCCCGCCTGCCGGCCGCCGGATGGATCGCCGCCGCGCGTGTTCCTGCGCCGGTTGGTGCTGGATGGGCTGCGCCGGCGGTATCCCCGCGGCCAGGCCGGAATCCTGCCGCAGATCGAGGAGGAGCTGGCGATCATCGGCGCCGTGGGTTACGAGGAATATTTCCTGGTGGTTTGGGAAATCCTCCAGGAATGCCGGCGCCGCGGGATCGAGTGGATCACCCGCGGTAGCGCCGCGGATTCGCTGGTCTGCTACTGCCTGGGCATCAGCGGGGTGTGCCCCATCCGGTTCGACCTCTATTTCCGCCGTTTTCTGAATCCGGAGCGGATGCAGCTGAACAAACTGCCCGACATTGACGTGGACTTCCCCCACGACCGCAAAGACGAGGTGATCGACCTGATTTTCGGGAAGTACGGAACCCGGAATGCCGCGGTGGTGGGCGGTTTCTCCACCTACCAGGCGCGCAGCGCCGTGGCGGATGTGGCCAAGGTGCTGGGGGTTTCCGAGCACCAGATCCGGCGGTTCACCGGGCAATTCCCGCATTTCGCTTCCGCCCGGGGCATTGGGCAGACGGTGGGGCGGAACCAGGAATGCCAGGAGTTGCCGCTGGCGGAGGAGCCGTACCGTACCGCCCTGGAAATGGCGGAGTTTCTCGACGGGTTTCCCCGCCACCCCAAAATGCACCCGTGCGGCGTGGTGCTGTCCCGCCAGCCCATGGACGAACTGACCCCCACGTTTGTGGCGCACAAGGGCTATCCCACCACGCATTTCGACATGGACGCCGTCGAGGCCATTGGCCTGGTCAAAATGGACATTCTGGCGCAGGGCGGGCTGGCCGTGATGCGCGATGTGAAGCAGATGCTGGCGGATCGGCGGATCGAGCTGGACCTGGGCCGGCTTGCCACCGGGCCGCCCGCCGCCCGCCGGGAGGAAGCGGGGGAGGAATTCTTCCCAGCCGCTTCCGGCGGCGGCGAGCCGTGGCAGGATCCGCGCGTGTGGGAGTTGATCGCCGGTGGCGGCGCGCGCGCGGTGCACCACATCGAGAGTCCGGCGATGATCGGTTTGTGCCGCCAATGCAACGTGCGGGAGATCGACGGGCTGGTGGCGATCGTCAGCGTCATCCGGCCCGGGGCTGCCAACGAGCAGAAAAAGCTCCGTTTCACCCGCCGCTACCAGGGGCTGGAACCGGTCACCTATCCGGATCCGTTGCTGGAGCCGTGCCTGAAAAGCACCTTCGGCCTGGTGGTTTATGAGGAGCATGTGCTGCAGATGTGCGAGGTCTTCGCCGGGCTTTCCACCGGGCGCGCGGATGTGCTGCGCCGGGCCTTGAGCAAGCGCAGGCAGTCGGTCATTGACGGGATCCGGGATGAGTTTTATGCCGCCGCCCGCCAGCACGGCCGGCCGGAGGAAAGGATCGGGGAAGTGTGGGATCTGGTCAGCGGCTTCGCTGGCTACGCTTTCTGCAAGGCGCACAGCACCGCCTACGCCGTGGAGGCCTATCAATCCGCCTGGCTGAAGTATTATTTCCCGGCGGAGTTCATGGCGGCCGTGCTCACCAATGGCAAAGGGTTCTACCATCCGCTGGTTTATGTGCTGGAGTGCCAGCGCCTGGGCATCCCCCTCCTGCCTCCTTGCGTGAATCAGCCCGGGCCCGGTTTCAGGGTTGTGCCCGGCGGCGGCCAGCCCGTGCCCCGGCCGGAAGGGATTCCGCCGCCGGTGCCCCCGCTGCCCACGGTGCCGGCGGGCACCGGCATCCGGGTGCCCGCCACGCGGGTGAAAGGCTTGACCGCCCGCACGACCGAACGTCTCCTGGCGGCCCGCACGCGCGGTGAGTTCCAGTCGCTCACGGATTTCTACCGGCGGGTGGGGCCGCTGCCGGAGGAGATGGAAGCGCTTTTGCGGGTGGGTGCCCTGGACTGTTTTGCCGCCTCCCGCACGGCCCTGTTCTGGGAGTTCCAATTCCTCCAGCGCGCCTACGGGCACGGCCTGGAGCCGGACCAGGGCTGGCTGCTGCCGCCGCCGTGCCTGGACCGCTTGCCGGAGGTTCCCCGGCAGGAGCCCACCCGCCGCCAGCGCCTGGAGTGGGAATCCGAGTTGCTGGACTTTCCCGCCAGTGGCCACCCCTTGGAACTGTATGGCCAGATTGCCTGGGACACCTATTGCCCGGTCGCCCGCCTGGGTCAGTTCATCGGCCAGACGGTGGTCACCTGCGGGCTGGTGATCGAGCAACGGCTTCACCAGCAGATCACCGGCGAACCGATGAAATTCCTGACCTTGGCGGATTGGACTGGCATCGTGGAAACCGAACTCTTCGCCGACACCTACCGCAGCTATGGCCTGGCCACCGTGCGCTACCCCGTGCTGGAAGTGACCGCCACCATTGAGCCGTATGAAAACGGGCGGGGATTTTCCCTTCGGGTTTTGCGGGCCGGCAAGCCGAGAACGCGGGATAAAAGCGGTCCCCCATAACCTTAAGGTTTTTCGATGGAAATTGGCTCCGTCCAGCTTGCGCGTCAAAATCCAGTCAACGCCAGCAAGTACGGCCCTGCGGGCATGCCTCAAACCCTGGATCGGAGCCCTTCATCCAAACGCTCCAGATCTACCTGGAGATACTGTGGTTAATAGATCTTTGAATTTAATGGGACCTGCAACTGGCAAACCCTTGTCCTGCTTTTCCAAGACTCTGTGATGGCCTGGAACTATTCAAATTAACCTTGATTATCCCGGTGGCGGTTCGCCATATGATGCGGACTGCTTTATTTAACTAATATCGATATGGACTGCATTAATTTTGCCCGATCCGGGCGGCGAAGCCTGGCGGCACCACTCCGCACTGCGGGCTTGGCGATGGGACTGCTGATGGTGGATTGCGCAGTTTTCTGTCCGTTACCGGGCGCGTTGGCCGCTGTCCTGGCCAACTCCACGCCACCGGTCCTGGCGTTTGCCGATAAACAACTCGATTCCACCCTGGGCAAGGCTTACCAAGCCGCCCTGGACAACCTGCTCAACTTGAATTGCATCCCCGCTGACTTGAAGAAATACAACCGCACGGGGCTCCTCACTGGAAACCCGCCCCGGCTCATCCGGGCCGGGGGGGATTACCAGGATCCTTGGACGCGGGATGCCGCGGTCAACTCCTGGAATGCGGCCAGCCTGTTGGGCCCTGAACAAGCGCGGAACACGCTGTGGGCGGTGTGCGAACGCCTGCCTGATGGCCGGTTCATCATCCAGCGGGACAACCAGTGGTGGGACAAACTCATTTGGGTCACGGCTGCCTGGAATCATTACCTCACCACCGGCGACCGGGGATTTCTGGCCGACGCTTTCGCCACGGCCGGGGAAAGCCTGGCGGAGATGCAGGGCACGCGGTTCGACACGGAATTCGGCCTGTTCCAGGGGCCTTCGCACCTGGCGGACGGCATCGCCGGTTACCCCGCCCCCTTTGACGATCCCAAAGGCTCTTCCAGTTTCATCCTGGATCATCCCGGCGCGGATCGGATGATGACTTTAAGCGCCAACGTGATCGCTTATCACGCCCTGCGTTGCGCCGGTCGGATGGCTGCCGCTTTGAACCAGGCCGCGCCAGTTGGCACGGCCTGGAACCGCCAGGCGGATGCGCTCAAAGCCGCCATCAACCGGCATTTCTGGCTGCCCGAAAAAGGCACTTATGCCTACTTGATCCACGGTGCTGGCGTGCTCCGGGGCAAACCGGCGGAATTCCAGGAAGCCACCGGGATTTCCCTGGCGATCCTCTTCGGAATCCCGGAGGTGGAGCAGGAACGGCGGTTGATCAAAAACACGAAGCTCACCCCGTTTGGCATCCCCCTGGTGGAGCCTGATTTTCCCCGTTACCGGGCGGATCAACCCAGCCGCCACGGGCGGATCATCTGGCCCATGGCTCAAGGTTACTGGGCCACCGCCTTGGCCAGGACCGGGAATCTGGTGCCCTTCCAGATGGAGGTTGAGGCGCTGGCGGGCATGGTGCGGAACTCCGGTTGGAATTTTCGCGAGATCTACCATCCCGCCACCGGTCAGCCTGATGGGGGCTGGCAATGCGGAATTCATTGGGGCTCCTGCTCGCACCAGACCTGGTCGGCCACCGCCTTCATCCGGATGATCCATTATGGGTTGCTGGGCATGACCTTTGAACCGGATGGCATCCGTTTCTCGCCCGCGCTGCCCGGCGGTTGGGGGCCGGTGGAACTGGCCGGCATTCCCTACCGGGCGATGGAATTGCAGGTGAGGCTTGCCGGCCGGGGGCGGCGCATTGTAAAGGCTGTCCTGGACGGCGCTCCCGATGTTCCTCCGTTCGTGCCGGCGGGACTGACTGGCCGGCATTGCCTGGCGATTACGCTGGGCGAATAAATGCGGTGGCTTTTTCCCATGCGCCCTTTGTTTGCTGGCAATTTTTGTCGCCCTTCGCTAGCTTGAGGTAAAGGTTATGGAAAAGCCCAAAGTCCTGGTGATCGAAGACGACGATCTCCAATATGAGATATATGAGGAAGCTCTGGCTGAATATGAGTTGATCCAGGCGCGCACGGTGACGGAGGCTTTCCACCTGATCAAGCGGAGTTTGCCCAATGTCATCATATTGGATCACATTCTGGCCAATGGGGAGCTGGGATTGGAATATTTGCCACAGTTGCGGGAACTCATGCCGTTTGTGCCGGTGATCATCGTTTCCGGGGCTTTGGAGGTGCAGCAGCAGATCCAGGCCTTGCAGGGACCGCGGCGGGCTCATTATTGCATCGCCAAACCGGTGGATGTGAACGAATTGGGCCGGACCATCCGAACCGCGCTGACGGAGTGTGGCGAAGCGGAGGTGATCCGGCGTTTTGAGGCGCTGGAACGTTCCAAGCGGGTGGACGTGGAGGCGCTCTTGAGTCGGTCCACCGATCGCCTGAGCCGGCAGACTGAGATTCTGGCCATGGTCAAGGACGCCAAAGGCCGGCCGAATGTCTCTGCCCTGGCCCGGCGATTCCGGGTGGCCCGGCGGACCATCATCCGGGATCTCCAGGAATTGATCCGCCGGGGACAACTGGCCTCGGATGTGTTTCCCAAGTGGGATCCGGAATTGGATGAAGGAGAGGAATGAAAGTATTATTTATCCACGCTCATTACGACGACTACGAGTTCGCTGCTGCCGGGACGTTGGAAATGTGGCGGCGGAAATGTGGCGCGGAACTGCAAAACCGGGTGGTTATCTGTACCGATGGCGCCGCCGGGCACCAGTTCCGAACACGCGAGGAGACCGCCCGGATGCGCTGCCAGGAACAATTGGATTCGGCGCGGATCGGCGGGTTTGAATTCGAGCCACTGCGGCTGCCCAATGGCGCCATTCCCCGGGAATCGAGCCTCCAAATCAGCGTCCCCTTATTGGCGGCGTTCTGGAAAGCCATTCGCGACTTCGAGCCGCATTATCTCCTGTGCCCCCCGGTGGCGGCGGATCCGCTGGCGGGCGTGCACATTGACCACATCGGCGTGGCGGAGGCAGTCCGCCAGGTGGCCTACATGATCAATGTGCCGCACTGTTTCACACCGGAGTTTCCGGCGGATGAAACCCAGTCGCAGCCCTGCCCGGTGCCGGTGATACTGAATGTTTACGACGACTACTTCAGCAGCGCGGGGAATTTCGATTTCGCCGTCGATATTGAGCCCGCGTTGGATTTGATCGCCGGGATGTCCTGGTGCCATCAGTCCCAGATCATGGAATGGCTGCCCTGGGTGGGCCGACATAAGCTGGAGCCGCCGAAGGATTTTGCCGAGTGGAAGAAAATGCTTCGCCAGCGCTTTGAACGGCGAAATCTGGAATTGGGTTTGCCCGCCCGGCCGCTCTGCGAGGTGTTTTCAGTAACCGCCTGGGGGGAGATTCCCACTGTGGACCGGATCCTGACGGACTTTCCGAACCTGGTCCCCGGCCTTTCGCATTTGGACCGGCTCAAAGCGCGCCTGGATCGGTGGCTCGCTAAATGACCACCTGCTGAAATGGATTAATCAACACTGAACCTGAACGTATGGCCCTGGCGGCTGAAAAGCCGAAAGCTAAAGGGCCGGTAGCCGATGTATTGACGCGGGTGAAACTCTTTTTGGGCATCCAGGCATTTTTCCTTGTGGTTTCAGTGTTCACCGTGCTGAAATGGATTTATGAACACTGAACCTGAGCGCATTGCCCTGGCGGCTGAAAAGCCGAAAGTTGAAGGACCGGTAGCCGATGAATTGACGCGGGTGAAACTCTTTTTGGGCATCCAGGCATTTTTCCTTGTGGTTTCAGTGTTCACTGGCGGCTTTAACTTCAAGCTATGGTCGATGCTCGATACGGCGTTGATGATTCAATCCATTGGGGTCACCGCCTTGGTGGTCGTATTGGAAGAAGCGCCGCACCGTCGGCTCGCCTTCAAAACGGCCATCATCCTTTACCTGCTGGCGGTTTTGGATATGGGAATAAATGTATTACTCTCAGGAATTGTGGGTTGGAGAACCTGACCATCCTCCGCTCGTTTACCCGCCGGAAGTCCACCCGTTTTCTTCTCCCTGCCCAGGCGCTGCACGGCGCTACACCGCGCTTTCGGAAGCGGGATCGAAAAAGTGAGCCTGGGCAAGGTTCAAGGTTAAACGCCAGTCCGTTCCGGGACAGAGCGGGCCGGTATCGGGCAGATGGGCGATCCAGGATTGCTGGCCCACCGAAAAATGCCCGTAGAGGCTGGCCCCGTGCAATTCGGTCCGCTGCAGGCGGGCGCAAATCGCGATAGTCGCAGGCGAGGCATCTTCCATCGGAGCGGCCAGCACCTGTTCCGGGCGGATGCCCAGCACCATATCCTGATTGTGCCAGGAGGCCAGTCTTGCAGTCTGGTGCGCGGGGAGTTCCAACTCGCAGGCCGGGGTGGCCATGGTGATCACCGCACGGTTTCCGAGCCGGAGGCGTCCGGCAGCAAAATTCATGGGCGGAGTGCCAAAAAAACGGGCCACGCAGAGGTTGGCCGGCTGGCGATAAATGGCCAACGGTTCGGCGATTTGCTGGAGATGACCCTGGCTCAAAACGCCGAGGCGGTGGCCCATCGACAAGGCTTCCTGCTGATCGTGGGTGACATAGATCAGGGTGGTTCGGAATTGTTGGTGAAGTCGCAGGATTTCGGCGCGCAACTGGTGGCGCAAGGGCAAATCCAGGCTGGATAGCGGTTCGTCCAGCAGCAAGACTTTGGGGCGCCGGATCAGGGCGCGGCCCAGGGCCACCCGCTGCCGTTCCCCGCCCGAGAGCGCTTTGGGGGCCCGGCCCAATAACGGCTCGAGGCCCAATAGAGTGGCCATCTCGCTGACTCGGGCCTGGATTTCCCGCCGGGCAACTCCGCGCAAACTCAAGGGGAAAGCCAGGTTTTCAAAAACGGTCAGATGCGGATACAGAATTGGATTCTGAAAAACCATGGCTGTGTCCCGGTCCCTGGGGGGCAGCGAATTAACGATCTGGCCGTCCATTTGGATGGTGCCAGAGGTCGGCTCTTCCAGGCCGGCCACCAGGCGCAGCAGGGTGGTTTTGCCACCGCCAGAAGGCCCGGCCAGGACCAGCAAACCGCCATCTTCAATCTCCAGATCAATGCCGGCCAAGGCGGGGGCTTGGTCATTCGCCTTTCCGCCGTAGTGTTTTCCCAATTGCTCGAGAACAAGCCGTGCCATGGGTGGCAAGTGTTCCCCTTTCCGCAGTGGCTGTCGAGCGCTTACCGCAGAGGGTAGTGGGGTGCCGGCTGGAAGGAAGACGCAGGTCGTGGTGCATTTTTAACTGTTCCGAATCCAGGCAATCGGGATAATCGGGGCATGCGAATCACGGGTGGAACCGCGGCGGGAATCATACTGAAAGTGCCAAAAGGCTACGATGTGCGTCCCACTCCGGACTTGGTCAAACAGGCGGTCTTCAACAGCCTGGGTGAGCGGGTCTTGGGGGCGCGGGTGCTGGAACTTTTTTCGGGTACAGGCGCCATGGGATTCGAGTGCCTCAGCCGGGGAGCCGTCCACTTGGTGGCGGTGGAAAAAAGTCCCCGCCATGCGGAGTTCATCAGGAAAAACCTGGCGGCCGCGCGTTTCCCGGAGGAGATGCTGGAACTGCGGGTGCAGGATGTTTACACCGTTCTGCAGCAATTCGCCGTTGCGGAACGCCGCTTCGATCTGATCCTGGCGGATCCGCCCTACGGCGAGAAAAACGTGGGCCGGCGATCCACCTCCCATGCCCAGCAATTATTGGATCTGCCGGGTTTGCCGGGGCTTTTGAATGAAAATGGCCTGCTGGTCCTGGGGCATTCCAAAAGGGACACTTTGGTCCTGCCCGGGCACTGGTTGGAGCATAAGGTTCTCAAACATGGTGATTCCATGATGCGCTTTCTTAAACAACCTCGGGTGCCTGAGCCGGATGTGCCAAATCCGAGTTAAACGGAAAATCAATGGCTCAAACGTTTTGATGATAGGCCAAAGCATGAACAGAATGAAAATTATGTCCGGCAAAGGAAAATGGCTGTCCGCCCTGGTCACCCTCTTTTGGTGGCTGGGAGGTTTCATTAACCGGGCTGGGGCAGCGGACCCAGTCGCGCCCGGTTCGAATGCTGGTTTCCGGGTCATGACTTACAACATCCATCACGGGGAGGGGATGGATCAGCGCGTGGATCTGCAGCGAATCGCTCATCTGGTAATGCGGGAAAAAGCCGATTTGGTGGCCCTGCAGGAGATCGACCAAGGAGTGCAACGGACGCAGAAGCAAGATTTTCCAGCGGAGTTGGCGAAGCTCACCGGTATGGCCTGTGTCTTCAGCAATAATTATCATTTCCAGGGGGGCAATTACGGAAATGCTATTTTGACCCGCTACCCAGTGCGGCAATGGACCAATACCCACATCCGCATGCTACGGCCCGGCGAACAACGGGGAATCCTCCAAGCGGTGGTGGAAATCGACAAAAAGCCGCTGTTGTTCATCTCAACCCACTTGGATTTCAGAGCCGACGATGCGGAACGGTTGGCGCATGTGGAGCAACTGAAAGCCTGTGTGAAGAAGTTTGCAGAAATGCCGGTCCTGATCGCTGGCGATTTCAACGACCGCCCCGGTAGCCGCACCTGTCAGGCCATGGGGAAAGAGTTCGACGATGCGTGGCTTCTGGCGGGATCGGGTGAGGGATTCACGATCCCCTCCGGGCACCCCAACCAGCGCATCGATTACGTCTGGATTCTGAAAAACTCGCCGGTGAAACCGGTGCGGGCCTCGATTCCCATTTCCAACGCCTCGGACCATTTGCCGGTGGTGGTGGAAATGGCATGGCCGTCGCTCACTCCTTAACCTTGATCTCAACCCATGTTCCACCACCTTCGATCCATTCATTTTGTCGGCATCTGTGGCACCGCCATGGCCTCCACCGCCGTGGCCCTGAAAGAAAGAGGCTTCCAGGTGACCGGGTCCGACCAGAACATGTATCCGCCGATGTCCACCTTCCTGGCTGAGCGCCAGGTTGATATCCGGGCCGGATTTTCCGAAGCGAATCTGGCGCACCGTCCGGATCTGGTGGTCATCGGCAACGCGATTTCCCGGGGCAATCCGGAAGCCGAATGGGTGTTGGAAAACAAAGTGCGGTATTGTTCGCTGGCCGAATTGCTCAAGGAATTTTTCATCCGTGGCAAACGCTCCCTGGTGGTGACGGGGACGCACGGCAAAACGACGACGACTTCGTTGCTGGCCTGGGTTTTTGTGCACAGCGGTTTGAATCCTGGCTACATGATTGGCGGCATTCCCTCCAATCTTTCCCAAGGCGCGCGGTTCACCGACAGCGAGTGGTTCATAATTGAGGGGGATGAATACGACACCGCCTTTTTCGACAAGCGGAGCAAGTTTGTGCATTACCTGCCTGAGGTGGCCATTGTGAACAACTTGGAATTCGACCATGCCGACATTTTTGAAAACCTGGGTGCCATCCAGACCGCCTTCAAACGTTTCATCAACTTGATCCCCCGCAATGGGCTGTTGCTGGCCAATGGGGATGATCCACAGTTGGCCCCCTTGCTGGGCATCAAACATGCCCCCGTGAAACGGTTCGGTTTGGGAGCCGCCAACCCAGTGCGGGCCACAGATTGCCATTATGCCGCCGATCACACCGAATTCCAGGCGGGCGGGACGACTTTCAGCATTGGTTTGTCCGGGGAATTCAACGTGCGCAACTCGCTGGCAGTGGTGGCGTGTGCCCGCCATTGCGGCCTTTCGGACCGCCAAATCCAGGCGGCATTTTCTGAATTCCAAGGCGTCAAACGGCGGTTGGAAATCCGGGGCGTGGCCGGAGGAATCACGGTGGTGGATGACTTTGGGCACCATCCAACGGCCATCCGCGAAACCTTGAAAGCCTTGCGTTTCAAATTCCCCAACCAGCCGCTCTGGGCGGTGTTTGAACCGCGCTCCAATACCACCCGGCGCAACGTTTTTCAAGTGGAACTGGCGGAAGCGTTAGCTGAGGCGGATGGCGTGGTGGTGGCGGAAGTGGCCCGCTTGGATCAGTTGGATCCCAACGAGCGTCTGGACCCCGCCAGGTTGATGAGGGATCTGGCCGGCAAGGGCCGGCCGGCTGCTTATTTGCCTACCGTGGATGCCATCGTGAATCACCTGGCCCGGTCTGCCCAACCGGGGGAGGTGGTGTGCGTGTTCAGCAATGGCGGCTTTGGCGGAATTCATGATTTACTGTTGAAAAGGTTTGGAGCATAGTCAGCGCATGATCACCCGCCGATCCTCCCTGAAAAAACTGGGCGCCATGGGCGCCATGGGCATGCTTGCCGAGCCCGCGGCCAGGTTGCGCGCCGGAGATAATTCAAGCCCGCCACTCCTGGCCTCCGGCGCCCAGGCACGGCAGGCTATCTTTGACCGCGTCTTCAAAGCCCCGTTGGTGGATACGCATGAGCATCTGATTGATGAAGCGGAGCGTTTGCGCGGCACCGCCCACCCCAAGGTTGGGTGTGACGACTGGGCTTTCCTGATGAGCCACTACCTGGATTCCGATCTGCTCAATGCGGGAATGCCTCCGCAGGCCATGGCCCGGTTCTCAGGATCCGGGATGGACCCGATTGCCAAATGGCAATTGATTGAGCCTTATTGGCCGTATGTCCGGCACACTGGTTATGGCCAGGCAGTGGCCATAACCCTGAGGGAATTGTACGGAGTGGAGGAGTTGAATGGAACCAGTGTGCGGCAGGTGCAGGCGGAGTACGAAAAAACGCGGCGCCCGGGATTTTACCGCCGGATTTTATGCGAAAAGGCCGGCATTGAATCCTGCCAGGTGAATTGCCTGACCGGGGAACCTTTCAAAGAATCGAGCCAGCCGGTTTTGCTGATGCAGGATTTGAGCATCGTGGGCATGTTCTCCGGCCCCGGTTTGCAAACCTACGCCAGGCCGGCGGGAATCAACGTGCAATCCCTGGCTGATTGGCACCGGGTCATCGATTGGTGGTTCACTCGCTACGGACCCTTCGCGGTGGCGGTCAAATCCCAGCAAGCCTACGGCCGGGATATTGATTACCAGCGCGTGCCAGCCGAACAGGCGGCGCCGGTTTTCGAGCAGGTTTTGAATAAAAAGTCCATCAGTAATGAGCAGCGCAAGTTGTTGGAGGATCATTTGTTTTGGAAAGCCGCCGATGGCGCCGCCGCCGCCGGATTGCCGGTAAAATTGCACACGGGGTATTACGCCGGCCGCAACTCCATGCCGTTGGATCGATTGTTGCACAATCCAGGTTCGGCCGCCTCCTTGTGCCGGTTGGCGCCATCCACCCAGTTCGTTTTCATGCATATTTGTTACCCGTATTATGAGGAAATGATCGCCCTGGCCAAACAATGGGCAAACGCCTATATCGACATGTGCTGGGCCTGGATCATCAATCCCATCGCCGCCAAGGACTTCCTGAAAAAGTTCATTGTCACCGCTCCGCTGAACAAAGTGCTCACCTTTGGTGGGGATTATATCCCGGTGGAGCCGGTTTTGGGGCATGCCTTAATGGCGCGCCGGGGAATTGCTTTGGCATTATCTGAACTCGTGGAGGAGGGGTGGCTGACTTTGGCGGATGCCTTGTCCTCGGTGAATCCTTTAACGCACGGCAATGCACGGCAGCTTTTCAAGCTGGCGGAAAAATCCGCCCGGTTGGAAAAAGTGCCATGGGCAATGGGAGCCAACCCCGGCGGTCGGTGATGGACCGGCACAACCGGTATTGGGGTTGGCCTGCATTAGCCGCTTTTACTGGTGAATCATCGTTGATTTAGATCCCTTAACATCGGCCAGCCGTGGCTTTGGTGGTTCCACCCTTGGCTGCCGCGGTCGGAATCAGGTTTCACTGAATTGATAAAACGGTTGACTCGGGAACCATCGCTTTCCTAAAGTCCCCTCCTCGGTGAATATTCACGAATACCAAGCCAAGCAATTATTGGCAAAAAATGGAGTTCCTGCTCCGGCGGGGAATGTGTGCCGCTCAGCCCGCAAGGCTCAGCGGATTGCGCAGAAACTATTTTCTAACGGCCTGGACAAGGTGATTTTGAAAGCGCAGATCCATTCTGGAGGTCGGGGAAAGGGGACTTTTAAGAACGGCGTCAAAGGGGGGGTGAAGATTTGCCAGTCTCCTGAGGAAGTCATCAACGTGGCCAAATCCATGCTGGGCCAGATTTTGGTGACCAACCAAACCGGCCCCAAAGGCCAGAAGGTCAGCCGCCTCCTGGTGGAAGGCGTTTACGACATCCGAAGGGAATATTACCTCGCCGTATTGCTGGATCGGGTGACCTCCCGCCCCATGATGATGGTGAGCACGGAGGGCGGGATGGAAATTGAGGAAATCGCCCGCAAGACACCTGAGAAAATCATCAGAGAAATCATCGATCCGGCGGTTGGTTTGATGCCTTACCAGGCTCGCAAACTGGCCTCCGCTCTCGGTTTCACGGGATCTTTGCTCCATTCGGCCAGTCAATTGCTGGCGGGAGTTTACCAGACTTGGTGGGAGAACGATGCCACCTTGCTGGAGATCAATCCTCTGTGCATGGTTGAATTGCCGGATGGCCGCATGAGCCTGGTGGTGGATGCCAAGATGAGTTTCGACTCCAACGCGCTTTACCGCCACCCGGAAATTGCCGAAATGCGGGATACCGCCGAGGAATCCCCATTGGAATTTGAAGCCGGCCAGCACGGCCTGAACTACATCAAGCTCGATGGCAATATCGCCTGCATGGTCAACGGCGCCGGCCTGGCCATGGCCACGATGGACATCATCCACCATCATGGCGGGTGGCCCGCAAATTTCCTGGATGTGGGCGGCAGCGCCAAAACCGGGCAGGTGGCCGCCGCTTTCAAGATCATCCTCAGCGATCCCAACGTGCGCGGCATCCTGGTGAACATATTCGGGGGCATCATGCAGTGTGACATCATTGCTCAAGGCATTGTTGCTGCCGCCCGGGAACGGCAAGTGAAGGTGCCGGTGGTGGTGCGGTTGGCTGGCTCCAAGGCTGAGGAAGGCAACCGGATCATCGGGCAATCCGGATTGAACTTCACCAGCGCGGCCGGCCTCGATGAAGCGGCTAGGGCCATCGTCCAACTCGTTCAAACCCCGGTCTAGGCGCACTGTGCGCATTCAAGTTCCAGAAAGCAAATATGTCCATTTTGGCAAATCCTGAAACGCGGGTGATCATTCAAGGCATCACGGGGCATTACGGCGCTCTGCATACCCGGTTGAGCCTGGAATACGGAACTAGAATTGTGGCCGGTGTGACTCCGGGCAAGGGCGGGACGCGTTTTGATGAAAAAGTGCCGGTTTTCAACACCATGGCCGATGCCGTCCGGGAAACGGGGGCCAAGGTATCGGCGATTTTTGTGCCTCCGCCTTTGGCGGCGGATGCCATCCTGGAAGCCGTGGATGCAGAGGTGGACTTGGTGGTGTGCATCACCGAGGGCATTCCGGTTAAGGACATGATCAAAGTCAAGCGCGCGATGGAAGGCAAAGCCACCCGCTTGCTGGGGCCGAATTGCCCTGGTTTGACCACCCCGGGGGAAGGCGGCCAAGGCTGCCGCATCGGTATCATCCCCAGCCTGATCCATAAAAAAGGACATATCGGCGTGGTTTCCCGCAGCGGCACTTTGACCTACGAGGCGGTTTCACAATTGACCCAGCGCGGTCTGGGGCAATCCACTTGTGCCGGGATTGGCGGTGATCCGGTGCATGGCATGTCGCATTTGGAGATTATCCAGATGATGAATGACGATCCGGATACGCACGGCATCATCATCATCGGCGAGATTGGTGGATCCTCCGAGGAAGAGGCGGCGCATTGGATCAAGGGCCACGTTCGCAAGCCGGTGGCGGCGTTTGTCGCTGGAGCTACTGCGCCGCCCGGGCGGCGGATGGGGCACGCCGGAGCCATCGTCAATGCCGGAGTGGGAACCGCAGCGGCCAAAATCCAAGCTTTCAAAGAGGCTGGCGTGGCGGTGGCCCCTAATCCATCACTGATTGCAGACACTTTGATCCAGTTGCTGTGATCCGCGGCGGGGGCAGTGTGCCAGCCTCGATTATTCCCTTGAAATCACTCGGTTTGGACTTACTTTGAAGCCATGTCGTGGACTAACGTAATGACCACCTTCAATCCCGCTGAGGCGCAGTTGACGCGTTCGCGCCTGGAAGCCGCCGGTTTCGAGGTCAACCTCGTCGGCGAGTTATCCGCTTTGAGCATGGAAGGGTATTCTTTGAGCACCGGAGGCATTGATGTGCAGGTGCCGGAAGAGTCAAAGGAGGATGCCCGGGCGCTGCTCAAATCCAAAGATGCCACCTAAGATGAATTCACGTTGGACCGAATTATTAGAAAAGCTCAAGAAACAATTGCCCGCCGGTGAGTTGCGGACCGACTCCGCCTTCTGTCAGCCCTATTCCATCGATAAATGGACGGCTTCCAGCATGCCCGATGCAGTGGCCTTGCCACGCACCGCCCGCTCGGTGGCCGCGATCTTGAAGTTCGCCAATGAGCATGGGCTGCCCGTGACACCTCGCGGAGCCGGTTGCGGTTACGCTGGAGGGTGCGTGCCGGTCCAGGGAGGCTTGGTGTTGTCCCTGGCCCGTATGAACCGGATCAAGGAGGTCAATGCGGCGGATTTCGTGGCGGTGGTTCAGCCGGGAGTAATTACCCAAAAGCTCCAGGAAACGGTGGAAAAAGAGGGTCTGTTTTATCCCCCGGACCCTGCCAGCCGCAACGAGTGTTTCATTGGGGGGAATATTGCCACCAATGCGGGCGGGCCACGCTGCCTGAAATACGGTGTGACCCGGGATTATGTGTTGGGCTTGGAGGTGGCGCTGGCCGATGGCACGCTGCTCAAGCTGGGCAGCCGCACGCACAAGAACAAGACGGGCTTCGATCTCGGCCGGTTGTTCGTCGGTTCCGAGGGCATGTTGGGCGTGGTGACGGAAGCGATTGTGAAATTGATCCCGCTGCCGCCGTTCCGGGCCTGTTTGTCGGTTGGTTTTGGAGCCATGGAATCCGACGCGCAAGCCATCCGCAAAATATTTGCGGCCGGTTTCCTGCCTTCGGCCTTGGAAGTGGCCGATTCTTTCACGCTGGCAGCCGCTCAGAAACGCACCGGCAGTTCCCTGCTGGCCGGATGCCAGGCCCATTTGATCGTGGAGATGGATGGCCAGGAACGATCCGTCCGCTCCGAGCTGAAAGAAGTGGAACGGATTGTCCAGGAGTGCCAGCCCCGGTTCGTGCGGCGGGCCTTCGGCCAGGCGGATTGCGAAAACATCTGGCAATTGCGGCGCGAATTTTCTTATGCTTTGAAGGATACGGGCCTCCAGAAATTGAACGAAGACATCACCGTTCCCCGGGGACGTCTTGAGGACCTGTTCCGGTTCACCGCCCAACTCCAGAAAAAGCATCATTTCCCGATCGCTTGTTTTGGCCACGCCGGCGATGGCAATATCCATGTAAACGTCATGGTCGATTCCAAAATTCCAGGTATTGATAAGCAGTGCCGGGCGGTTTTGGATGAATTGTTCACCAAGATTCTGGGATGGGGTGGGGTCATCACGGGCGAGCATGGCATTGGGCTGTCCCGCAAGCCTTGGTGGAAGCTGGCCACCACCCCGGAGGTCCGCGCTTTTCATCAAAGGATCAAACAAGCTTTGGATCCGAAAGGCATTCTCAATCCAGGCAAATTCCTGTCCGAATAATGTAAAAAATGCCCGGGGTGCTCGCCTGGTTGGGCGTTGCTCCCGGTTGATTGCCAAAGGCGTCTCTTTTTCCGGCGTGGCCACTCGCCTCACCATTGCATTGTTGGGCGACGGCAATTATCTTCACGGGCATATTTATGGAAAACCGAATGGATAATAATTCAATGAAAAACGGTTGGTGGCCGGCTTGGATAACGGCTGGCTTGGCCGGTATTTTGTTGGCGTTTCCGATTATCACTGACGGAGCTACGAAAACCAACAACGCCAAAAGTCCGGCTGTCAAATCCACCGCCAAAAATCCTGCCAAAGGTTCAACGAAGTCTCCGGCGCCTGCCACGCTCGCCCGGGAGCCGTATCTGGGGGCCATTGTGGTGGAGGCTGCGAGTGGCCGGGTTTTGTTCCAAGACCAGGCTGATGCCAAAGGATATCCAGCGAGCGTTTTGAAGTTGATGGACTTATTGATCATCCTGGAGAAAATCGAACAACGCCAACTCACGCTCCAGGACCAGGTGAAAGTCAGCGCCAAGGCCTCGAAGACCGGCGGTTCCCAAGTGTGGCTGGCTGAGAAGGAAGTTTTTACTGTTGATGAATTGTTATACGCCTTGATGATTCAATCGGCCAATGATGCGGCGGTGGCACTGGCGGAAAAGGTGGGCGGCACCACGGAGGGTTTCGTGGAAATAATGAACAAGCGGGCCAAGGAATTGGGGATGAATAACACCGTGTTTTACTCGGTGCACGGCTTGCCGCCCGGCAAGGAGCAGCAGCCGGATGTTACCACGCCGCGCGATTTTGCCCTGTTGTGCCGGGAATTGGTCAAGCGCAGTGAGGCTTTGCGTTACACCGCCACTCGGAATCGGGATTTCCGGCCCGGTGACAAAACCATCGCCATGCGCAACCATAACCATCTGCTGGACCAGGTGGATGGCTGCGACGGTTTGAAAACCGGCTATTATTTCAAGGCCGGTTTTTCCATTGCGGTCACTGCGGCACGCAATGGGCAACGGGTGATTGCCGTGGTCCTGGGCAGCCCCACCAGCAAGGGACGGGACGCCAAGGCTGCGGAGTTGGTGGCCAAAGGCTTCAGCGCCCTGGCAGCGACGACCTCAGCGGCAAATCCGGCAGCGCCAGCTGCCAAAGGGCATTGAAGTGCCACGCCCGAGGCAGGTTTAACCATAGATTTGGAACATGAAAAACTTAACGAACGAAATGCCACTGCCAGTGAATTGGACGCCGGGTTCGTGGCAAAAGAAAAAAGTTGCCCAACAGCCGGCCTACGCCAATCCCGAGATCCTTCAAAAAGTGCTGGTTCAGCTGGCCTACCTGCCCCCTTTGGTGTCCAGTTGGGAGATCGAGAATCTGAAACGGCAACTGGCTGAGGCAGTTCATGGGCGCCGGTTTTTGCTCCAGGGCGGGGATTGCTCCGAAAGCTTCGAGGATTGCACCTCGGATAGCATCGCCAGAAAACTAAAAATCCTGCTGCAAATGAGCCTGGTGCTGGTGCAAGGAGCCAAGAAACGGGTCATCCGGGTTGGGCGCTTTGCGGGCCAGTACGCCAAGCCACGCTCGGCCAATCTGGAGACCCGCGGCGAGGTGACTTTGCCAAGTTATCGTGGGGACATGATCAACCGCCTGGGATTCACGCCCGAGGAGCGGGAACCCAATCCAGAATTACTGCTGAGGGCTTACGAGCGGGCGGGATTAACCATCAATTTCATCCGGGCTTTGGTGGACGGCGGGTTCGCTGATTTGCACCACCCGGAATATTGGGATGTGGGCTTTGTCTCCAAATCCCCCCTGGCCAAGGAATACATGCAGACGGTTGAATCCATAGGCGAATCCTTGCGGTTCATGGAAATCCTGGCGGGCGGTTCTTTGGGCGAAATCAACCGGGTCGATTTTTTCACCAGCCACGAAGGGCTACACCTTCATTACGAGCAGGCGCAAACGCGCCAGGTGCCCCGCCGCGAGGGGTGGTATAACCTCGCCACTCATTTCCCCTGGATTGGCGAACGCACGCGCGCCATCGATGGGGCTCATGTTGAATACTTCCGCGGATTGGCAAATCCGATTGGCGTCAAAATTGGTCCCTCCGTTACGCCCAATGACGCGGTGGCCCTGGCCCAAAAACTTAATCCAAATAATATTGCCGGGCACCTGACTTTTATTCACCGCTTTGGGGCCGAACGAGTGGAAAACTGCCTGCCGCCTATTGTCGAGGCGATTCGCCTGCAAAAGTTAAATATTCTATGGTGCTGCGATCCCATGCATGGGAATACCGAAAATACCAGCGGGGGACTCAAACCCGGCGCTTTGATAAGATCATGTCCGAACTGGAACAGTCCTTCAAAATTCTCAAAGCCTGCGGAGCTCACCTGGGTGGAATGCATATTGAATTGACCGGTGAAAATGTAACCGAGTGCATCGGCGGCGCCAGTGGCATCACGGAGGCGGATCTCAGTCGGGCTTATCGATCCCAAGTGGACCCCCGCCTTAATTATGAACAGTCCATGGAAGTGGCGTTTTTAATCGCCCGGTTGATCGGCCATCATCGACGTTAATAGGGGCTTGGCGTTGGCCATGGGCTGTCCGAAAGCCTCGCCAAAGGTCATTTGGACCCGGTTCCGAAAGCGTAAAAATGGCTGGCGGTTCGGAGGTATAATCGATTTTCCACAATCGCAGGCGTGGCCATCACTTTTTCCCCCATTGAATTGCGGGCCAGGATATTAAAGCTATCACCGGCGGCCAGCACGGCTACCGAGCCATTCTGCGAGGCGATGTAAATTTTCCCGGCGGCCGCGACTGGCGAGGCGTAATTATCGCCGGTGACTCCCAGGCGCTCTTCGAGGTAAAATGGTGCCCCATTCGTTGCATTCAAGCAGGTGACCATGCCGCCATTTTTTACCAGGTAAAGCCGGTCCTGGTAAAACAAGGGGGTGGGGACATACGGCAGGCCTTTGGACTGCTTCCAAAGCACATGGCTGGAACTCACATCTCCATGACCGCCCAGGCGAATGGCCATGACGGCGTTTTTTGACGCTGCGAAGATGCGGGCGATGCTCTCATATTCTTCGCGAGTCAGGAATCCATCCTTGTTGGCATCCATGTATATGAAATGTTGCTGGGAAGGCCCGGGTGGCGCCTCAGTCCGGGACAATCGTCCGTCTTTATCCTGATCTGATGAATCCAACAGGTTTTGAAACGCCGGGAATTTAGCTGGTCCCGGGCCCGTGCTCCAGCCCGCCACATAAACCACACCTCTGGCCACGACCGGTGACGAGCACATTTCATTGGGAAAACCGCTCACGCTCCATTGTTCCTTGCCAGTTGCCCAATCATATGCGACCAGGCGCAAGGTGCCGGGGACGATCACCAAATTGCCGGCGATGGCCGGGGTTGAAAAGCCCCTTCGGAATCCCGGGCGTTCAGCTCGCCAAAGGATTTTTCCCGAAAGTTTGCCGATCGCCAGCAGGTGTGAATCCAGGTCCTGATCCCTATTGATTAACAGCAAATCTCCAGCGAGCACCGGAGAGGTGCCGGCCCCGTGTTGCGTGATGGGGGTGGTCAGCGGAAGACGCCAGGCTTCACGCCCGTCAAGGTCATAGGCCAGCAAACCAAAGGACCCAAAATATACAAACAGGAGGTGTCCATCCGTGGCCGGAGTTGAGGCAGCGGGATTCCCCAAGCCACTCACTGGTTCCAATGGCGTGGCTGGCGCTGTTTGACGCCAAAGTTCCTGGCCGGTGCCGCGATCCAGACAGAATACAAAAAGTTGGTTTTGCACACATCCGGTGAGGAAAATCCGGCCAGTCCAAATGCAAGGTGATGAGTGGCCGGGTGGGGTGTTTATTTTCCAGGCGACGTTGGTTTCCGGAGCGAAATGGATCGGGGCATCGGAATGATCAGCCACCCCGTTGCCGGAAGGCCCCCGGAACTGGGGCCACCAAAGGTTCGGATTCTCCGCCTCTCCGGCAGCCCTGACGGCCATTGCAATAATCAGATACAGCCATATCGAACGCATGGACAAGCGAATGGCCGAAATAGGTCGGGAAATCAAACTTAAAGCGGAAAATTCCGCGCCTGTCCCGCTTATCCCTTGACGGGTGGGTCCGGAATTTTGGCGGGTAGGATGATGGTGAAAGTGGTTCCCTGCCCGGGAGTGGATTGGATTTGAATGCCGAAGCCCTGCTGCTTGGCGAATTCATGCACCATGTATAGGCCCAGGCCGGTGCCCCGGCGGCTCGAAAAAGCCTTGGTGGTAAAAAAAGGCTCAAAAATGCGGTTTAAATTCTCCGACGCAATGCCACAGCCGTGGTCTTCCACGGTGATGCACACCCAACGGGTGGCCGGATTTGGATTCAAAAAAAGGGGTTCCGGAAGCCGGGTGGAAAGGGCGGTTCGGAGATCGATGCGCCCATGGCCGCCCATGGCATCGGCTGCGTTCATAATGAGATTTAGCAGCATCTGCTGCAGGAGATCCTGCACCCCGGGGACTAGCGGAACATCGGGTTCCAGGTGGCACTGCACATCCACTTCATGCAAAAAACGGTCACCCATCAGGTGGACGGTTTCCTGGACTACTGAATTAACATGGAGCGGTTCCAAGGGCGTGGTGCGGCTGAAACCCAGCATGGCTTTGATAACTCCAGCACCCTGATCCACCACAGTAAGTATGCGCTGGATTCTCGCCCGGATTTTGTCGTGGTCGGAAATGTTCGACTCAATGATTTGGGCTGATCCCTTGACGATGGAAAGGATGTTATTGAAATCGTGCGCGATACCCGCGGCCAAGGTGCCCAAGGCGCGCATTTTCTGAACGTGGAGCAAAGCTTGGCTGGCTTGTTCGAGTTGGCGGGTGCGTTCGTTGACGATGCTTTCGACTTCAGCGTAACTTCGCCTTAAGCGCAAGTGCCGGTTCACCGCCAATCCGGCGAGAACCACAGCCACCACTGCGCCTCCGAAAACAACGAGAATGAGCCGGCGCTCCAAATACCAGGGGAAAATAACTGTGAAATCAAAAACCGTGGCTTGGCGCAGGATATTACCATTGCGATCCATCGCGCGAATTTGGTACTGATGCGGCCCCGGTGTTGACTCCCGAAAAGTGACTACATTGTCCCGTTCGAAGGGCGACCAGGCCTGGGCGTCGAGACGATGGGAAAAGAGCAGTTTTTCGGAGGTGGTTTGTTTCCATTTGTCGCGCCCATAAAGGTAAAGCGTGATGGACTCCTCACTGTAATATTCTCTTTGATTGCCCAGGCTTGAGACCCAGGCCAGCGGGGGATCAACATCCACCTCGGGATGAAAAAGGCTCAGTCCCCGGGCGGTGCCCGCCCAGATCTGGCCCGTTGCATCCTCCACCACTTCGTAAACCGCATTGGCAGGCAATCCTTCGTCGATGGAATTGAGAAACCAGGAACCATCACGAAAACGGAAAAGTCCCTCGCTGGAGGCCACCCAAAGTGTGCTGTCATGGGTTTGGGTCAAACTATAGATACGATCCAATCCCCCGCGAACGACCATCCAGCTTTGGCCATTAAACTCGTGGATTTTTCCCGATCCACCGAACCAAATTTTATCCGGCCCCAGCTGGATCATGCAGAGAGCGGTCTCCGGGACATCGCCGTCCGCACGGGTGAACATTTTCAAATTGCCTTGACGTAAAAGCGCGGCTCCGGAGGATCCGCCCAGCCACAGATCGCCTTGGCTTGCGGGTTGGCAGAAATAAAACTCCACGCGGCCCGTGTCTGGGGATGTGGATTGCCAGAAGGTTTCCCATTGGGAGCCATCGAATTTCTGCAGCTGAAAAGAGGTTCCATCCAGGTTAAAAGTCTGAACGCACGCGGAGCGATCCGCCAGTTGGCCGAGCAATCGCCTTTTGCCAGCGCTGCCGCTTTGCATAACCTGGTAATGCGCTGTCTTGGGATCGAACCGCAAAAGATGACGGGTGCTATTCAAAACCAAGGTGCCGTCCGGCAGGCAAACCATGGCGTCCATGGGCTGAAAGCTGATTTCTAATTCGACCGGGTAGGGGAAGTTGGTCCAGGCATTATGGTCAAAATACCAAAGCCCGCCGGCATCTGCCGCCCATAGGCCGTTGGTTCGCAAGGAATCCACTTGTATGGCGTGCAGGGGAGCATTGGCAGGGGGCAATGATTTAGGGGTTCGCCAAAGATTCGGGCAATACCGGACCAGACCTTCGGAAGTAGCGACCCAAAAGGCGCCTTTAGGCTCCACCAGCACATCCAACAACTGGCCGGAAAGCGGCCCCTCCCGCTCCGGGATTTCCTCCCCGGCCGGATTAAATGAAAAGAGCGAATTGATGGAGGCCGCCCACAAAGTTTGGTCTGAAGCCAGCCAGGCTTGGCGTATCCTGCCCCGCTGGATGGGGTGGACCGTCCATTGGAAATTCCTGAAACAAACCACCATCGATTGGCTTTTGCCGGAAATTTCAGCCACCGCCACTACTTGGTTATCGGGTGCAATCATGGGGCGTTGGAATTTTTCCAACTGATACTCCGCAGGCGGGATGAATTCCTGCCAGGATTCGCTGCCTTCCTTGGCCGGATTGCCGGGACGAAATTGAGCCAAGCCATTCTGGCCAGAGATCCATAAAGTGCCATCCGGGGCTTCCCCCAGGTCAATAAATGATTTCAGGCGGGAATGTTCGGCGAGCTTGATAACTCTGGCGGCATTGGTTTCAGGTTGGAATGCCATCAGGCGGTCAGGCAATAAAAAATAGAGGCAATCCGGCAACCCGGGAACCAGGGAGATTGGGCGCACACGGCGCAATAAATTTGTTTCGGTTTCGCTTTGAATTTCCGCCAGGAAAAAGGATTTCCAATGCCCCTCGCCGAATTGCCGCAGTCCATCGGCACCCAGCGACCAGACTTGACCTTGAGCGTTCTGATATACCCGTGAATTGTTATCTCCAGGTGAAGGAATCAAATTGACCACATATCCGTCCAGCCAGCTGATCATGCTGGATTCGCTGTGGCGCACCCAAATATATCCCCGTGAACTGATTGAGATGGCATTGCAGTAAGAATCGGCGAGTCCATCACCAGTTTTAAAGACTCGCCAGTTGAATGGCTTTTGGGCTGATGCAGAGTCGATGGCGCCGAACCATCCAATCATGGCGAGCAGCCCAACGAAACGAAAAAGCAAAAGACCTGGCGGCGGACGTTCTGGCCTTGGGGTTGTTTGTTTCAAACTGAACCTTCGGCCAGCTTTCGCAGGCGCGGGGTTCATTTTTTTGCATCCCCAACCGGAGTGCGCAACCGGTTCATTTCCCCGGGAGTAAAGCGGCTGTTGGCAGGGGGGGCGGGAAACCAGGATAGTTCCAGGGGACTCGGTTTGCTTGATTGCACCGGAATCACCAGCACTTCATCGCCATTTTTTTCCCGTCCAAGCCAGCCACCAGCTTTGGCAATGCCTTGGCGGGCTAATTTTTCACTGATCCTGACTAGTTCTGAAAAATCACCAGCCCCTGAATTGGGCAAGTGATCGGAATTGATTTCCTTCACGAGCCGGGTTGGCAAAGAGTGTAATCCCAGGGTGGTGAATAAAATGCCCGCGGCGGTGGCCGTGTTGCTATCCGCATCCTGCCCGCAGCGACAGGTGATTCTGAGGGTCAATTCCGGATTCCGGTTTCCGTATAATAGACCAATTAAGATATAGGCGCCGTTGATTTTGCTGTCTTTGCCGCCCACCGATCCATGCTGGTATTCTGGGTTTTGGCGGTATTTGCGTTGCACCAGGTGCCAGGTTTTCTCCCAGTGCTCCGGATGCTCTTTAAACCAGGCCAAAGTATCCCGAACCATTTCCGCGTACTGGCTGGCGGGCGGGATGGTCGGCAAAGCCTTTTCTACCAAGGTGGCCAATTCGTTCTCAAAGAAGGCCAGGGAGTATAGCGCGCCAATGAATTGTCCGGCATAGAGGCCATCCCCATATGCAAAAATGCGGCCGATTTTTTCGCCGAAAGCAATGGGGGTGGCGGGCATGCCGGGAGCGATTAAACCAGTAAAATCAGCCACTGTTTGGTAATCCGTATCCGCCGCAAACCGATTGAATTGGGGATGGCCGGCATCGGGAGGGGCGATTCCCTGGCGCAGGTTGTTGCGGCCGCTCTCGAGCGCGCCTGCCAGCGGGAAGTCGCTATTGGCAAAATCGATGGCCGCCTGACGCTCGGTGACAGCCATGCCATGCTTTTCCAGGATTTGCAGAAAAGCCATTTCCACGCTCAAATCCGGCAGGCGGGAGATTTCGGAAAATTTCCGGAACCGCCAGGATGGCATTTCGCTTTCCGCCGGAATGCGATCGCTGAAACGGTATTCGCTGGCGCCAGCCCACCCCAATCCGGCCATTTGACCAAGCCAGCCGGCGATCATCTTATCGCGGTAGTCCTTTAATGGCAGCCTCAGGAACGCCCTTTTTCCCGTTTGCGCGGGCTTATTCGCTGCCGCTGAGAGCTCATGAGGGGGCACCAGCAAGGTGGCCAGCAGCATCCACAGGAAAAAGTTCCTGGAAAATAGTCCCAAGGTAAGGTGCATCAAAAAGGCTTCAAAATTGATCATTTAAGCTGTCTGGAATTCTTAAGCGGTCCATTTCCCGTGGCAAATTATTTCGCATGCAACTTTTCAGGCCTGTTTCGTGTTTTGGTTCTGATGAGTGTTTACAGCAATTTTCACGGGCTGAACGCCACCAGGCGCGAGGGCAGGTGGGAATCGTTCCGCCAAAAGGCCTGGCCTTTGGAAAAATCGTCGGTGACTATTGATGCCGACGGATTTTTCTGTTGGTTTTTTGTTGCTCACAGCCAAGTCCAGGGCGAATGATAACTGCCTGGCAAACAATGGCAGGAAGATCCATGGCCTTCCTACTGCAAGGCATGACGTCCAACCAAGCGGTTGGTCTCGGGCCGGAAACGGAAAAATCTCCGGTCCGTTCGGCAACGATGGAAGACACTCATCCATTTGAAATTTTTATGCACCAATACCAGGACATGGTATTTACCACGGCCATGCGCTTGCTGGCCCGGGAAGCCGAGGCTGAGGATATTACTCAGGAAGTTTTTCTTAAAGCCTACGAGCGGTTTGCCGAGTTGCGAGACAGCGTCTCGGCGGGCGGGTGGTTAAAAACGGTGGCCCGCAACCTGTCGCTCAATCACTTGACCCGGCACCGGTCCCGGTGGCGCCTTTTTTCAGAAATGACTCAGGATGATACCTTGCCGGATTATGAATCGAGCTTGCCTGATGCCGTGGGGTTGGTGCCAGGATCAGAAACTTCAGACCGTTGGGATTTTTTGGAGGAAGTGCTTCAGAAATTGCCGGAAGCTCAGCGAATTCCGCTCGTATTATATCATTTTGAGGAGATGCCCTATGAAGAGATAGCGGCCCATCTGGGGGTAACCTTGAGCAAGCTAAAAACTGATATCCATCGCGGTCGGGCGGCGTTATACCAGATTTTGAAAAACCATCCCGAATTCGTTAGGGAATTTCCCTCCCTTTGAAAAGGCTTATGAACCATCAAAACGAACCGCCCAACGACCTGCAAACCGAAGCCCGATTATCACGGATATTGCGTCAGGCACCAGGTTATCGAGCCCCTAAGCATTTGGCGCCAAAGGTTCTAGCCGCTATTCGGTCGCGTGAATCGATGGTTTGGTGGCGGCACTCCTTTGCCCAATGGCCAGTGGGTTGGAAATGGGCGTTTTCTTTGCTCGCACCCCTGCTCATGGCGATGTTCACCGGTGCCTTTTGGACTCTTTCAGCCCATTGGGACGCTTCGGCGGCCCTGGACCATTTGGAATGGTGGCGCAAGGCAGCCAGCTTTTGGCAGGTTGGGTCTGCCATCTTCAACGTTGGTGAGATACTCGTCCGTCAATTTCTCAACGCCTGGTTGGTGGGGGCGGGTGTGGTTTGCCTGGCCATGTATCTGGCCTTGGCTGGGCTTGGCACCGCCTTTCTGCGTTTTGCCTGGCGCAAAGCAACCCTTTGATTCAACCCCATATGAAACGATCCTTTTTGATTTTCGTCTTCCTCGGCGGCTGCCTGCTCTATGCCTGGAGTGGCAACCGCGTATTCAGCCAGTTGGTGGAGTTGGAAAAATCCACCAGTCGGCCACAAACCATCCACCTGGAAGAGGTGGTGCAAATGGGTGGCGACATCGTGATTGCTTCAAATGAAGTGGCTCGTAGTTGCGTGGTCATCAACGGCCACGTCAAAATTCAAGGGCGGGTGGAGGGGGATGTGGTGGTCATCATGGGATCGGCCGAGATCAACGGATCCGTGGGGGGAAAAGTGGTTTCAGTTCTCAGTTCCACCCGTTTTGGCCGCCAGGCGATGGTTGGGCAGTCCGTGATTTCGGTCCTGAATTCCACCGAATTTGATCCACAATCCCGCGTCCATGGCGACCGCCTGCAGTTTCCTCCCGGCATCAAAAATCTTGATTTTATCTGGCTGCGGGATTGGGTGTCCGATGGCCTCTTCATGGCCCGGCCGCTGCCACCCAACTTAACCTGGGGATGGATCGTCGCTGGCCTGTTTTTCGCGCTGTATTTTGCGCTGGCACTGGTATTTCCCAAGCCAGTCCGGACTTGTGTGGCGGTTTTGGAGGAACAGCCGATTGCGGCACTTTTCTGCGGTCTTGGATTGTTTGTATTGCTTGGGCCCCTGGTCTTGTTACTCACCATATCGGTTGTGGGAATACCCTTGCTGCCTTTCCTGGCTTGTGGGTTCATGGCGTTTTTCTGGTTCGGGCGAGTGGCGGTTTATCAACATTTCAGCCGCGAATTCGGCCTGCAATTCGGGCTGAAAATTTTTGAAAACCCCCTGCTTGCACTCCTGACCGCCATGGTTCCCATTACCTTGTTGTTTACGGTCCCAATTTTAGGTTTCCTGGTCTGGGGCTTGATTACTCCCTGGGGAATGGGGGCGGCGCTTTTGGCCATGTTCAGCGGCCTTAAAAGGAATGGCCCCCAGGTTTCCGCCGGCGTTTTATTCCCGCCCGCCTACAAATCTCCCACCTCCAGTGATTTGGGTTTGGACTCTTCCGCCTCAGGTATTGGCCCAACCGGCCAATCGCTGGACATTGGGGTCCTCGAGCGGGTAGGGTTTTGGCCTCGCCTCTGGGCCTCGTTTCTGGATTTGATCTTATTGAGCGTCATTTTGATTCCCTTTCATTGGACGGGCGCTTTTTTCCCCTGCTTTGTCGCCTATCATATCGGTTTTTGGGTGTTCCGTGGCACCACCTTTGGCGGTGCCATTGCGGGAATCAAATTGGTGCGGATTTCCGGCCAGCCTATGGATATCAACGTGGCAGTGGTTCGAGCGCTGGGGGCAATTCTATCCTTCGTGCCGTTGTTCCTCGGGTTTTTCTGGGCCAGCTGGAGCCGGGAAAAGCAAGCCTGGCATGACCGGATTGCCGGCACGGTGATGGTGCGCCAGACCAAAGGCGTGCAGCTGATTTAATTATGCAGGGTCACTACTGTCCGGTTATAAGTTATTGAATACCAGTTGTTTGGGTATTCCAGTTCCGGCATTTTGCAGTCCTTCCTCCCGACCGTTATTCGCAAG
>CAIMWS010000361.1 GCA_903845125.1 uncultured Verrucomicrobiota bacterium
AGCAAACAACCTCAAGCCATTCATTACCAATGGTTAGCACTATTTAATAAATTTGCGATGAGAGGCTGGGTCCGCAGCAAAAACTGTAAGGGTTTTCGACAAAAAACCGCCATCAATGCAGCGAACTGAATGTAAGTTACTGATTTTGAATAGGTTAATCCTATTCGATCCACGGTGTAAATCCAGCTTACACTTCAACAGAACCTGGAAATATTTCACCTAACCTGTTGTCAAGCAACAGGATACAACCGAACAGAAAATGTAAGGCGATCCGACACCGCGAAAAAGCCCGGCTTTTGACCGTTTTTAGGCAACGGTCAAAAGCCATACCATCGCCCCAAAAAGCCTGGATTAGGCCGGTTGCTGCTGGGTAAGGCAATGCAGGGTGCCGAAGCCCAGCACCAGATCCACCGCGTGGATGCCCACCACCTGCCGATCCTTGAAGAAATCGGCAAGGATACCGAGTGCGACCCGGTCATTGGGATCGTTGAAGGTGGGCACAATCACCGCCGCATTGGAAATATAGAAATTGGCATAGCTGGCGGGCAGCCGCAGTCCGTCAAACGCCACCGGGGCAGGCATGGGCAAAGAGGCCACCTGGATTTTGGAGCCATCCTCCAGGCGCATGCCCTCCAAGCGCTCGCGGTTTTCCGCCAGTGGTCGATAGTTGATGTCCTTGGGATTTTTTTCCTGGCAAAGCACCACGGTGGATGGGTTCACAAACCGGCAGATATCGTCCACATGGCCGTGGGTGTCATCGCCAACCACCCCGCCCCCGAGCCACAAAATGTTGGTGACGCCCAGATTTTGCTTCAGCACCGCCTCGACACCGGCTTGGGAGAGGCCGGGATTGCGGACCTGGGTTTCCTGGTCGAGCAGGCACTCTTCCGTGGTGAGCAAAGTGCCCCGGCCGTTGACATCGATCCCGCCACCTTCCAGCACAAAATCGCCGTGTTCGTGGCAGGCATTGAAAAGCTGTTTGCCCAGCAACCTGGCGGCCCGCTCCGGGATCACGCGGTCCTTTTGCCAATCGTCGTAACGCGCCCAGGCGTTGAAATGGAAATGCACAATGGCAGTTTCCCGTTTCCGCGGATGCCGGACGAAGATCGGCCCGCTGTCGCGCATCCAGCCGCGATTGGTGGGAAAGGGGAGGAATTCAATACCGCTCAAATCCACCCCGGCGCGCGCCAGGATGCTGCGGGCGGTTTTCTCTTCAGAGGGCGAATCGATGCACAGGCGGATTTTTTCACCCGCCCCGATTTTGCGGGCCATTTCGCCGTAAACCCAGCGGATGGTGCTGATTTTGCCGGGCCAATCCGTCGCATGGTGCGGCCAGCCGAGCCAGGTGGCTTCATGGGGTTCCCATTCCGCCGGCATGGCATAGCCCAGCTTGGCGGCGGTTCCGAGAGTCGCAGGTTTCTTAGTCGCCATAGTCAATCACATTCAGAATGTGAACATATAAGCTATTGCGGCCAAGTCCACAAGCATAGGCCGCAGATTTGTGCGGCGATTAAAAATCGGTTGCTGGAAGCCGCGGGCCGGTTTAAACTCAATGCAAAGTGACAGGCACAACATTATAAAATCAGGAAAGAAGTTCTATGTTTAAAGATTTAAATCGGCGCGAGTTTTTAAAATCTGCGGTGGCGGGTGCGGGCATGCTCATGGCCGCTACCCCCTTCGCCCGGGCGGCGGAAAAAACCCAGGCTTTTTGCGGCAATGAGATCGTCACGCTCGGCAAAACCGGGATCAAGGCTTCGCGCCTCGCCCAAGGAACCGGCTTCAACGGCTATCGGCGATCTTCCGAGCATACCCGCAAGGGCAAGGACTTTTTCCTGGACTTGGTCCACCACAGTGTCGATCAGGGAATCAGCTTCATGGACATGGCTGATTTATACGGTTCGCATCCTTTCATGAAGGAGTCGTTGAAGGAGATCCCCCGCGATAAATATACGCTGCTCACCAAGATCTGGCCGCGCAAGGAGGACTGGTGCGACGCCTCGGGGGGAGCGACCGAAGAAGTGAACCGCTTCCGCAAGGAATTGGGCGTGGACATGATCGATATCTGCCTGATCCATTGCATGATGGATGACAAATGGGTCACCAACCATGAGCGTGTTCGCGACGAGTTGTCCGAATTGAAACAAAAAGGCGTGGTCCGCGCCGTGGGTGTCAGTTGCCACCACTTGGGTGCCTTGAAACTGGCCGCCACGCATTCCTGGGTGGATGTCGTCTTCGCCCGCATCAACAACAAGGGCGGCGGGGAATACGCCATGGACGGTTCGGTGGAAGATGTCTCCGCAGTGCTGAAGCAGGCCCGCGCCAACGGCAAGGTCGTCATTGGCATGAAGATCTTCGGGGCCGGCAAGCTGGTAAAACCGGAAGAGAAAGATGCCTCCCTCAATTACGTGTTCCAAAACGAATTAGTGGACGCCATCACCGTGGGCATGCTGAGCCGCGAACAGGTAAACGATACGCTGAAGCGCATGAGCCAGGTCAAGAAAGCCTGATTTCAACCCGAACTCCGAAGTTAGGTTTGCATTTTTTTTAGGG
>CAIMWS010000362.1 GCA_903845125.1 uncultured Verrucomicrobiota bacterium
CCCCGCTGGCGGGGAGAGGGATAGGGTGAGGGGGGCGTCTTACTGCCTGGGGCGTTCCTCCTCACCCTGGCCCTCTCCTCCAAAGGAGAGGGAATACGCCTTGGGATGCAGGCTCATCGCGGAAGCCAGGCACTCCCCAACCGCAGTGCCAGGCGCGGATCCCCTCGCCCTGCTGGCGGGGAGAGGGATAGGGTGAGGGAAGCAACAAATCCTTGCCTGCACTACGTTTCTTTCATAATTTTCTCTCCCATGAACACCGTTCAACGTGCCCGGGCATTGCGGAAGAAATCCACCTGGGTGGAGCGTTCTTTATGGCGGGCATTGCGAAACCGTCGTTTCGCGGAATACAAGTTTCGCCGCCAGTTTCCGTGTGGCGGCTATTATCTGGATTTTTTCTGCCCTGAAGCTCGCCTGAACATTGAGGTGGATGGGATTGGTCACGGCTTTCCCGGGCAGCAGGCACAGGACCGGTTACGGGATCAATACCTATTGTCGCAAGGAATTGCGGTAAAGCGAGTGTGGAATTCGCAGTGGAAACTAGACCGTCGGACAGTATTGCACAATATCTGGTTGTTGCTTCAGGAGCGCTCGCCGCATCCGAAAAACCAATTACCGGAAAAGACCACCCCAACCAAGGGAATAGGGGAAAAGCCCCTACACCCTGGCCCTCCCGGCCACCGAATCAGGGCGATTTTCTGCTGACTGGCTCGCAACTCTTCCTCGAGCTGCCTGTTCGACGGCATCCGGTCAGAGCGCCGAAAACGGCAGCCCGGGCAATGGCCGGACTTGCCATCAGACGGTTTTGCAGGTAAGTAACCAGACCATGATATATCTGCCTCGCATCCTGATCCGCTGGCTGGCGGTGGTCTGCCTTTCGGGGACGGCGTTGCGGCCTTGCCAGGCCGCCGATGAGCCGCGCCATCAGCCCATAAAAATCATGAGCTTCAACCTGCGGTATGGCACCGCCAATGATGGCACCAACCGTTGGGCGCTGCGGCAAAACCTGGTGCTGGACACCATCCGCAATTTTGATCCCGACCTGCTGGGCCTGCAGGAGGTGCTCGCCTTCCAAGGCGATTTCCTGCGCACCAACCTGCCCGGATACGAATTCCATGGGGTGGGCCGTGACGATGGCGATCGCAAAGGCGAATTCGCCCCGATTTTTTTCAAGGGCAGCCGGTTCACCCTGCGCACGGCCGGGCATTTCTGGCTGAGTGAAACCCCCGATGTGCCCGGCAGCAAAAGCTGGGATTCCTCGCTGCCCCGCCTGGTTTCCTGGGCGGTGCTGACCGACCGTTCGAACGATCAGCCGCTGGTTTACGGCAACACCCACTTTGACCACCGGGGCCCCAAAGCCAGGGTGGAATCCGCGCGCTTGATTCGTGAAAAGGCCGCCGCGGCGAATTTGCCGCTGATTCTGAGCGGCGATTTCAACGACCAGGAGACCGGCGAGCCGTATGCCATCCTGGCCAATGCCAAAGGTGATTCACCGTGGATCGATGCCTACCGGGTCATCCATCCCCGGAAATCGCCCACCGAAGGCTCCTTCCACGATTTCACAGGCCGCCGGGAAGGCAGCCGGATCGATTGGATTTTCCACAGCGGGGATTTCACCCCCATCAATGCCCAGATTGACTACACCCAGGAGTTGGGCCGCTTTCCGTCCGACCATTTCCCGGTGGAAGCGATCCTCCGGCTAAAGTAAACGATCCGGCACGCTGCTGAAAAGTCCTGGAAATCCAACCAGCAACCCCCAGTCCAGAAGGATTGAAAGCTTATGTTACACGATCCCAGTCATTATAGCCCCCCGCCGCTGGCCCAGGAAATCCGGCTGACCGAAGGGGACAAGCAGACGTTGCGCCGCCTGGCCGCCGAAGTGGCAGACATTGCGGCGCTGCCGGTGCACCGGGAAAAAGCCCGGCTCTGGCAAAAACTCAATGACCTGGAGCCGGAGCGGCCCATGGTCTGGATCAACGAGATCTGCTGGCATGAGATGAACGTCAACGACGAGCTGACGCTAACCACCCAACACCCTTGGGCCCGGGACCAGGAACGGGAGCTCCGGCGCACGCTCTACCAGTGGCGCCACCTGCCGGGGGACATGATCGTCAATGATTACCTGGCCTGCCCGCTGGCCATCCACAGCACTGATTTCGGCATCATGGAGGATGTGGACATTGTCAAAACCGATGCCGCCAGCGACATCGTCTCGCGCCACTTCAAGATCCAAATCCGGGATTTCCCCGATTTGGAGAAGATCAAGATGCCGGTGGTCACCCACAACGAAGCGGCCACCGAGTTCTATTTCCAGGCCATGGGCGAGGTCTACCGCGACATCCTGCCGGTGAAAAAAGTGGGCCAGACGCATATCTGGTTCACTCCGTGGGATTACCTGATCCGCTGGTGGGGCATCGAGGAAGCGATGCTGGACCTGGTGGAGCGGCCCGACCTGGTGCACGCCGGGGTGGAGCGGATGGTGGACGCCTGGATGGTGGAACTGGACCAATTCGAACGACTGAACCTGCTGGCGCTGGATTGCGACAACACCCGCATTGGTTCCGGCGGTTATGGCCATACCCGGGCCTTGCCCGGGGAACCGTTTGACCCGGCCTGGGTCCGGCCGCACAACATGTGGGGCTGCTCGAACGCCCAGATTTTCAGCGAGGTGTCCCCCGCCATGCACTGGGAGTTTGCCGTGAAACACGACCTGCGCTGGCTCGCCCGCTGGAAGCTGGTTTATTACGGCTGCTGCGAACCGCTCGACACCAAGATCCCCATCCTGCGGCGGATTCCCAACCTCCGCAAAATCTCGGCCAGCCCGTGGTGCAAAACCGAGCGGCTGTTGGAGCAGGTCGGGCGGGATTATGTGCTGAGCCGCAAACCGAGCCCGGCCATCTTTGCCGGGGATGGCTGGAGCCCGGAACGGGCCCGCGCGGACCTGGTGGCCTTCCTCGAGCCAGCCCGCCGGGCGGGAAGTCATGTCGAGCTGATCATGAAAGACATCTCCACCGTGCGGGGCCACCCGGAGCGGCTCTGGGAATGGTCGCGGATCGCCCTGGAAACGGCCCTTGAATACGCCTCCTGATATGAGCGCACCCCCCGCCGCCCCGGCCCCGGGCCCCACCGGGCCAACCCCGCGCCCGGACGGCATGTTCCGCACCCCGGACGGCCGCAGCCACGTTCTGACCTTTGTGCTAGTCTGCTGCCTGTTCTGCCTCTCGGGGCTGTGCAATGGCATGATTGACGTGCTCAACAAGCACTTCCAAAACTCCCTGCAGGTCACCAAGGCCCAATCCGGCCTGGTGCAGGGCTTTTGGTATGCGGGTTATTTCCTCCTGGCGCTGCCGGCCGGGCTTTTCGCCCGCCGTTTCGGTTACCGGGGCGGCATCCTCTTCGGCCTTTCCGTGATCACGATCGGCTGCATCTGCTTTGTGCCGGTGACGAAAATTGTGGCCAGCCAGGCCGTGGTTTTTGCCACCTTCCTCCTGGCGCTCGGCTTGATCGCCTGCGGATTCACTTTCATCGAAACCATCGCCAACCCCTACGCCACGGTCCTGGGATCCCCCGCGGCCGGCGTCGCGCGCATCAACCTGGCGCAAGGCTGCAACGCGGTTGGCTGGATTTTTGGCCCGCTGCTGGGCGGCTCGTTCATCCTCTCCAAAACGGCCCAGGTCAATACCAGCAATGCCCGGCTGTTTGTGCCTTACCTGATTGTGGCCGGCATCGTCACCGTCCTGATCGCGGCCTTTGCGACGGCGCCGGTCCCTGACCTCCAAGCCGCGCAGGAATCCGAAGCCACCCCCCAGGGCCCGGCGCAGGAACGTCCCCTCTCCCAGGAATGGCACTTCATACTGGCCATCGCCTCGCAATTCCTCTATTGCGCGGCGCAGATCGGCATCTTCGGTTACTTCATCAACTTCCTGAAAGATCCTCAATGCACCCCGGCCCTGCCCTCCTGGCTGGCGGGAATGCTTTCGCCCGGCATGAAATTCCTCCACGAGGGCGTCTGGCACATTACCGATTATTGCGCCGGGGCCATGCTTTCCCTGGCTTTTGTCCTGTTTACCATTGGCCGGTTCTCCGGCAGCGCCCTCCTGCGCTTCGCCCCCGCCCACCTCGTTTTGGGCATTTACGCCCTCTGCAACGTGGCGCTCATGTTCCTCGTCTTTCTGGGCCTGGGCTGGATCTCGGTCGGCGCGCTGATCCTCAGTTTTTTCTTCATGTCGATCATGTATCCCACCCACTTCGCCCTGGCCATCCGCGGCCTGGGGGAACGGACCAAGCTGGCCTCCTCCTGGATGGTCACCGCCATCGTGGGCGGCTCGGTAATGCCGGTTTTGATGGGCTGGCTGGCGGATCATTACTCCATGCGGGTCGGCTTCCTGATGCCCATGGTGTGCTTTGCCTGCATCATGGCCTACGGCTTTGCCTGGCCCCGTCTTTTCAACCGGGCTTTGGCCTCCGAAAAATAATATGCAAACCAACCCACCCACCACCCACCACACGATCCCGGCTCATCGAGGATCCATGAACCGACTGGCCCGGCTTCTGCGGCCGCTGCTGGCAACCCTGGCGGTCTTGATGCTGAGCGCCAGCCTGGCGCCGGGTGCCGGCGAAAAACCTGACCTGGCCCGGCGGACCCAGGAACTCAAGAATCTCCGCTGGGGCATGTTCATCTGCTGGTCCTTCAGCACGTTCTCCGGCCAGGAATGGACGCCCGGCGTCACCAATATTGCCTTGTTCAATCCCACCGGATGCGACACGGAGCAATGGGTGAAAACGGCCAGGGAGGCGGAGATGGGTTACATCCTTTTCCTCACCAAACACCATGACGGCTTTTGCCTCTGGGATACGAAAACCACCAGCCGCAAGGTGACCCAAACCGCGCTCGGCCGGGATGTGCTGCGGGAATTGCGCGCAGCCTGCGACAAATATGGTATCAAACTGGCGCTCTATTTCTCCGAGGGCGAATGGGCCTGGCCCAACCGGCCGGACGGCCAGCGCTACCAGGCCAACGGCGGCTATAATCCGGAGCTCAAAAAGGCCCAACTCCGCGAACTCCTGACCGGTTACGGCCCGATCGAATACATCTGGTTCGATCATGCGATTGGCGACGGCGGAGTGAGCCATGAGGAGACCACCGCCTTTTGCAAAGCCCTGCAGCCAGGATGTTTCATCGGCTTCAACCATGGCCCGCCCGCGGGCGACATCCGGCTCGGCGAGATGGGACACCCCTCCCCCTTGAGCGACGAAAGCGGCGCCGGCTTTAATTCCGGCCATATGAAAGGCTACGCCGGGTATCAGCTGGCCGAATTCACCTACCCGATCCTTCCCGCCCACCAAGGCGGCGCGATGTGGTTCTACTCACTCCCCAAACACGACCCGCTTTGTCTGCCGGCGGAAAAACTCTATGCCGATTACCTCGGTGCGGTGAAGTACGGGAACGTCTTCGCGCTCGATGCCGGCCCGAACTACGCCGGCCGGCTGCGGGATATCGACGTCCAAACCCTGCGCAAAACCGGCCAATACATCCGGGGCGAAATCAAACTGCCGCCGCCCCCCATTTCGCGCGGCAAAACGGCCCGCGCCTCCAGCACCTGGAAGGCTCAGCGCGGCTTCGAGGCCGCCGCCGCTTTTGATGGCGATCCTGGAACCCGCTGGGGAGCCGCTGAAAACTCCCGTTCGGGCACCCTGGAAGTGGACCTGGGAACTCCCGCGCGCGTGGGCCGGGCCCTGATTGACGAGGGCAACTGGAATCGCATCCGGGAATTCCAACTGCAAGTGCAGCAGGATGGCGAATGGCGGACGATCGCCGCCGGCACCACCATTGGACCAGCCAAAAAGATTTCTTTTGCGCCAGTCACCGCCCAAAGGTTCCGGCTGAATATCCTCCAGGCCGCCGAGGTGCCAACCATTTGCGAATTTGAGGTTTATGCGCAGGAGTAGCCGCCCCGCGCCCAACCGCCAGGAGATCTGACCGGCGCCGGGAGTCCGGACGGGAATGGTGAGGATCCGAAAAGCGCTGGCCCAGCCTCCCTCAATAAAACGCGACAACCGGGCTGGGAAATGAGAAAAACATGCCCATGCAGACAACTGATCGAACATTCGCGATGGTGTGCGTGGCCTCCGTGGCTTGTGTGGCCATCGTGGCCATTTTCGCCATGGCCACCCGGCCCGGCCCCGCGCCGGCCCCCTCCTCCCCTGCCCCGGCGGCGCCGATCCCCGCCACCACCAGGTTGGAAACCGCGCCGGATGCCCGGCAATTAAAGGCCTGCGATGGCCAGCCGCTGATCTGGGTCGATACCACCCCGCTCAAAGCCCCGCCGCGCCCCCCCGATCCTTCCAAACTGCCGGAGGACAATCTCTTGCACTGGTATGACCAGGTTTTCGCGGGCTGGAATGTCCACCAACTGCCCCAGCCGCCCAGCCCGGGCACCGGCCCGCGCGGCCGCAAAATCGTGAGCCTGCAATACATGGATCAGCCTTATTGGACCGCTTACGGCAATGGCATGAAACGGCTGGCGGTGGCCTACGGATTCGACCTGGTGATCATGGAAGCCGGAAACGACAGCAAAACCCAGGCTGGCCAAGTCGAGGAGGCCATCCACATGCGGCCGGACCTGGTGATCCTGATCCCGGTGGATGCCTCGGGCGTGGCGCCATCGCTCAAGCGGCTCCATGACGAAAAAATCCCCGTCATCGCCAGCAACCTGGCGCCGGTGGATGAAGGCATGAAGTATGTCCTGGCCTGGACTGGCCCGGACGATTGGGGCCAATCCCAGATGCTCGGCCGCGAGCTGGCCCGGCTGATGAACAAGGAGGGTGGCTACTGTGTCATCCGCCACCTGGCCGGCACCAGCGGCTACCTCGCGCGCACCTGGGGCGCCGTTTCGGAGCTGAAAACCGCCGCCCCCAAAATGAAATGCCTCGATCTGCAGTCCACCGGCCTCAAAACGGCGGAAACCAAGACCCAGGTCGCCGCCTGGCTGAAAAAATACGGCCGCGATCTCAAGGGTATCATCAGCCCGGACGACTCCAAAGTCACGGTGGGCGTGGTGGAAGCCTTGAAAGAGGCGGGCCGGGAGGACGTGGTCTGCGTTTCCGCTGGAGCCAGCCGCACCGGCCTGGAACTCGTCAAGAGCGGCAAACTGCGGGCCATCACCTACCAATCGGCCGAGGCGGACGGCGCCCTGCCGGTGGAAATTGCCGCCCGCTGGTTCCGGGGCGAAACCCTCGACCGCCCGGTCTATTATCTCCAAAAACACATCATCACGGCCAGGGATGTGGACCATTTCCTCCCACCCCAATGGTAAGGACCCAGCCGTGTTTCTTCATTTGGGAGGTAAGCAATGGTGCCGCAGGTTCTGACGGCGACCCGGGCCACCCGGCTGCCGGCCCAGGCAAACGGGCCTGCGGCCGCTGCCTTTCCTTGCTGCTCAAATATTGGTTCCCAGGGCCAGTGCTTCGCCCATGAACGACATCACGCTCATTCTCCAGCGCGTGGAACAAGGTGATCCCACAGCCGCGGCTGACCTGCTGCCGC
>CAIMWS010000363.1 GCA_903845125.1 uncultured Verrucomicrobiota bacterium
AGCAAAATCCTGGTTTCCGGCGCGATTGAGTCGCGGGAGCGCGCCGCTTTTCAGCCCGGCCATGGCGGCCTGGCCCCCGGCCAAGGCCGCCGTGGTGCTTGCAGCCCTGTTAGGGCTGGGTGCCTCCGGCGTCCCGGTGGGGGCCGCGGCCCGTTTCACCACCCAAATCATCGAGCGGGGGCCGCACCACCGGGTGGTGGCCACCGAAACCACCACGCTCAATGAACAGGGGGGGTGGGAAACCCACCGGGGCCGGTTTGTGGAGCTGGCCACCGGGCTGCAGGCCCTGCGGGCTGGGCAATGGTGTGACGCGGTGGCCCAGTTCGAGGAATTCGCCCAGGGCTTTGTGGCCCGCCAGACCCAGCACCAGGTGATCCTGGCCAGGCGCCTGGAGGGCCAGGGCACGGTGGATATTCTGACCGGCGGCGTGCGGCTGCGGAACACGCCCCGCTGGCTGGCTTACACCGATCCAGCCACCGGCCAGGCGGTCATTCTGGCCGAGGCGCAGGCCACCACCGGCCAGCTGGCCGCCCCGGACCAGGTGCTCTACCCCATGGCCTTTGACACCCTGGCCGCCAGCATCCGCTACACCCTCCGGCGCAGTGGCTTGGAGGCGGAGGTCCTCCTGCATGAAAACCCGCCCGCCCCGGATGCTTTCGGCCTGGGCCCGGAGACCACGCTGGAGGTGTGGACGGAGTTTTACGGGGCCCGCGCCCGCGTGCGGCGCCACCTGGAGGGCCCCACCGGGGTGCGCGAAACGGAAGACCCGGAGATCGAGACCGGCGCCCTGGGCTTTGCGCCGGGCAAGGCCTTTGGGCTGGCGGCCCAGGCGGGCCCGCCCAGCCCCCTGCCGGTCCAGCGCCGCTGGTTCCAGCCGGGGGGCCAGCGGTTCCTGATCGAGAGCGTGCCGCACCGCCAGGTGGAGCCTTATCTGCGCGCTTTGCCCAAAGCGGTCAAAGGGGCGGGAGTGCGGCCGGTTTCGGGCCGTCTGCCCAGCCGGCTGGCCCCGGCGGAAAAGCCCGCCTGGGAGGGGCTGGCCCAGGTTCCGGTCCAGCCCGCGCGGATTGCGCCGCTGGCTTTCCCGCTGCCCCCGCAAAGTTTTGTCCTGGATTACGACCTGCGGGGCAGCCTGGCCAATTATGTGTTCCAGTCCGACACCACCTACCGCGTGATCGACGACGTGATCCTGACCGGCGTGACCGTGCTGGAGGGGGGCACGGTGATCAAATTCCCGCCCTATGATCCCTACTCCGGGCGGCTGGTGGTGGCCGGTCCGCTCCACTGCGAGACCACGCCGTACCGGCCCGCGATCCTGACGGCCCGGGACGACCACCAGGTGGGGGAGGCGGTTTCGGCCAACCCCTTGAGCGGCTACTACGGGCTGGCCTATTTGGAGTTCAACGTCTATGGCCCGGTTTATAACCTGCAAAACCTGCGCATCCGCTACGCCAACGAGGGGGTGCGGGCCTATGGCAACTCGCTCACGCTCCAGCACGTGCAATTCACCAGCACGCAGTTCCCGCTGAACTGCAATAACACCACCACCTGCCTGCGCAACGCGCTCTTCAGTGGCGTGGCTTGCGGGTTTTACGGCCTCAATGGCGCCGATTTCCGGGTCGAGCACGCCACCTTCGAGGGCGTGGGCAACCTCAGCTATCAGGCCTGCACGCTGGCCCTGACCAACTGCCTGCTGGTGGCCACCGGGACCAACAACAACAGCTACACTGGCGCCGGGATTTATGTGGCCGGTTCGGCCGCCAGCGCCTTTGTGGCCAGCGTGGGCGGCGAGCATTACCTGGCCAGCGACACCTGGCGGGACGTGGGCGTGACCAATATCCATCCCGGCCTGGCCGGGGAACTGCGGCAGTTGACGACCCATCCCCCCCTAACCCTGGCC
>CAIMWS010000364.1 GCA_903845125.1 uncultured Verrucomicrobiota bacterium
CCCGGCCACGGCGCCCACGGGCTGGTTCCGGGCCAGCCAGCCGAGCACGGGCATCCAGCAAATGGAGAGGGCCAGCCAGAGCCCCCACCAGGTGGACCACGGCCGGAGGGCGCCGACGGCGCAGGCCAGGCCGCCGTGGGCAAGGATGTGCAGATCCCCCACCTTGCCAGCCACGGCCAGGGCCAGGGCCAGCCAGGCCGGAAGCCGGCGGCCACCGGCGGGGCCGGCGGGGAAACAGGGGGCCAGCCAGATGCCCAGCGCCAGCCATCCGAATTGGTCGAAGGGGGAGTGGCGCCAGGCAGCCCAGAGGTCGGCTGACTGCCAGGCGCAAAAAGCCAGGATCGCCCATTCGGCGCGGAAAAAGTGGGCAAGGGATTTCATCATAGGCGGGTGGGGGAGCGCAGGTCGGTCAGACGCTGCCACCAGGCGAACAGGCCCCAGCACAGCCCAAACATCAGGACCAGGACCAGCCAGCCGCCCCAAGCGTGGAACCAGCCGGCGGCGAACTCCGGCCCAAAGCTGAGGGCGGTGGCGCTGAGCACCGCCACGCGCAGGGTGTTGGCCAGCCAGGCCATCACCAGCAGGCAAGGGAGGCTCCACCAATAAGACCGGGTGCGGCCCAGCAGCAGGTGCGCGGCTGCGGTGCCGGCGATGAGCATGGCCTGCAAGGTTTGGAGGCCGGAGCAAGAGGCATCCACGGTGACGGTCAAACCCTGCACGCAGAGGTGAGTGCCTTCCCGGGCCACCTGGAAGCCGATGCCCGAGAACAGCTGCTCCGCCACCCAGGCTCCCGACAGCCGGAACCACCAGCCCAGCGCGGAGGCATCCAGGGTGACCCAGGGGAAGGCCATGACCGGCAGCGCCAGCAGGCGGCGCACGCGCCCGTGATCGGCCGGCGGCAGCCGAAGGCGCAGCCCGGCCCACAAGGCGCTGGTCCAAGCCAGAGCCAGCAGGAAGGTGAGGTTGGCGGCCACGCCTGCAGCGAACAGAATGGCGGCGGGCAGGAAGAGGTCCGGGGTTAGCCGGGTGGGGGCCGCCGCCCAGCGCCAGGGAGCCGCCAGCCAGGCGAACAGGGGCAGCGCCGCGAGGATGGGCAGCACCTCGGGCGGCGAGGCGATCCAGCTGCGGTCCCGAAGCCAGATGAAAGCGGCCAGCACCGCCAGCCCGGCGGCCCACAGCCAATCCCGCCCCCTCATTTCCCGGCCTCCGCTTTTTCGATGGCGGCCAGGTTTTGGCGGAGCTGGAGTTCGTCCGGCAGCAGGCGCATCAGCTCCTGGGTGAGGCGGCGGGCCTCGGCCCAGTTTTTGGCCGCGAAGGCCAGCCGCGCCAGGTGCGCCTTGGCTTCGGCCGAATCCGGGCCGATCGCCTGGTAGAGCTGGTCCGCCTCGGCTTTTTTCCCCTCCATCAAAGCGGCCCGGGCGAGCAGTTCCCGGCCGATGGTGGCCTGGGCCAGGCGTGGCTGGGCCTGGACCCATTGGCGCGCCTCGGCGTAGCGGCCGCGCTCGAGGCTGGCCATCGCCAGCAGCCAGGCGGCCCGCTGGCCGGCATCGGAATCGAGGCGGGCAAGTTTGGCCAGCTGGCCGAGGCCCTCCGGGACTTTGCCCAGGCCCAGCAGCAGCTCGCCGGACAAAAGGCTCAAGGTGGGGGTGGCGGGCTGGGCGGCCAGGAATCCCAAGGCCGCCGCCGGGGTGCGGTTGAAACGCAGGGCCTGGGCCAGGCCGTAGGCCAGCCAGTCCGGCAGCGGAGGCGAGGCTCCTTCGCGGGCCAGGAACTGCAGCGCCGCCTCCCGCCAGCCGGCCGCGAGGCAAGCGGCGGCGAAAGCCTCCCGGCCAGCCAGCACCTGCCGCAGCTCCGGGGATAAATCCAGCTTCCCCGTCTTGCGTTCCTGCTCGGCGGCGGTTTCCAGCTGGGCAAAAAATTGGTGCTGGTTGGTGCGGGCGGCGGCGCGCAGCAGATCCGGCGGGTTGAGCGATCCTTTCAGCCGGAAATACAGGATCCGCTGGAGCGTTATTTCCAAGTGCGGCTGCCACGAGCCGGTTTTGAAGCGGCTGTATTTGAGCAGGTCCATGGCCTCCGGGGGGCGGTCGGCCTGCAGGTGGTCCAGCACCCGGAGCCAGAACAACTCCTGGCGCCGATCGGTAAACTGACGGTTATGGGGCAGCTGCGCAAAGGAATCACCGTCCCAGAAACGGCCCGGACCCAGTGCCAGCAGCCACCTGGCCAGCGGCTCCAGCTCCCCCGCCGGGGGCGCCAGCTTCCCGGTGTCGATGGGGGCTGGCTGAACCACGCGCCCCCAAAACAAGGTCTTCACCCACAGGTAGTCGATGGAGGGCGCGGGCAGCGACTCCTCCCAGGTGCGCAGCGCGTGGTCGTAATCCCCCTGGCGGCGGTAGAACTCGGCGAGTTGGTCCCGCAGGAGCGGGTTTTTCGGCGCGGCCACCAGGGCCGCCACGTATTCCACCCGCGCTTCAGCCGGCTTCTGGATGGTCTCCAGGATTTGGGCCCGGAAGGAATGGATGTCCGGATTCCGCGGGTCCAGCAGATTGGCCTGATCGAGCAGTTTCCAGGATTCCTCCAGGTTGCGGTTGGCCGAAAGTAGGGCCAGGCGCACCAGGCGGGTGGCTTCCGCGGCGCCGGAGAATTTATGATTGGTCAGCATTTGCTCGGCTTCGCGGGGCTGGTTGCTCCACGCCAGCACATCGGAGTCCAGCGCCAGCCACAGGTGGGATTTCCCTTCGTGCCCCTGCCAGGCCTGGCGGATGCGGGCGAAATCCTCCTTTTTGTGGGCGCTGTGAGAGGCCCGGGCCAGGAGCAACGAGGCCGCTTCATGGCGCAGCACGAACTCCGGATCCCGCTGGTAGATGCCCGCCAGCCGAGACACTTGGAAGGTGGCGGCCAAGGCATCCAATTCCAGGGCGCTCCAATCCCGTTTGGAGGCCTCAATTTTCCGGCTGTCCAACAAGGAGAGGGCTTCCTCTCCGCGTCCCTCCTGGAGCAGGTCTTTGGCCCGCTGCCACGCCCGGGCGTCCTGCTTTTCAATCACGAATTTGCGCCATCCCTGGAGGCCGAGGGTGGCGCCCACTCCGAACACCGCCAGAGCGGCAAGCAAAACCCAGTATTTGCGCTTCATTGATGCCCGGGTGCCAGCCCTTCGTGAAGCGCCAACACCAGCCGCGGTTCGCGGCCTTGGCGGCGGCGGATCCACGCCACCATCCCACCCAGCGAACTCAGGGTCAGCCAGAGGCCGGGCTCCGGGGTCGCCAGCAGGGCGGCCACGTTGGCCACGCCGATGTCCAGCGCGATGACCACATCGTTGAAATCCTTGTCCCCGCCTCCATAAAGATCTTCAAAGGCAATGATCAGGTAAGGGCTGCCGGCCACGGCATACGCGAAAGATACCACATGGTTGATGCCATCGGGATTGGCCGAGGGCGTGGTGGAATAGACATTTCTTCCGCCGTTGGCGCCATCGGCGATCAGGAAAAAGTCGAGCTTGGTTCCGCCGGCGAAAGTGCCGAGGTTGACGAAATCGCCCGGCATCAGGGGAAGCGATTGGGTGGCGCCACTGGAGGTGCCACCGACCGAGGAAACCGGACTGGAAGCATCGGGAAAGATCAGCAGCGGATTCCCGGAGGAAACCCCGGTGCCGGTGGTGTTGAAGCCCAGCGAGTTGTGGTAGCCCGCACCCTCCCCGACAAAATATACCCGCACATCGGATAAGGTATTCAAAGTCAGCTTGGAGGGATCCAGCAGGTAAGTGGAATCATTGATTGGCTTGGTTTCGCTCAGGCGGGTATTTACCAGGGAGGTCATTCCCGGCAGCACATTTTGCTGGAAGTTGGCGGCATTGGCGTCGGAACCAGCCGCCATCACGGGGGCCACAATATCCAAGCCCAACGGCCGCTGCGTGGCCTGCACTGTCGAAGGCGTGCCGCCTTCGGTTGTGGTTTGGGCCAGCAAAGGTCCCGTGGCAGCGGCCAACAGGATCATAACCCAAACCGCCAAAGATAATTTGGTATCCCGGTGGCGCAGAACCTGGCGTTTCCTTTGCTTTTCCATATGCTCGTTTCCCATAAATATCGACTCCAACCATAGCGGCTTCCATGCCAACTCCAAACCACGGACGCTCCAGGCAGGGGATAGTTCAGCGACCTGCGGACTCCAATCTGAACTGGCGGCTTGGACAATGCTCGTCCGCAGCGTGCAATTGAACCATTGGTTCTCATTTTTGTATGGGAAAACGCCGGAAAGTGTCAATACTTTGAAATATTTGGCGTCCGTATTTCGAACGGTCCGACAACCCAATTGCCTCTCCAAAGGCGGTTGCGAGCTGATTTGCTGAATCAACCTCCGAGGATGGCTGTTGCGGATGCGATGAAACTGCATTTCACTACATTTGGTTGTGTCGTGCAAATGCAATCCTGAGCGGGCAGGTCTGGGGGGGGAACACTGGTTGGCAAGCGGGCCAGACGCTGACGCCAGGTGCGGCTATTGGCGGCCAGGATCTTCCGTGCGAAGCAGCGTCACCGGCCCGAGCAGACCGGACGGTTCCAACGGTGCCTCCTGGGGATAAAAGCGCCAGGAGGTGAAGGTGAAGCGATGGGGGGAGGGACGGGCGGTTCCCGCCAGCAGCCAGGCCGGCAGGTCTTTCAGGCCCCGGCCAGCCACCGCCCGGTCATAGCCGCCTTTGCGGTCCGGGGGATTCCATATTACGAGATCGGCATCCTCCGGCTCTTGTTCGTCACCGATGAGCCGGTTGACCCAGGTGTTGACCACGGTGATTTCGAGGCGGTTACCAGACGGCCGCAGCCCGTCGGAGATCCGCCAGCGCCAGGGCGCGCACCAAACCACCCCCAGATCGCGTTCGTTCAACCGGAGGCGGGCCAGGTTCCTGACCAGGCCGAGATCGAGGAACAAGTCGTCACCAGGCCGAACTCCAGTGGGCAGGTCGAATTCCCGGCGATAGGCTGCCGCGCCGGAGTAATAGCGGATGCCCGGTTCGCTCCGCTGGGTCCAATCGGCCAGGGCGTCAAAAACAAGCCGCCCCGGGCCGCCCCGCTGGGGATCAAAATCGACTTCCCAGGCGCCGGAGAATTGGAATACCTGCCGGAGGGCTGGGAAATCCGCCCCCCCCGCCGGCTGGGTGGCCCCCAGGGGCTGCCGGAAGACCACAAAAAAGGCCTGGCGTGGCTCGAAACGCAGGGGGATGAAGGTGCGGGAGCCAACGGCCTGGAAATGGCGAAGGGGACGGATTTCACCGCGGACCGGATCCCATAGCTCCGGGGTTTTTGCCGCCACGCGGAAATCCGCCCGGATTTCCACCGTTTGGTCCTCCTGGCTGGATAGGAAGAAGAGATCCCGATCCGCCGTGCGGCGATGGGTGAAGAGCACCCGCGGGATCACCGGCGTTTCCTGGGCGAAGAACGGGATGTTCAGGGGCTGGCACTGGAAACCGGGGCCGCCGGTGAGGGTGGCCAGCACGGAGGCCACCGGCTGGCTGGCCACGACCCGCCCCTGGCCCACGCGGCGCAGGCCCGGACTGGACGCCGGGCTGGCTTCGCCCCACAGCTCCTGAACCAGTTGCGCCACTTCGCCGTCGCAGTCCGGGAATTTTTCCAGGCTGGGAGAGCGGGCCGGCGGGGCGGCGCCGATCAAGGTGGCGCCTTCGCGGACCAGGTCGCGGATGCGCCGGAGGGCCTCCGGGCGCAGCGGCTGGCCCGGGGCCAGCGCCAGCGCTGCGCCGCTGGCGCCATGGGGCAGAACCAGTTTCCCGCCCCGCGCTGACAGGCGCTGCAGGAGCGTTTCGTCATCGAGCACCGCCTGGCGATAGGGGCCCGCCTCCACCACCGGCCCGGGAATATGCTCCGCCTTGGGTGGATAGGAAAGGACATCGACCACGGGCTCGCCCTGCTGCAGGAGGAATTGGCAGCGCGCCAGGTAGCGGTGCCAGTCCCGGGCGAACGGCCACCAGGTGGTATGGCGGCTCATCTGGGTGCCCCACAAACCCATGGTCAGGCCGGGCTGGAAACGGTCCTCCCAAGGGTTGTGGGTGAAGCCGTGCATGATGAAATGGTTGATCCCCCGGCAGAAGGCGGCGTCCCCAAAGGGCTTGAGCCGCCAGGGGTCGTTGCGCCAGGCGCTTTCCCAGGATTCCGCCGTGAACGCCTCCGCCCAGACCACCGGTTTGCCGGTGAGCGCGGCGGCATCGGCGGCGGGTCCGTTTAACTGGGGTCCGCCCACCCAGAATTCGCAGCCGGGCAGGTGGGCCCGGGCGGCGGCGGTGCGCCAATCGTGGGGGAGCAGGAAGTAAGGCTCCAGCATCCACTCGAGCCGGTTTTCGTCGGCCAGCCGCCGTAATTCGCCGTAAAAGCGCTCGGTCCACAGCTCGCTGATGGTCCGCAGCATGTCGTGGCGGAAGCGCGCGGACAAATCCGGGCTGGCGATCACCAGGCGCGCCTCGAGCCAGGCCGGCAGCCAGGGCCGGCAATCGTAGCCGCGGCGCTGGCGGAATTGCTCCGGGAAATCCGGGCAGAAATCCTGGAAACCGGCCTCGTAGCTGTCCGTTTCAAACCGCTGCACGGACTGGCAGCCCCGCGCCCGCGCCTCCCGGACGATGCGTGCGGTCATCCCCTGGAACACCGCGCGCACCGCGGCGGGATCCATGCGGTCGCACTCCAGGCCCATGGCCTCCGGGGGGGCCGGGTGATTCGGACCGTTTTGGGACGCCACCCCCAGGCGGTGGATGATCCATTTGCCCGGCGGCGCCTCCCAGACCAGCCGCCCTTGGCGGTCCATGAGACCGGTGAGGTCGAGAATGTTGGTGAGCGCCACGGGTTGGCTGGCGGCCAGATCCGGCAGGGCCACTACGGCGGTGTCCTGATAAAAATCGCGGGTGGGATTAAAGGCCTGCTCCCAAAACCGGGCATCCGGGCTGCCCGGGAGAATCCGGTCCTCCCCGCCGGGTTTATGGATGGGGGCGCGGGCCAGCACGCCTTCGAAGCGGGCCGGGCCGGTGAATGGGGTGCGCGCGGAGACGAGCATTTTCAAACCCTGGGCGGGCTGGATCCACGGGCCGCCGCAGTGGCTCCAGCCGGGGCACATCAGGAACGACATCCGCAGCCCCAGGCGGTGGCATTCCAGGGCGGCGTGGTTCATCATCCCGAACCATTCGTCGCTCAGGCAGCGCACTTTGCCCGGGTAATCGCGGAAGCGCCATTGGACCACCCCGGCCAGTTGATCGGGCAGTTGCATGATCAACACCCCCCCGATGCCCGCGCGGGCGAGGGCCTCCAGATCGCGGGTGATACCCGGCTTGCTGATCAGGCCGCCCATCCAATCCCAGTAAACCTCCGGCCGATACGCCGCGGGTGGCTGGCGGAAATCCCGTTCCCAGGAGTCTTCGGCTTCGCCAGCCCGGGTTGCCACGCCGGCCAGGAGGAGCAACGTCAAAACCAGGCCGATCCGCCTGCCAAACCGGTCCCAGCGGCTGGCGAGAGCGGAAAAGTCGATGTGTCGGGTGTAAAACATATTGGTGCATCAATAGTGCGGCGGGCGGGAAAACAGATCAAATCCAATTTCGGGAAGCCAATTTCGAGAGCGGAAGAAATCCGGGATTGGGCCGACCGGATGGGACAGGCTGGGGGCGGGAAAACATTTGTTTTTGCGGGTGATTTCAGGTAGTTCACCGGGGTGGGTAAAACGGCTTAAACGGCTGCCTGCGAATAACTGAACGTGATCACGATACGTGTCCAAGGCAAAGCGGAACCCGGACGAACCTGTTCCTGTCCGGGCGAGGTGATTACCATCGGCCGCGCCGATGAGAGTTGGCAGCCTACTTTGGATCTTTCACCCGATGAAACAGTTTCCCGCCGCCACGCACGCCTGTGGCAGCAGAATGGCAACTGGTGGGTGGAGGATTTGGGCAGCCTCCATGGCGTGATGCTGGAGGGTAAAGCCATCGCCGGACCGGTGGTGCTGGCCCATGGCGCGCGCCTGCAATTGGGCAACACCTCGCTACAAATTTACCTGGAATCGGATCCCTTGGAATCCGGATGGTCGGAGGATCCGCTCCAAGTGCAGGAACAGGTGGACTCCACGGATATCCACTTTTTATCCGGCCAGGCGCTGGAAACCGGATGGCAACAGCGTTTGGCGTTACTGCTCGATTTGCCGCTGCAATTCGGATCGCAAGCGGACCTGAATGAGTTGCTGAAGGTAATCATGGCCAGGACGGTGGAAATCACCCCGGGTGCTTGCCGCGGCATTTTGCTGCTTTACGCCAAAGCCCAGGACCAATTTCTGCTCAAGGCCAGCATTCCCGCCGGGACTCCGCCATTCAGTGAGACGCTGGCCCGGCGGTGTTTGCACGAGGCCCGCGGATTCATCTGGAATAGCGAATCGGGTGCGGCGCAGGGGCCGTGCAGCGACAGCATCCTGGAGCACAGCATTCTATCCGGGATGTACGCCCCCATGCTTTGGCAGGGGCAGGCGGTGGGGGTGATCGGGGTTGATAATCCCTGGGAGCCGAATGTCTTCAAGCGGGAGGATCTACGGTTTTTGCTGGCGATCGCCCACTACGCGGCCATGGCGGTGGTCAATCATCAGCAATACCAGGAACTCGCATTCAATGCGCGGGTGCTGGAACGCCTGCTTACGAATTTCTCGCCCAAGGTTCGCAAGCATCTCCTGGACCGGGCCCGGAAAGGCAAGCTCCAACCGGGGGGCGAAACGGCCGAGGTGGCCATTTTGTTTCTGGATATCCGGGGCTTCACCTCCGCGTGCAAGGGGGAGCCCCCCGAGAATATCATGGAGTTCCTGCACCATTATTTTTCCGTGCTGGTGGATATTATTTTTCAATATGACGGCACGGTGGATAAATTCATCGGCGATTCCATTCTGGCCGTGTTTGGCAGCCCGGAAAAAGATCCCCAGCATTGCGAAAAGGCGGTTGCCGCCGCGTGGCATATGTTGCAGGCCGCCGAACAAATCCACAATCAAAGAGCCGAGGCTGGCAAACCGGCCTGTGGCATCGGCATCGGCCTGGATTGCGGGTTGGTGGTGCATGGTTTCATCGGCGGGGCGGACCGCCTGGAATTCACGGTCATTGGAGAACCGGTGAACCATGCGGCCCGCTATTGTGCGGGCGCCGCGAAAGGGGAAATACTGATCAGCCAAAGCCTTTTTGAAAAAGTCTTTTCAAGTGTGGAGGTGGAGGCCCGGAGTGTGTCCACCAAGCACGAGGGGGTGTGGCAGGCTTGCCGGGTAACCAAGCTGATCAAAGCCGGCCAGGCCGGGGCCGTTACCTGAAATCCACCGTGTTCTCCTGCCCGGGACCGATCTCCACGGCCAAGGTTTTATGGTTCGTGCCCGCATGGTAGGTGTAGGTGCGGGGCCCCTTCCAGCCTTTGTCGATGAAAAAATAGCAGGCCCCCGGCCAGTTTGTTTTTTGCCAGAATCGGTATTCCACCGCCTGCAAACGTTGGGTTTCGCCCAAAGCCGGATCATACCTGATCAGCTGGCCGGGCGCGGGTGCCAGCACCAGCACGGGAATGGGTTCCCCCGCGGCGGTAGCTTCCATGTCGAGGCGGACTTCCTTGAACTCCTTTTTGCGCAGCGGGAATTCCCGATAAGCGAGCAGTGTTCCACTCCTGATTTTGAAAGGGGAGCGGCCGGTGATGGTGTATATTTCCACGGCATATTTGCCGTTGCTGAGTTCGGAGATTTTCGCTCGTGAGGTAATTTCCCCGTGGGCAATGATCCCGCTGTTGCGGCTCAGCACATAATAGAAAACCTGCGGTTGATGCTGAATCAATTCGAGGGCTACCGTGGAACTCGTATGGAACCAGTGGTAAAGGCCCCGGCAGAAGATATTCAGGAATATCACGGTCCCGATCACCGCCAATTGGTTGTGGTACGGGCCCCGCCAGTCATCCACGGTTTCCGCGGAGGAACGGAATTTTGCGATCAGAATGCCCACTGGAAAGACCACCACTAAAACCAGCATGGAGATCAGGATTTTACTGAAATCGTTGGAGGTGGTGGCCAACCCCAGGCCTTCGGGGTCAGCGATCGGTTTGCTGAAATACTGTGCAAATACCTCCACCAGGAAGGTAGCGAGGAGATAAAGGCCAGCCAGAATTAAGGGCCAGAAAATCACCGCGATTATTTTTTGCTTCAAAGCCGGCGGTTCCGGCGGTTCGGGGGCCGCATCAACGACGCTCCCGGGCGCGAGGACCGTTATGGGCGGCAGTTCCGGATTGATGGCATAGCCCAGTCGGTGACGCACTTCCTGGATCGAGAGGGGATGGTTGGGTGAGTTTTCATCCAGGCAATCATTGGCCAGGCTCCACACATTAGGCGGAACCAGGCTCTCGCCGGTTTCCGCCAGGCCGGTGGATTGGCGGTTGGAAGCGTCACTGTTTTCCGGAGCTGGATTATGGATGAACAGGGACTTTAACAGCACTCCCAAAGCGTGAATATCGGCCGCGGGGGTAGGGATGGCGAGGGAGGCCCAGGCCTCCGAAGCATCCAGTGTTTCAAGGCCGCTGACGGCGCTGACGGGATTTTGGAAATGGGCGAGCTTCAAACGCCCATCGGAACCGATCCACATATTGCCGGGATGAACCGCGCCGTGGGCGGCGCCTTGTTCGTGCACATAGGCCAGGGCATCGCATAAATCGCGGAACAGCGGAGCCAGTTCGGACCAAATCACCGGTTGGTCCGGTTTTGAAAGCAAAAGCTCGGAAAAGGGTTGGCCCTCAAGAGGTTCGCAGCAAATGCAAGGCCATTCGCCCGGCCCGAGCAGCAGTTCATAGACGCTGACCAGGTTTTTATGCCGCAATTCCCGGGATCGGGCCAGCCACTCCCGGAGGTTGTTCAAGGCGGGTCCACCCTGGATGGTGATCGGCAAAAACCACATGGTCACCTTTTGATCCAAGCTCGCCCGGCTCAATTCCAGATCCCTGGCGCTCCACAATATGCTGCCATTCTCGTAGTGATGAATGGGGGCCAGCAATTCAAAACGGCCCGCAAAAACCCGCCGGCCGCTGACCAATTGGCCGGGATCCTCCTGCCCGGTGGTAGAATTGGATGCAGCGGGGGCACTTACCTCGGAAGCCACGGAGGGCTCAGTTTCGATCCCTCCGGGGATTAGTTCCGCCAGGGTGTCCCCGGCGCCTGAATAGGCCAGTCCTCCCAGCCGCACCAGATCCAGTTTTTGGAGGATTTCCTGGCAGGATTTTGGCCGGGAGGCGGGATTTTTGCCCAGGCAGCGAGCCACGAGAAAAATGGCCTTTTGGGGAATTTTGCTGCCCGCCTTACGCATCGCCAGCATACGGTGATTGGCTTCACCGATGGACTCCGATGCTTTGAGGGTTTTTATGGCCTGGAGGTTGGTGCCCGAGAAAGCCGGAGCCCCGGTCAGCAACTCATAAATGGTGGCCCCGAACGCATAAATATCGTCGGTGGGGTGGGGATTGAGCCCATCCAATTGCTGAGGGCTCATATAAATGGGGGTGCCTCGCACGCTATAATCCTGGTCAACCCCCAGGTCTTCGGAAGGGTTTAGAGCAAATCCCGCGGACAAGCCAAAATCAGTTATTTTGAGTTCACCCTGGGAGTTGATCATCAAGTTGCCTGGTTTGATGTCCCGGTGAACAAAACCCTGTTTGTGAAGGTAATCCAAGCCATGGCACAAGGGCGGGATCAAGGCTTCCAATTGTTCCCACGGCAACCGGTGGCCGCTTCGAGATTGGGCCAGGCCGGCCAGAGTTTGCCCTTCCACAAACTCCATGCATACAAAGGGTGGAAGGTTTTCGGCCACGTACCACTCATGGACACAAACCACGTTGGGGTGTTTGAAGTTGCGCGCCAGGGCGACCTCCTTCCTCATTAAATCCAACGCGAGGGGACTGGAGGCTATCTGCGGGTTCAAGAATTTGAGGGCCACATACTGCGGAGCCCCGGATTGGGTCAGTTCCAGGTCCAAAGCGAGCCAGACCACGCCCATGCCGCCTTTCCCCAGCATGCGGACCAGCTTGAACCTGCCCGCAACCAGTTGGTGAGGGGTTGGCTGCCATCCGTGGGCGGCCCGGTGCGGCCAATGGTTCGCCCCTTCAAGCGGGTTTTGCGGATGGTGTGCCGGCTGGCATTCGCACGTTCCCGAATGGACATCCACCGGTTTGCCGCAGAGTTTGCAGACCCATGGATCTATGGGTTGGGTTTCACGCATTCATTTTGAGCCGACAGCATTCAGGAATTGTATTTAGCATTTCAGGATGGGAACCGGAAGTTATTTTTAGCCGCACTTGGCAAAAGCCGGGACCGGCCCAGCTCCCGCCCGGCACCCAGTCTTGAAGTCAGGCTACGGTTTGGTTAAGCTCAATCCACAAATGAACTTGAAATCACATCCGTGGCGGTGGTTACGATGGCTGCTGCCGTGCATCACCGGGGCTGCCTGGGGGCTGGGTCTTTATGGCGGGGAGGCGCCCCGGGAAATCCGGGAAGACATCGAATGGAGCCGGATGTGGGTTCCGGGCGTCAACCAGACGGACAAACCGCGCGTGCTGCTGATCGGCGACTCCATCACCGAGGCCTACTCCGGGGCAGTGAAAAAACAGCTTAAGGAAAGCGCGTATGTGGCCCGGTTGGCGACTTCGAAATCCCTGGGCGATCCGGCCTTTCTGGAGGAGGTGGGCTGGGTGCTGCGCCAGGCGTCCTTCCGCGTCATCCATTTCAATAACGGCCTGCACGGGGAAGGATATGGCGAGGAGGAATACCGGCGGGATTACGCCCGGCTCCTGAAAATTCTGAAGGCCGGCGCGCCGGGTGGGAAACTGATTTGCGCCACCACCACCGGCCAAAGGAGGCCGCAGCATTTGGAGCAGTTCAGCCCGTTCCACCAGCGCATTCAAGCGCGCAACGCCATCGCCCGCGAGTTGGCCGGCAGGGAGGGGATCCCGGTGAATGACCTGTTCGGGCTGGTGGCCGGGCATCCGGAATATTACAGCGACGATGGCACCCACTTCAAACCGGTCGGAGTCGAAGCCGCCGGTCGCCAGGTGGCGGGGATGATCCTGGCGGCCCTGGGTGGGCAGGAGGCAATCCAGGGCGGGCAACCGGTGGTCGAGCTGTGGTCCCGGTTATGGCTTTTCAACACCCCGGAGCCGGCGCGAAGCACGCTGACCGCCCAGGCCCCACAGGCTGGATTCTCTGCGCCCGCCAATCCAACGGGCAGCTTCACCGTGAAGCTGGCGGTGGATCTGAAGACGTTCCAGGGCGAGAAAACCATCCTGGAAATACCCCGGGTGGTCCAGGTGCGCCTGCGTCAGCACAATCCGCAGGACCGCAACCGCCAGAATTATCCGGCGTTCAGGATGCCCGATGGCTCGGTGCCGGTTTTGGAGGCCAGCCTGGAACTACATTCCGCCGAGCATCCCGACTGGAGGATCATGACCATCGGCATTCCGCTGGCCATGCTCAAAAAGCCGCTGGGGGAACACGAAATCGTTCTCAACTTCTCAGGCCCGGATTGGAAAATGTACGTGGATGGCGAAATGCTCGACAACGACTTCCCGTTCGGCTACCCGCAATGGGCGGACCAGAATGCCTGGAAGCTGGATCCGGAGCAGGTGAAAACCGCGGCCATCCACCTTCCGGGAATCCAGCCTGAAGCGCGGCCGGCGCCGGTGCCCCAGACCGCATCCGGGATCCAATACTGGATGCCGCGCGGGCACAACAATTGGGTGGGCGATGTCGAGACGTTTTTCCACCAGGGCCGGTATCATGTGTTCTACCTGTATGACCGCCGCCACCACGGGAGCAAGTTCGGCTGCGGCGCGCATTATTTCGAGCACCTCTCCACCCGGGATTTCCTGGTCTGGACCGAACATGAAGCGGCGACCCCCCTCGAAGAGCAATGGGAATGCATCGGCACCGGGGTTCCCTTTGTCTTCCACAACCAGTTATGCCTCAGCTTTGGCTGGCATACGACGCGTGTGTATCCGGAGGAAAAGACGACGCTGCCTGCGCAGTGGGCCTATCTGAAGCAGAACGGCCGCACGGGGACGTTCCCACGGGCCACCACACCCGGCTGGCCGGCGGGCGCCACTTACTCTGCCAGCGCGGATGGCATGGCCCATTTCAAGAAATCGAACATCATGTTCCACCCGTGCCAGAATCCCAGCGTCTATACCGACCCCAGCGGCAAACTGCGGATGCTGGCCAATTACGGCTCCAAAGGCACGTGGGAATCGGAATCCGTTGATGGCGGCTGGCGCTGCGTCAATCCCGGATTCCCGCCGGGAGGCGACTGCACCATTTTCTTCCGGTGGGGCAATTTCGATTACATCCTGGGTGGCTTCACGGGGCTTTGGACGAAGCCCGCCGCCGCGCCGGACTCAGCGTATGAGGATGTCGTCCGCCAAGGGCTCGATTTCTACGACGGCTCCGCGGTTCCCGCCATCACGGAGATTCCCGGCGGGCGCTTCCTGATGGCGGCGTGGATCCCGGTCCGCGGCTGGGGTGGGTGCCTGGTGATGCGGGAGCTGATCCAATTCCCCGGCGGCCGGATTGGCTCGAAGTGGATGCCGGAAATCATGCCCCGGATGGAGCCGCCCAGGACGCTCGCGGCGGGGCTGGGCGAGGCGGCGGAAATCCCGGTGGAAACCCCCACTTTCATGCTGCAATTTAAAGTGGAAGCCGCCGCGGCGAAGCAAGGTCGGGCGGGCATTTCATTCCTGCCGGCCACCGGCGAGCGGGCCGGCTGCGAACTGCAGATCAACCTGGACGGCCAGCGTGCCCAATTCGGGCCAGCTGTCCTGGGCCGCTTTGCGGGCCATGAAAAGTCGCTGCGCGAAGGGGGTTCCGCCAGCGCGATCGAAAACATCCCCGGCGTCGATGGTCCTTTCCTGGTTCGGGTTCTGGTAAAAGGGGATGACAAGCTGGGCGGGTCGGTGATCGATGCGGAAATCGCCGGCCAGCGCACAATGATTTCATATCGCCCCGATTTGATCGTGAAGAAGCTCGCCTTCCGCACCGAAGGCGCCGAGTTGAAGAACGTGCAGATCAGCCGCTGGCGGATGAATCCTTGAGGCTCTCCGCTCCTGGCGCTTCGTTTTTTTACCGCCCGGCCAGCGGGTGGTTGCGCGTACCCGTCCGGCGCCTGTCCGCGCCTTGACACCGGGGGGAATTGTGGGATCTTGGCTGAATATGATGTGCCGCCATTTCCAAAACAACAATTTCTAACCAGGATATTGCCATGTTTACCGTCACCAAAGACCTGATCCTACCCAGCACTGTAACCGGTTCCTGGCCCCGGCCCCGGTGGTTCGACACCAGCATGTGGGGCAAACCGCTGGACTCCTGCATGATGGATGTGCGTTTCCGGGAAAAGTTCCAGGATGCCCTGGCCGTGGTGGTGAACGACCAGGAACGGGCGGGCCTCGATATCCTGACCAATGGGGATTACCACCTGGACGAGGACATGGCTGGCCGATCGTGGCACCATTACCCGCTGCAGCGGTGGACCGGCCTGGAGGGGGATTATATGCAGGCGGCGGATACCCGGTCGGCCTGGTTGCGCTACCCGCCGGGGACCCTGCTGCATGAGATCTACACTGGCTGGCGCTGGCCGCAGGTGACCGGTAAAATCGAGCACCGGCCGCTGGATTACGCCAAGATCTGGCGCATGGCCCAGGCCAAGAGCCGCCGGCCGGTCCGGTTCGGCACGTGTTGCTCGCAGGTGATGTCGCTGTTCCTGGATATCCATACGCCCAAATACAAGGACATGCGGCAGGTCATCTGGGACCTGGCGGAGGCGATGAACCGGGAGTTGCTGGCCTTGCGCGATGCCGGGTGTAAATGCATCCAGATCGAGGAGCCGTGCCTGCATTTCATGGCCAACACCTACGGCCGGGACCACGAGCAGGTGAAGTTCATGCTCGAAGCCTATAACCGGGAGGTGCAGGGCCTCGACGACGTGGAGATCTGGATCCACACCTGCTGGGGCAATCCCAACATGCAGCGGGTGATGGAAGACACCAGCTACGCCGCCTCGATGGAGCTTTACATGGAGCAGTGCCGGGGGGATGTGTGGACGGTGGAGATGCGCGACCGCAATCTGCAGGACATCGAGCTTTTCGAGCGGTTCAAAGGCTCGCATAAGAAGGTATGCATTGGTGCGGTGAGCCACCGCATGCTGCAGGCGGACCGCCCGGAGGAGGTGGCGGAGATTGCCCGCAAAGCGTTGAAATACATCCCGCCGGAGCGGTTGATCCTCTCCAGCGACTGCGGATTTGGCCGGCAGGGCTGCAACCGGGAAATTGCCTTTTACAAGGCCTCCGCCATTGCACAAGGCGCCAACCTCATCCGGAAGGAACTGGGCCTGCCCACCGCTTACGTGCCAGCCACCGATCCGGCGTTGCAGATCGACGTGGTGCCCAAATCATAACGCCCCGCTGGGACCATACCCACCGGCAGCCCAAGCCGGGTCCCTGCTTTTGAGTGGGGAAATGGTTGCGCCGCAGGTTTATGGTGCACGGCACGGCCTTTGGGCACGCTGGCCCGAGCCGGCCGGGACTCACCCGGCGTGGCCAGCCGGGCGGTTTTCAGGGGAGGAGACCGCCGATGATTGGGCGCAAGAGTTCAAGCCGTGGAGGAAGAGGTCAGGATTCCGGGCCGGTGGCTGGCAGCGCCCGCTCGTACCATTTGCGGGATTGGTTACAGAGGCGGCAGACGGAGAGCATCACCGGCACTTCCACCAGCACGCCGACCACGGTGGCCAGGGCGGCGCCGGAGCCGGGCCCAAAGAGGGTGATGGCCACCGCGACGGCCAGCTCAAAGAAATTGCTGGCGCCAATCAACGCCCCAGGCGCCGCGACATTATGCGGCACCTTGAGCCAGTGCATCAGCAAATAGGCCAGGCTGGAGTTGAAATAGACCTGGATGACGATGGGCACCGCCAGCAGCAGCACGGCAATCCAGCGGGTGGTGAGGTTCTCCGCTTGAAACGCGAAAATAAGCACCAGCGTAGCCAGCAGCGCCACGATGGTCACCGGTTGAAACTTGGAGAGGAATTTCTTCTCGAACCAGTCCTTGCCGTGGGTCTTGAGCAGCAGGGTCCGCGTCAGCCAGCCCGCCCCCAGCGGGATCACGATAAAGACCACCACCGACGTGATGAGCACCTTGGACGGCACCAGGACATCGGCCACCCCGCACAGGATCATCACGATGGGCGCGAAGGCGAACAGCATGATGAGGTCGTTCACCGCCACCTGCACCAGCGTGTAAAGGGGATCGCCATCCGTGAGATACGACCACACGAACACCATGGCGGTGCAGGGCGCGGCGGCCAGAATGATCAGGCCGGCGGTGTAGTTCTGAGCCGTTACCGGGTCGATCCACCTGGCGAAAAGGTGCTGCATGAACAGCCAGGCCAGGAGTGCCATGCTGAAAGGCTTCACCAGCCAGTTCACGACCAGGGTCACCACCAGGCCTTTGGGCTTGCGAGCGATTTGGCCCAGCGCGGTGAAATCCACCTTGAGCATCATCGGGTAGATCATCAGCCAGATCAGCACCGCAATGGGGACGTTGACCTGGGAGCCCTGGCCAAACTCCAGCCGGCTCAGGGCCGCGGTCAAGGCCGGGGCCAGCTTGCCCAGAAGGATGCCGGCGACCATGCACAGGAACACCCACAACGAGAGATACCGCTCGAAGAAAGCCAGGCGTTTGACGTTAACCGGGGCAGGTTTCATGATGGGGCAAGGTTTTGTGGGAGGTTAGCTGGGCGGGGTGGGAAGCGAGCCGGGCAGCGTTTCCACATAGGCGCGGATCTGGTCGCGCACGCGGCGATAAACGGCCAACTTCTCCTCTCCGTCCGGCAGGTGCTGGGTGAGTTTGGGCGGATCGTCGAAGCCCGCATGAACCACCGTGGTCTGGCCCTGAAAAATCGGGCAGTTTTCGCTGGCATGGCCGCAGACCGTCACCACGTAATCGAAGTGCACCGCGCCGATTTCGGCGGGCGTTTTCGAAAAGTGCCGGGATATATCGACGCCGGCTTCGGCCATGACCTTGATGGCGTGGGGATTCATCCCGTGCTTCTCGAGGCCAGCCGAGCAGGCTTCGATGGCCTCGCCCTTGAGGTGCCGGGTCCAGCCCTCAGCCATCTGGCTGCGGCAGGAGTTGCCGGTGCAGAGAAACAACAATTTTATTTTCGGCATGGGCGTTTGCATCGTTCGACCAGATCCGTTTTCAGAATGTCATCCAAACGCCTGGCATCGGCAGCGGAGCAGGGATTGCCAGCCAGGGATTGTTCCACCCAGGCGATGGCCTGGCGGATGGCCGGGGAAGCTGCCTGGCCAGGCAGGCGGTAGTAAATCCAGCGCCCGTCCTTCCGCGACTCCACCAAGCCCGCCTGGTAAAGGATGGAGAGATGCTTCGAAACCGTGGACACGGCCAGCCCGAACAACTCGGTGATCTGGCAGACGCACAGCTCCCCCCGGCGCAGCGCCAGCAGCGCGCGGACGCGATTTTCGTCGGCGAGCGCCTTGGCGATATTCATGAATTCGCGCATGTTACCCGGTTCATTATCCGTTAATTCGACAAATAACGAAATATTAGTAACCCGGATTCCATGGGCTGTCAAGGGGCGGCGGTAGGGCGGCGGTTGGTCAGCGATCCGCGGTGCCCGCGCGCAATCCGGCGCCTTTGACATAGCCAAAGGAACGAAAGGTGTTTTGGGCATCCGCCAGGGCGCACCATTGCAGGAAGGCATCGCGCGCGCCGGGATGGGCGCCGGGCTTTAACCCGACCACCGTAATCCGCACTTCCGGATAGGCCACACCGGCGGGCACCACTTCCAATTTACCTGGGTAGAGCGTGGCCACGAAGTTCCACACCACCACCGCGTCCAGCGGACCGACGATCAGGCCATTGACGATTTCCGTGTGGGTGCGGCCCTGGAGCAGGACCTGGGGCATCACCGCTGCGTGCAAATTCCGTTCCGCCAGGGCTTTGACGAACATCTCGCCGCAGGTGGAATAACGGGGATCGCCGATGCCCAGTTTAAGGCCCGGCCGCTGGAGGTCTTCGAGCGTGTGGATGCCTTGGGGATTGCCGGGCCGCACCGCGAGGATGGGCTCCAGGTAACCGGCCACCACGGAAGCACTCCAGCAGTTGGCTGCCTTGACCTTTTCCTCGAAGGGATCGTGGCAGACAAAGATGTCCGCGTCGGTGCCAGCCAGGATTTTGGGGAGCAAGGTTTCCGAGCCGCCCAGATCATACTCCAATTCCAAACCGTGGCGGTCCGCGAACTTCCGGCCGATTTCCCGGACCGGTTCAGCCATCGAACTGCCACAAAGCACCCGCAGTTTTTGCCGGGACTCGGGCGCGCTGTTCGAAGGCCGGCAACCGGCCAGGCAGATCCCGGCGATGGCCAAGGCAAAGAACCAGCAAACCGGTTTGGAACGAAATGTTTTCATGGCGTTTATTTTGAGCAGTAATCGATGGTATCCCGCAAGCAGCATCCTTCCCCGGCCTTTCAAATATCGCCGCGAAGGGACTGGCCCGCCTCAGCATCCAAATATTGGTTGGATCCCCAAAGGAATCGCCACCGGTTTCCAAGCCTCGTTGAGCAGCCTCCAGGCCTGGCCTTTGCGAGGTTGGTACGCCAAGGCCAGTCAGGGCAGCTTAAGCTCCGGAAGAACATGGGGAGCTCCGGCGGGCGGTAATTCACCGCCACCCACCGCCACTGTTTCGCAGTGATTTCCGATCCGATCCGTGCCGCGGAAGCTGCCTGGTGATAATCCCAGCGTGGCCGTGATGGCCCAGGTTCACTTGGTTTTGGATGCCAGCAAAAGGGCCACCTCCGCCACATGGATGCCGAGTTTCTTCGCGGTGTCCAATCCCAGCGTGTCCTGGGCCAGGGTGTCGCCGCCGGAATTCCACAGCGTGGCGCCTTGAAAAGCGGGGGCCTTGCCGCCGACGGGGATCATGCCGTAGCAGAGGAGAATCGCCTGAATCTGCTCAATGGTCATCTCCTGCCCGCCGTTGCGGAAGGCCCCGACGGTTACTACCCCAAACGGCTTGTCCGCCAGGACCATCCGGGGCTCGCGCAAGGGCGCCAGGCGCTCCAGGAAACACTTGGCCAGGCCGCTCAGGCTGCGGAAATAGCAGGGAGAGCCGATGATGAGGCCACCCAAGGCCGGGTCTTTCAGTTTAGGCAATATTCCGGCCATATCGTCCGCGGGCGGTTTGGGCGACCAGGGGGCGATGTTCAGGCCACCGAGATCAATCAACTCGGTCTGAATGCGCGGGTCCACAGTTTTTGCGGCATCCAAGGCGGTCTGCACGGCCGAGGCAGTAGTCTGGCCTTGGCGGGGGCTGCAAGAGACGCCGATGATTTTGAGGGCGGTGCTGGCGGGCGCCTCCGCGGCACCCTCAACGACGGTGGAGGCCAGGGCGGCAGCCCCGGCGGTGGTAATGAAACTTCTACGAGTGAGGTTTTGCTTAATAAGCATGCCTGTCAGTCATTTGTTTCCAGATGGTTGTTGCGTGTTTCACGGGATTCGCCTGGAGGGCGCGTTCCGCAAAATTCATCCTGCCAGCTGTTGAGCGCCCTGGTCTGCCACCTGCCGGATGCAGGCGGCGGTGACTGGTGTCTGGCCTTTGGCAAATCCCATCTCAGCCAGTTTCAGGTGGTGAAATCCGCTGAAACCTGCCAGCTCCAGGGTTTTGCGCGCGCATTCCTCCGGGCAGCCGTCGATGACCAGGACTCGGGCGGCGCTTTGGGTCGTATCCAGGATGCCTTGAACGCGTCCGCCAATGCCGGCCAGGCAATACATCTTTCCGGATCCATCGAGAGTCATCTGCCGGGCGGCGCGGTCGGAGAGGCCACCCACGTCAGAAGCGCCGGAGCACGGGAAAATCAACTTGGGGGCGGCCTGGCAACTGCATGAAGGTTCGGTTTTCATATGTTTTTCTGGTTTGGGTTTCAATTGGTTTTCAATTGACCGTCTTCCATCTCATAGGTGCGGTCGAAAATGTCCAGCGCCCGGTGGTCGTGGGTTACCACAATCACGGCGGCGCCGCGTTCGTGGGCGACTTTGCGGAACAGTTCCATCACCTGCCGTCCGCGCTGGCTGTCGAGCGCGGCGGTCGGCTCGTCGGCGAGAATGAGGCTGGGCTGGTTGGCAAGCGCGCGGGCTACGGCCACGCGCTGCTGCTGCCCGCCGGAGAGGGCGTCCGGGAGATTGTGGGAGCGGCCGGCCACCCCCAGGTAATCGAGCAATTCCAGCGCACGGGACCGGGCCGCGGGCGGCGATACATCATTGATTTCCATCGCGACCTGGACGTTTTCCACGGCGTTGAGGAAGGGTATCAGATTCGCCTTCTGGAAGACGAAACCCAGGTGCTGGCGCCGGAACGCGCGCAGGTCCACCAGCGCGCGGTCGGCGTCCATCACCGCCTGGCCGCCAATGGCAATGCGTCCCGAGGTGGGCGGATTAATGAGCCCGATGGCGGTCAGCAGGGTGGATTTCCCGGCCCCGCTGGGACCGAGCAGGGCCACCACCTCGCCGCGGGCCACTGTCAAGGACACATCCTTCATGGCCACGACTTCGGTGTTGCCGGAGCCATAGACCTTGGTGAGGTGGGAGGCTTCGAGGGCAGGGGCGGCAGGGGAGGGTGTATTCATCAGGACAATACCTTGTTGGGTTCCACCCGCATGGCTTTCCAGATGCCCAGCAGGCTCGACAGCACCGAGATGCCGAGCACGATGGCCGCGAGCGAAACCAGGTCGGTGGTCTCGATGACCACCAGGCGCGGGAACCGCGGAAAGGCGAACGTACCCAGCCAATACGCCAGACCGTAGCCGAGCGCGCCGATGAGCAAGGCCTGCTGAAGGATCAGCCCCACGATGACTCCATTGCGCGCGCCCATGAGCTTCAGCATGGCGATGTCGTGGATTTTATCCAGCGTCAGCGTGTAGATGATGAGCGCCATGATGATGGTGGAAATAATGATGAGCAAAACCCGGAACAGGCCGAGTTGCCGCCGGGCCTTGTCCACCATGCCGGCGAGCAGGAGATCCACCTGTTGCGGGGTGGAATAAACCGTGATGTCCGGCCAGGTGGCGAGGGTGGCCGCCACCTGCGCCGGGTCCGCGCCCGGCTGCAGTGCCACCATCACCGCGCTCACCTGGGGCGGGGCCAGGGCGGGAAGGTCGCTGGCGGGGCCCGCCGCGCGCTCCAACAGGAGCGGCTGGACCTGGCCAATGTCCCGGGCCGCGGCCCGCGCCCGCCGCGACTGGCGCTCCAAACGCACCGCTTCGCCGGGCACGTCGAATTGAATGGCCTCGGCGTCGCTCACGGAAAAAAAGCACAAACCGTCGCCGCCCGATCCCACCATGCCGCTGGCCAGGCCGACGACTTCGTAAACGTCCTTGCCGAGCTGGAGGCGCTCGCCGAGCGGCAGGTTGAGCGAGCGGTCGGCAATCATCTCGAAGTGAGCCTGCTGCAGGGGGCGTCCAGCCACCAGGGGGATCCACCCGCCGCGGTCCTCCGGCCACGACAGGCCTTGAACCACGATGCGCAGCGGCCGGCCGCGATGTTCGCGCTGGATCGTGTGGGAGACAAACCGCCGCGCGCCGGCCACCCCCGGCACCGCCCGGGCGCGATCCTCGAGGTTGGCGGACACGCGGGAGACTTCGGCGAAGGGCCCGCGGGTGCTGCCCTGCACCACCCAGAGGTCGGCGCCGATTTTATCCACCAGCAGCGTGGCCTCGCGAATCAGGCCGCGATAAATGCCGCCCATGCCCATGACAATCATCAGCAGCAGGCCAATGCCCACGGTCGTCAGCGCGAACCGTCCGAAGTTGTGGCGGATGTCTTTGGCGGCGAGGTTCATGGCACATCAATCCGCAGCCCGTCAGTGAGGGATGGTTGCCGGGCTTCGCGCGGCGCCAGCAACCGTTCACCCGGAGCGAGGCCTTGGGTGGCTGCCACTGCGTCGCGGCCGCGCACCCCGAGCGTGACGGCGCGCCACCGCGCCCGGCCGCGGTCGTTGACGAAGACCCCCGCCTGGCTGCCCCGCCACTGGACGAACCGGGAGGGAACCACCAACGCCGCCGGCTGGCGGGCCGTCTCGATGAACACCTCGGCGCGCTGGCCCAAGGTCCAGTTTTTCGGGAGCGCCTTCACCCGCACATCGACCAGGAACTCCCGGGTTTCGCGGTCCGTCTCGCGGCCCAGTCGGGCCACCTCGCCCGGATAGTCCCGGTCCGGCTCAGACCGGAAGACCACCCGGGCCGGCTGGCCGGGGGCCAGCCCGCTCATGGCGGTTTCATCCACCCAAGCCGAGACCCAGATTTCGTTGGTGGAAACCAGCTGGAGCAGGGAGCCTCCGGGAACGACCACGCCACCGGGATCGCGGTCGCGCCGCACCACCAGCCCATCGTAAGGGCTCAGGATCCGGGTGTAAGTGAGGCGTTCCTTCTGATAAGCGAGGTTCTTCTCCGCCGCCACCACCTGGCTGCCGGCTTCGGTAATGGCGGCCTGCGAACGCTTCACCTCGGCGGCGGCCACGTGCAAGGCCTCGACGGATTTGTCCAATTCATCCTGGGACGACACCTTGGTGGCTTGCAAAACGGACACGCGCTGGTGATTCAACTGCGCCTGGCGGTCCACTGCCAGGGCGCGGGCTTCATCGGTTTTGACCCGTTCCAGGCTGGCCCGCGCGGAGGCCAGTGCGGCTTCCGCCCCTTCGACCTGCATCCTTAATTCGCCATCGTCCAACCGCGCGAGCAATTGCCCGGCTTTGACCGAGTCGTTCTGGTCCACCAGCACTTCGGCGAGCCGCTCCTGGAGGCGCGGGCTGAGGGTGGTTTTAACACGCGCCTCCAACGTGCCGGTGCCCATGACTTCGGCGATGAGGGGGCCGGATTTGACTTCGTGGACCAGCACCGGTACCGGCGCAAATTTCATGCGGTAGACAACCAAGGCAGCGAGGGCGGCCAGGATGACCCACCGGGCGGATTTGCGTAGCCAGGCGGTCCGAGGTGAGGGGGAACCATTCATAGGGTGAAGGAGATGGAGTTCAGATTTCTGAGTTGAGCTTCAAGGCGCGGAGTAGATGAGCCAGAGGCCGGCCAGGAGCACCAGCACACCGCACACACTCTTCAGGATGGCGACGCCTTTGGATTGTTCGTTCCAATTCAGGAACCGCTGCACGATTTCCGTGAACGTTCCAGCCGTGACGATGACCGCACAATGCCCGATCCCGTAGGCGAGCAGCAGTGAGGCTCCGTAAAGGGGATTGGTCTTGCCCAGCTTGAACGCCACCGCCAGCATGGGCGCCATGAAGGCGAAGGTGCAAGGCCCCAGCGCGACGCCGAAGACCAGCCCCAGGATGAATGCCGCCAGCAGGCCTTTCCGCTTCAGGTTCACCTGCCCCGGCCCGGACCACGGCATGGGGATTACCCCCACCAAATGCAGGCCCACGATAAAGAAAACGGCCGCGACGAAGTAATTCCCATAGCGCCCCACGTCGCCCAGCATTCGTCCCGCGGCGGCGGTGGCCGCGCCGATGGCGGCGATCGTGACCAGGATGCCCGCCGCGAGCAGCGTGGCGGTCGCGCAAGCCCGGGCGGTGGATAAACGGCCCTGGCCGCTGATGAATCCCACAATGAGCGGGATGCTCGCCAGGTGGCACGGGCTGAGCACGATGCTCAGGATGCCCCACGCCACCGCCGCGCCAAGCGCCAGGAGGGGAGTTCCTTCAACCGCGTGATTGAGGCTGGTGAAAAGGTGGTCCATGGGTGAAACGTGATTTGTGAAAACGTGAATTAGGGGAGGGCCACGTGGTTCGTGACGTCGATCCAGGCCATATCAGCCAGGAAAAGAGGCAGCCGGCACGTCTCCATTTTCCAGAGCGAATCTTCGGTCAACTCCTGCGGCGCCAACCCAAGCCAATCCGAGTAATTCATACGGTCCCGTTTCAGGCATCACGCCGCCCGCTCACTTGCACTCGCCCAGCTTGCAGGCTTTGGCGATTTGTTCCGGGGACAGCTTCATCTTGTCGGCCAGCGCCTGGGCGATGGTGATTTGGCGGCCGGTCATGGCGGGCCGCGCTTCCAGCCATTTTTGCAGGCTGGCCTGGCTGGTAAAAAAGCCTTGTTTAAAACAGCCCGCCGACACCCATTTGCCGTCCGGCCCCTTTTTCTGGCCGAACCAGGCAATTGCGCTGGCGGGTTCCAGGGAGGCGATCTGGCCAGCCAGGGTTTTCACCAGGATTGGCTCTCCCGTCAGGCCGTCCCTGGCCTCGACTTCAATATCCTGTTTGAGCCGCGCGGCGACCCCCAGCGAG
>CAIMWS010000365.1 GCA_903845125.1 uncultured Verrucomicrobiota bacterium
CCAGCTTGATTATTTTAAGGGCTACCCGCCGGCGGACTGGCTCCTCTTGCTCAGCCATATAGACCACGCCCATGCCGCCCTCGCCGATCTTCTCCAGGAGCTTGTAGCGGCCAATCCTGGTGCCCGGCCCCTCTTCCATGGGGAACTCCAAGCCCAGGGTGATGCTGTCGGCCACATCGGTGAGGCATTCCAGGGCCGAATGGGGATTCTCGCTGGCCTGGAGCAGATCCTCCAGGCGCTGCCGCAGCGCCGGATCCCCGGCGCAGGCCTGGTCGAGGAAGGCTTTACGCTCCGGCCCCGCCGGTTGGCGCAGCGCTGCGCAGAAGATCGCGGCTTCGCGTTGATCGTCGGATTTCATAGGTCGGTCCAATGACTCATCTAATCATACATGCGCCAATGTCCGCGCAAAAGTATGGAACAAATTGAAAAAATTTGAAATTTGCGGCCTGGGAGGTTTTTTGGCCCCTGGCGGAAGGCACCCCTCGGTCGCATCAGATCACAAAACAGAAGTGGTCGGCCAAGGACAACGGGTCACATTTTCAGGGGAGTGCCCATCTCGATGCTGAGCCAGGCACGCGCATAGGACAACCATTCCTTGGCGGTGGGAACCGCAATGTCGAGCGTGCGCGCGGCTTCCTCAAAGGTCAAACCGGCAAAATATCGCAGCTTTACCAACGCGGCTTTTCTGGAATCCATGGCGGAAAACTTTTCCAAAGCCTCATTGAGCTGTAACAACCGGTCATCGGTTTGGCCTTCGACCGCGATATCCACTTCATCCAGATCGACATGGTCCGCGCCACCGCCCCGCTTCATCCGCGCCTTTCGACGTGCTTTTTCAACCAGAATCCGGCGCATCGCTTCGGCGGCGGCACCCAGAAAGTGCCGGCGGTTTTTCCAAACGGGCTGGGCATCAGCTCCCAAGCGGAGCCAGGCTTCATGCACCAACGCAGTGGCTTGGAGGGTTTGACCCGGCACTTCCTTCGCCATCTTGAGGCAGGCTAAACGGCGCAATTCATTGTAAACCAGAGGCAATAAATCGTCTGTAGCTGGCATCTCACCCAGATCGATGCGACCCAAAATACTGGTTATGTCGCTCATGCCGGAAGCTTATTCATCGGTGAACTGATGTAAAGCAAAAAATGGGACAGGGTAAAATGGCCATGGTACTTGAGTGCTAAAAAGAGAGTCGAATGAAGGCCCTAGCAATCCGGGCAGCCATTCGCTCGAAAATTGGCCCTGGAGGCTCATTCAAGCCTGGCACCGGACACGTTTTAAATGGGATAGCACGATCCAGCATTTTTAAAGGGGAGGGCTGCGGATCCCCAAGGGCCTGGCAGCAAAAGACCGTGAGTGAAGCGTAAAACGCAGAACTTATCAGTGGAAGGCCAACCACCAGGGGCCCAAGACCGCCCCAGCCAGTAAAAGGAGCGCCAGCGCATTGGTCCAGGCGCTGGCCAGCCAGCGGGAGGGTAGGTTGAGCAAAAATACACCCATCACAAGACCCGAGAGGTATCCGCCCAAATGGGCCAGAACGTCAGATTCAGGATTCAATCCCAGCAGCATGAACAGGCATATGCCGGCGAACAATCCAGCCAGGCTTTTCCGCCAAAACCGGGTGCGGAACAGCGGCAGGGGGATGGGCTGGAGCAAAGGTGCCAGGCCCTGGGATTGGTCCGTGGTTGTTTTATCCCAATCGGTTCTGGTCCCAGGCCGGGTGTGGCTGGCCAGACGGAGGTAAACCAGGGATAAGACGCTCAGCATTCCCAAAGCGCCCATGACCATGCCCGACGCACCCAAGCTCCGATGCGCACCGGAGCGCATGGCCAGGCCGAATAAATTGCCGGCCACGCCGCAAAAATAGGCGGTCAGAGCGCCCCATCCCGCTCCGAACCGGGCCATGACCAGGCCCAGCAACACCAAGCCGATCGAGGTGTTGGAAGCAAGATGGGCAGCGTCGCTGTGCAGCGTCACCGCCGTGAACAACCGCCACCAAGCCCCCTGCCAGACGGCTTGGGCATCAACCATCCCCAGTTGGCGCAAGGGCAGGTTGTGCCAGGTTTCGAGCATGAAAGGGATGGGAATGAGACCGCACCAAATCAGCATGCCCCAATGGAAAACCAGCCCTGAGTCCCCCAACTCCTGGCGCCAGCCCCAACCCTGGTTTTCGCGTTCATATTGGTGGATGGCCGCGGAGGCTTTTGGAAAATCCTCAGGCTCCACGGCGAGGGTCCATCCCTGGACGCCACTGCAAAGCGTGGCGGGGATATCCTGGCTGATCAAAACGAGATCCCAATCCATAGCTTGACGCTCGGACTTTGCGCATATTTCCAACGACGCCGGGTGTTCGTCCATTTTTCTAATCGGTTGCTTCAGTCAGTCTAGGTGGATGCCTGGCCGCCACTGCTGTTTTAAATTAGGTTACAAAATCCAGCGCGGCAAGCCGCCACCCCGCAAGCCCTGGCGACGGAGAAACGGTGCCATGCGGGCACCCCCTTCACCATACCTCCGCCGCGTGCCAAAAGGCGGGTTGCCAAAAGGCGGGTTTGACCGATGGGGAAGTCCAGTGCATATTGCCCGCACACGAACCATGAATGCTAAATCCCAGACCCACCGCAGCCCTGGCGCCCATCAGGTTACCCGCCGGGAATTCATCTCCACGGTTTCCCTGGCCGGTGCCAACCTGGCCTTGACGCCCGTGGCCAGCAGAGCCGCCAACCAGAACACAGACTCCCTGCCCATGCGAACACTGGGGCGCACCCAAGCCAAGGTGACCATCCTGGGTTTGGGGACCGCGCCTGTGGGGGAAGCCCGGTTGGAGATCAAGGAGGCCACCCGGATCTTTGGTGAAGTCATGGACTGGGGCGTCAATTATATCGACACCGCCCGCGGATATGGGATCGCGGAGGAAGCCTTGGGGCACTTGGTCCCCAGTCGGAGGGACCGCCTCTTTCTTGTTACCAAAGTGTGGGTGGAAACCGCCGCGGAGGCGGAGAAGTCTTTCTCCGAATCCCTGCGCCTGCTCAAGGTGGACCATGTGGACCTGGTGCACATCCACCACGTGGGGGGGAAGGACCTGGACCGCGTGCTGGCCAAAGATGGAGTATTGGAATATCTCCTACGCCAAAAGCAGGCAGGAAAACTGCGTTTCATCGGCATGTCCGGCCATGCCCGGCCGCCGCATTTCCTGCGGATGCTGGAAACCAGGCAAATCGATGTGATGATGGCGGTGATGAATTACGCCGACCGCAATATTTATGATTTCGAGGGCAAGGTGCTGCCCGAATGCCGCAAGCAGAATGTCGGCGTGGTGGCCATGAAGGTTTACGCCGGCATCAAGGGCGGATTCCCCAATCACCGGAAAGCTTGGGTGGGCTGCAATACCCCGCCCGAACTGCTCCCCCACGCCATGGCCTACGCCTTGGATCTTGAAGGGGTGAGCGCCGCCGTCGTAGGCCCGTTCACCATGGAACAGGCCATCCAGAACGTGGAATTTGCCCGCCAATACCAGCCACTAGGCCAGGCTGATCGCCAGCACCTCCTGGCGCTTGGCCGGGAACTGGCGCCCAAGCTGGGCCCGCGGTATGGCCCAGTGGCCTGACCTGCGGACCCTGGATACTCCAGGCTGCTCAAGGCTTGGCTGCTTTAATGAATTCCGCCAGGTGGTTGGTCCAGCTCCGGGCCAGGTCATTAACTTTTTGTGGATGATCGGCCGCCAAATTGTGGCACTCGGAGCGATCCACCGCCAGGTCGTATAGCTCCCAAGGATTTTGGTCGGTGGCAACCAGCTTCCAATCGCCCACCCGGATGGCCCGGTGGCCGATGTGCCCCCACCACAGGTAGTCGCGGGTGAGGCCGCCATCGCCCCCCAGCAGGGGCAGCAGGTTTTTGCCCGGAGGGGGCGGAACTTGCTGGTCCGTGACAGGTTCGGGCCAGTTGCCTCCTGCCGCAGCCAGAACGGTGGGCGCCAGGTCGATCAGATGGCCCGGAGTGTGCCGCAAAGCGCCCGGCGAAGTGACCTTGTGGGGCCAGTGCAGGATCAGGGGCGTGGAGATCCCGCCCTCGTGCACCCAGGATTTATGCAGCCGGAATGGGGTGTTGGCGGCGCTGGACCATCCCGGCCCCAGGCAGAGAAAACTTTTCGCCGATCCGGGCGGCGCGGTGGGATCGTGCAAATCCCCGCGGATGATCTGCTCGGCGCTGGCACCATTGTCTGCAACGAACAGGAACAAAGTATTTTCAAAGGCGCCCATGGTTTTGAGCTGGCTGATGACGCGACCGATTTCGAGGTCCATGCGATGGACCATCGCGGCGTGGATGGACATCTTGATGGCTTGGAATTGTTTTTGGCCGGGGTCCAGGCTGTCCCAGGGAATGGCGTGACCGGCTTCGCCCAAGCCAATCTGCTCCCGCAATTTTGCTTCCGCCAGGTTCCAACTGGGCACTTGGGCAGCCTCCAAAGGCGACAGCGCACACCGCAGCAGGCCCAGGTTCTCCAGGCGCTCCAGGCGTTGCCGACGGAGGGCATCCCAGCCATCGCCATAGCGGTCCCGATAAACAGCGATATCCTCCGGCAGAGCGTGCAAAGGAAAATGCGGACAGGTAAAGGCCAGGTAAAGAAAGAACGGTTTGTCGGCGTGCTGTGCCTGATGATCCCCCAGCATATCCAAGGCGCGCTGGGCGATGGCGGTGGTGGTATAATAACCGCTGTCGGGCGGCACCGCCGGCAGCGGTTTGTCGTTCAGGGTGTGCAGTTTTGGATTGAAATTGCGGTCATGGTCATTGAGCGAATAGGAAGCATCGAAACCGC
>CAIMWS010000366.1 GCA_903845125.1 uncultured Verrucomicrobiota bacterium
TACGCCCCGGCGCCGATCGCCAGCGGCCCGATCAAGCTGGGAGTCTTCCAGCCGGTGGCGGGCAACCTGCGCCTGCGGATTGAGGTGGTGGGCGCCAACGCCGCCTCCCGCGGCCCCCGGTATTACTTCGGGCTGGACTGCGTGGTGCTGGGCCAGCCTTGAAACCGGCCGGCGCGGGCCGGATGGGCGCGGGTCGAGCGGGAGCCACCGCGATCGGCGAATCAAAAGTGGGGCAGAATCGGCCGGCGGAATCCTCCCCCGGCCCCATTTTGCGGCCGGCCAGGAAATTGAAATGGACGCGCTGCCGGGCCCGGAGGCCGCGCACCCTGAAAGCCCCGTTCTGCGAAGGCTCCCAACAGGCGCGCAGCCCGGAGCGCAAAAACCCGCCCTCCGGCGCCAAAGGGACGCCCACCCGCTTCAGCGGCGCAAACGCCTGGTGGACTGCGGCGGACGATTCATCGCCCCCCTCCAGGAGGGGGATTTTCGCCCGGCGCACCAGTCCGAAGTGGACCGCGACCGTTAGGAAAACGAGCTGGGCGCGTGGAAACCGACGCACCGGTGGCGGCACAACCGGTAGCCGGGATTGTGAATGGGGGCACCGGCTTGGCCGGAAGCCGGCGCCCGGCCAGCCAGGGCGGGTGGGAGGCAGCCCTTCCAAAACCCGAAAGGACAGCTTGGCAACCCCCCCTGAGACAGGCAGGATTCAACCTGAAGAGTTTCATATGTCTGGCATTATTAATAAGACCCTGAGCAACCGGAGATTAGGAATCCGCCGGGCCACCGCTTTTCTCGGAGTGGTACTGGCCAGCCTGGCGGGATTAGCCCGCGGCGCGGAGACCGCCGCGTGGACCGCGCAAACCAAAGGCTCGGCCGGCCCGGGCCTGCCGTTCTCGCTCGGATTCCGTTTTGTGGTGGACACTCCCATCCTGGTGACGCAGCTTGGCCGGGTGGACTATAATGGCGGGGGCCTGGCGGCCCCGGCGGTGGCGCGCCTCTACGATTGGGACACCGGCGCCGCCCTGGCGAGCACCACGCTCCCCGCGGGCATGGCGAACCGGGAGACCAATGGGATTCTGGCCGTACACTATGCCGCCCTGGGCGACCCGGTGGCGCTCAACCCGGGCAATAGCTACCTCGTCGCCGTCGAAGCCGGCAGCGCTGATTTCGGCTACGCGATCAACGCCACGATGGCCCCCGGCATCCGCTGGCTGGAGGGCCGGGCCACACCCGCCGGCTCGCCCGCGCTGCCCGCGGCGGCCAGCAACACCACCTTCCCCATTGCGCGCACCGACCCCGCCCCCGGCTGGGCCGGCTACTTCGGCGCCTCGTTCAAATTTGTGCCGGTGGCGCTCTCCAGCAACAGCCTGTACGTCCTCAACCCCAGAAACCGGTCGGTGCGCCAGCGGGACCTCCGCAACTACGGCGAGGTGGAGGTGGCCTGCCAGGGCGGCTCCGCGATCCGCCGCGTGGAGGCCAGCGCCAGCCCGGTGCCGGGCTGGACCGGAGCCACGCTCCCCCCGCAAGCCCTGGCCACCACCCCCACCAACGGGTGGTTCGCGGGCCGGCTCCGGCTCAAGGCCGGCTGGCACCAGGTGAGCCTGGTGGGTTTTGACGCCGGCGGCTTGCCCATCGCGACCGGCCTGGTCCAGCGGGTGGGGGTGGGCGAAGTGGTGGTCGCCGCGGGCCAATCCAACGCCGCCAACCACGGCCAACCGGGCCAGGACCCGGCCGATGATCGCGTCAGCTGCAGCGGGCTGGCTGGGGATTGGCGACATGCCGTCGATCCCCAACCGGAGGCGAGCGGCACCGGGGGCTCGCCCTGGCCCGCCTTCGGCGATGCCCTGGCGGGCCGGCTCGGCGTGCCGGTGGGCATCCTTTCGGTCGCCGTCGGCGCGACGCGGGTGGACCAGTGGCTGCCAGGGGCGTCCGACGGCCTGTACTTGAAGCTGCGGGGGGCGCTGCAACTGCTGGGGACCAACGGCTGCCGGGCGGTGCTCTGGCACCAAGGGGAATCCGACAGCCTCAATGCCACCCCGGCAGCCGTCTACGCCCAGCGCCTGCGGACCATCATCGAGCGGTCCCGCCTGGATGCGGGATACACCGTGCCCTGGGGCGTGGCAATCGCCTCCTGGCACCCGGACTCAACCAACACCAGCAGCCAGGCCCAGGTCCGCGCCGGGCAATGGCAGGTCATCACCAACACGCCCGGGGTTTTCAAGGGGCCGGAAACGGACAGCTTCCACCTCAACGGCTATCTTTACGACGCGGTCCATTTCAACACGGCCGGGCTGACGCTCCACGGCCGGCAATGGGCCGAGGCGCTGCAGCGGCAGGCCTTCCCCAAGCCGCGAGCCGGCGTCCAGCTCCGCATCGAAGGCGGGGCGCCGGGCGCGCTGCGCCTGGCCTGGAACGTCGAGACCAACGTGACCTGCGAAGTCCAGCAGGCGGCCAGCCTGGAGGCGGGATCCCAGGCCTGGCAGCCGCTCGGGGACTGGTCCGTCGCGGAAGAGGAAGCCCCCCTCCCCGCGAGCGGCGGGGCCGCCTTTTTCCGGCTGGCCTTCCCGCACACGGACTATTAGGCTGTGCCTCCTATGAAGCACACTGCGGAGCAACCGCCCGGAAACGGGCTGGGGAGCCAGCGCCAGCCGCGGTCATCCGCCAGTCCGGCGGCGGCCTTCACGCTCATCGAACTGCTGGTGGTCATCGCCATCATCGCCATCCTGGCTTCGATGTTGCTGCCTTCGCTGGCGCGCGCCAAAACCAAGGCCCGCGCCATCCAGTGCGCCAACAACCTGCGGCAAATCACCCTGGCCAATTTCATGTATGGGAACGACCACGGGAACACCATGCCCTACAGCCTCTCCGGCAACCTCTGGATGCGCGGCTTGATCGAGCATTACTCGAAGGTGGAGCGCCTGCGCCTTTGCCCGGCGGCGCCCTACGACAAAAAGACGCCGTGGGGCACCGCCAGCACCGCCTGGGTGTGGGCCGGCTCGGAGGTGGATCCCGCCTCACGCGAGCCGCGGTGGACGGGGAGCTACGCGCTCAATGGCTGGTTCTACAAAGGGGACTGGACCGTCCAGGATAACCGGCCCAGCACCGCCAACGCCTTCCGCACGCCGGAAGCAGTCGTCAAGCCCGCCCAAACCCCGGTCTTCGCCGATGGCATGTGGGTGGATGCCTGGCCGAAGGAAACCGATGCCCCGGCCCGGAACCTGCTCGAAGGCCCCACCACGCTGGGCAGCCTGTCGGTGCTGACCATCGCCCGGCATGGGTCCGGCCCCCACCCATCCTGCAAAAACGTGGCCGCCGGCGCGCCCCTGCCCGCCGCCATCAACCTCTCCTTTTTCGACGGCCACGGGGCCACCGTGCCCCTGGAACGCCTCTGGGAATTTTACTGGCACAAAAGCTGGAGCCCGCCCGCCGCCCGGCCGCGCTGACGCCGGAACGCACTAAGCCGAGCCCGGCCGGCGGTGCGGGTGGCCCCGACCTCCCCCAAAAAGAGGATTAACAAAACCGGGCGGAAGGCATTAATCTGGAAAGGCATGGCGAAACTGAAGAACCGGCACGCTTTCAAGATTACCGCCCTGACCGCGGCGGCGGGGGGGTGTGAAATCACCGCGCCCAGAGGCGCGCCGAGGCATGGCCGGGCCGGCGCCAAGCGGCCCGGATCCCCATGCCGCCCGGGCCATCCAAGCGAAAAACCATGAAGACGACCTCCTATTGCCTCCTGCTGGCACTGGCGGGCGGGCTGCCGCTGGCGGCCCTCCGCGCGGCCGAATCCTATCCCATCGTGGATACCGGCCAGGCAAAATGCTACGACAACCACGGGGAAATCGCCCCCCCGAAGCCGGGCCAGCCTTTCCATGGCCAGGATGCGCAATCCCCCAGGCACCCGGCCAGCTACACCTTGAGCGCCGACGGCCTGACGGTGCAGGACCAGGTGACGGGCCTCACCTGGCAGCGCAGCCCGGACACGGATGGCGACGGCGCGCTGACCCGGCGCGACAAGCTGACCCTGGCCGGCGCTGGGGCGCTGCCCGCCAGGCTTAATGCCGCCCGGTTCGGGGGCTTCGACGATTGGCGGCTGCCCACGATCAAGGAATTGTTTTCGCTGTTCGACGGGCGCGGGACCGATCCCAGCGGGCCGATGAACATGGACCCGGCGCGGCTCACGCCGTTCATCGACCTGAAGTACTTCAAGTTCGCCTATGGCGACACGCGCACCGGCGAGCGGATCATCGACTCCCAATACGCCTCGAGCACCAAGTATGCGGGCCCGGGGGCGCGCGGATTCGACAAGCTGTTCGGCGTCAACTTCGCCGATGGGCGCATCAAGGGCTACGACCTGTTCATGCCGGGCGGGGGGATGGAGAAAACCTTTTTCGTCCTCTGCGTGCGGGGCAATCCAGGTTACGGAAAAAACGACTTCCAGGACCACCACGACGGCACCATCACCGACCGCGCCACCGGCCTCATGTGGGCCCAGGCCGACAGCGGCCGGGGCCTGAACTGGCAGGAGGCCCTGGCCTGGGTGCAGCAGCAGAACGCGAAAAAACACCTCGGCCATGCTGACTGGCGGCTGCCGA
>CAIMWS010000367.1 GCA_903845125.1 uncultured Verrucomicrobiota bacterium
ACGATATTCCGGATTCCTTGCGGGAGGCGCTCCAACAGACCCGGGAGGCCGGCACTTTGGACAACTATTTGCAACAAGCAGCCATTTGCCCGGATATTGGATCTTTCAGGTTGCTGGGGCAGGACTGAGGTAGAGGGCCGGAGCCGGGTGATGGGGAAACGATAGGCGCCAAACGCCGGCGCAGGGTTTGGCCGCAAGGATTGCGGAGTTCGGCGCAGCTGGCCATGACGGAGTCGCTTCCCGGCGGTCTCAGCCGTGCCCCTGCAAATGGCTCCAGCGTGCCGGCTGGGTAATATTGGGCCAGGCAAAGGTTATTCGCCGGTTTCAGGTTGGCGCGGGAGATGGGCGTGGCTTGCTGGCCGTCTGGCGCAAAAATCTGTGCCGCAATTTCTTCACCCGCAGTGGCAAAACCGGCGGTTTTTTTGCGCATTTGCCAACCGGCCGGGTTTTGCTAGCCTGCCGGGCAATATGAAATGGACGAATGATCAACTTTGGGCGCGGTATAAGAAGAATCTGACGGAATACCCGGAATTGGGGCTGGCGCTGGACCTGAGCCGGATGAATTTCCCAGACGATTATTTCGCGGAAATGGCCCCGCGCATGGCGCTGGCTTTCCAGGCCATGGAGGCGCTGGAACGGGGGGCCATCGCGAACCCGGACGAGGGCCGCCGGGTGGGGCATTACTGGCTGCGCACGCCATCCCTGGCGCCCTGCCCGGAGCTGGGGGCGGAGATCACCCGCAATGTGGAAGCCATCAAGGAATTCGCCGCGGCGGTGCATGCGGGCCGGATCCGCGGCCACGATGGCCCCTTCGCCAACGTGCTGCTGATCGGCATCGGCGGCTCGGCGCTGGGCCCGCAGTTTGTGGCTGGCGCCCTCGGCCATCCCGCCACGGACAAACTGCGCCTGTATTTCCTGGATAACACCGATCCGGACGGCTTCGACCGCGTGCTGGCGCAGCTGCAAGGCCAACTGGGCCGCACGCTGTGCCTGGTGGTGTCCAAATCCGGCTCCACCCCGGAGACGCAGAACGGGCTGGCCGAGGTGAAAAAGGCCTACGGCAGCCTGGATTTCGCCGGGCACGCCGTGGCCATCACCATGGAGGGCAGCAAGCTGGCCAAAATGGAAAAGTGGCTCCGCCAGTTCCCCATGTGGGATTGGGTGGGCGGACGGACCAGCGAGCTGAGCAGCGTGGGGCTCCTGCCGGCCGCGCTCCAAGGCTTCAACATCGACGAACTGCTCGCCGGCGCCCGCGCCTGCGACGCCGAGACCCGCCGGCCGGACCTCAGCCGCAACCCCGCCGCACGGCTGGCCTTGATGTGGCATTACGCCGGGCGGGGCCGCGGGGAAAAGGACATGGTCATCCTGCCCTACAAGGACCGGCTGGAGCTGTTCTCGCGCTACCTGCAGCAGCTGATCATGGAGTCCCTGGGCAAGGAGGTGTTCCTCAACGGGAGGATCGAATGCCAGGGCATCGCCGTGTATGGGAACAAGGGGTCCACCGACCAGCACGCCTACGTCCAGCAGCTGCGGGAGGGCATCCCCAATTTCTTCGTCACCTTCATCGAGGTGCTCAAGGACCGCAACCAGGATTCCCCCACCGTGGACGCAGCCGGCAACACCAGCGGCGATTACCTGAACGGGTTCCTGCTCGGCACCCGGCAGGCGCTTTACGAAAACGGCCGCGAATCGGTGACGCTCACCATCCAGGAGGTCTCGCCGTTCAGCGTGGGGGTGCTGATCGCCCTGTATGAGCGGGCGGTGGGTTTCTACGCCTCGCTGGTCCACATCAACGCCTACCACCAGCCCGGCGTGGAGGCCGGCAAGCAAGCCGCCGGGACGATCCTCAAGCTTAAGGCCGGGGTGGCCGATTGCCTCCGGAAAGCCTCCGGACCGCTCACCGCCGAGCAAATCGCCCGGGAGATCGGCGCCGCCGGGCAGGCGGAGCATGTGTTCAAGATCTGCGAGCATCTGGCCGCCAACCCCGGCTGCGGGATCCGGAAAATCCGGCCGGCCGCCGACACTCCGTCCTTCAACGCCGCCTACCAGAAGGTATGAGCCCAGCGTTTTGGAACCCCAAGGCGGAGACGATGTCCCGCGACGAGCTGGCGGCCCTCCAGCTGGCCCGCCTGCAGGCCGTGGTGAAATACGCCCGCGAGCGCTCCCCGTTTTACCGGGCCCGGATGGACCGGGCGGGCGTGAAGCCCGGGGATATCGAGATGCTGGAGGATGCCCGGCTCCTGCCGTTCATCAACAAGGAGGATTTCCGGCAGGCCTACCCGCTGGAGATGCTGTGCGTGGACCGCGCGGACCTGCGGGAGATGCACATGAGCTCCGGGTCCACCGGCTCGCCGGTGGCGATGGCCTACAACGAGGCCGACCTCGACCAATGGGCCGAATGCATGGCCCGCTGCTACCGCATGGCCGGCCTGACGCAGGGGGAGACGATCCAGATCACCCCGTCCTTCGGCTTGTTCAACGGCGGGTTCGGCTTTTACCACGGGGCCCGCAAGGCGGGGATGTTCATCATCCCCACCGGCTCGGGCAACACGCCCCGCCAGATCAAGCTGATGAACGATTTCCAAGTCAAGGGCCTGATGGGCGTGGTCTCCTATGGCATCCGCATCATGGAGGTGCTCCAGGAGCAGAAAAACACGATCCCCTCGCTGAAGGTGGGCATGTTCGGCGCCGAGGCGTTCTCGGACAGCATGCGGGAGAAAATCGAAAACGGCCTGGGCATCGAGGCGTTTGACATTTACGGCATGACCGAGACCGGCGGGGTGGGCACCACCGGCATGGATTGCCACTGCCACTGCGGCATCCATATCTGGGAGGATCAATACCTGGTGGAGATTGTGGACCCGGCCTCCGGCAAACCGCTGCCGGACGGCCAGACCGGGGAAATTGTCTTCACTTCCCTGGCCCGCCAGGCCATGCCGATCCTCCGCTTCAAAAGCGGCGACCTCACCCGGATCCTGACCCGGCAGCGGTGCGAGTGCGGCCGCACCGGCCTGCGCATGGACCGCGTGACCGGCCGGGTGGACGACATGCTTATCATCAAGGGGGTGAATTTCTGGCCGCGCCAGGTGGAGCAGGCGCTCATGGAAATCCCCGGCGTGCTCTCCCATTACCAGATCATCGTGGAGGAAAACGACGGGGTGAAGGACTTGCGCATCAACGTGGAGGCCGAGCCCGGTGTCACCGGGTTCACGGTGGAGAAGCACCTCAAGGAACGCCTGGGATTCAGCCCAAAAGGGGATGTGTTCCCGCCGGGGTCGCTGCCCCGCCAGGAAGGCAAGGCGGTGCGGGTGGTCCACGAGAACAACGGCCAAAAAGCCTGATGGCCGGCTCCCGCTCCAACAACCATTGGGAATCGGCGCTCCAGGTCGGCGGCGGCTTTGTGCTGCTGCTGACCGCCATCAAGCTGCTGGAATACTTCCGGCATATATCCCTGGCCCGGTATGGCATCCTGCCGCGCACGCCAGCCGGCCTGGCGGGCATCCTGTTCAGCCCTTTGCTGCATGGCAGCTTCGCCCACCTGGCGGCCAATTCCATGCCCCTGCTCATCCTGCTCACCCTGCTGTATGCCGATCCCCATTACCGGCCCACGCCAACCCTCGCCACGATCTGGCTCGCCAGCGGTTTCGGCACCTGGCTCATCGGCCGTGGCCATTCGGTGCATATCGGCGCCAGCTCCCTGATCTTCGGCCTGGTGGCCTACCTGGCCGCCACGGGGCTTTGGGTGCGCAGCTGGCGCTCGGTCCTGGTGGCAGTCGTGGTGCTGGCCGGTTTCGGCGGCATTTTTTGGGGAGTGCTGCCCCAGGCCGGACCGGTTTCCTGGGAGGGCCACTTGAGCGGCGCCGCCGCGGGCTTTTGGGCCGCCCGCAAAAACCACCGCTGATCCGGCGCGATCCAGGCCGGACGAATGGCCATAATTTTTCTGGCTTTAAAGCGGGCCTGGGCTAATTTGACCGCATGAACCGGGACCAATACGAGGCCAGGGTGCGGAACCTTGAGGCTTATGCCAGGCTCCATCCCCGTTTATATCTGTGGCGGGTGGGCCTGCTGGCTGCGGTGGGCTATCTCTACCTGGGCCTGGTGCTGGTCCTGCTGGGGCTGGGCACCATCCCCATCGTGGTGATGGTGGTCTGGCATCCCAATTACCTGACGATCAAATTGGCGGTGGTTCTGCTGCCCATCACCCTCGGCCTCAGCTGGATCATCCTGCGCGCGCTGTGGGTCCGGCTCGATCCGCCCCAAGGCCTGGCCATCCACCCTCCGGACGCTCCGGCACTGTTCGCCGAGTTGGGCAAGCTGAGCTGCCGCCTGGATGCCCCCCGGTTCCATCAGGTGCTCCTGAACGGGGAGTTCAATGCCTCGGTGGTGCAGATACCGCGGTTGGGGCCGCTGGGCTGGCACAAGAATTACCTGAGCCTCGGTCTGCCTTTGCTGGAAGGGCTGGCGCCCGCAGAGTTCCAGGCGGTCCTGGCGCATGAGCTCGCCCACCTCTCCCGCAACCACAGCCGGTTCTCCGGCTGGATTTACCGGGTCCGCCAGGCCTGGAACCGCGTTTTTGAATCCCTGGCCGCCAAGGCCCAGTCCGGCGCAGGCTTGCTGGTAAAGTTCTTCCAGTGGTATGCGCCCTACTTCAATGCCTATTCGTTCGTGCTGGCGCGGGCCAATGAATACGAGGCTGACCGCTGCGCCTGCTCCCTCACCAGCCCACAGGCCCTCGCGCAATCCTTGATCCGCACCCAGATCCACAGCCGGCAGCTCTCCGAGGCCTTTTGGCCCGCGGTTTACCGGCAGGTCAGATTCCAGGCCGCTCCGCCGGAGCGGGTTTTCCACCAGCTCGCCGAAAACCTGGGCCAGCCGCCACCTCCGGAGCATGCCGTCCGGTGGCTGGGGCAGGCACTGGCCGTCGATACCAACAATTCCGACACCCACCCCTGCCTGCGCGACCGCCTCCGGGCAATCGGTTGCGAGGTGGCTGGCGCCGCTGCGGAAACGGCCCGCCAGGCCGTGCCCCCCCAGCTGGAAGAGACGGCCGCCCGGCATTATTTCGGGAGCAGTTTGGAAGCACTGCGGGCCCGGCTGGAGCAGGATTGGGCCACCAGCCTGCGCGAGGAATGGAAGGCCCGCCACGAAGAGGCCGCCACCCTGCGCCAGCAGCTCGAGGAGCTGGAAGCCAAAGCGGCGGCCGCGCCCCTGGATGGCGCGGAGCAGTGGACGCATGCCCAGCTGGTCCTCAACGTGCTGGGCGAAGAGGCCGCCCTGCCGCTCCTGCACAACCTCATGGCCGCCTCTCCCGGGCATGCCGGAGCTCATTTCCTGGCCGGGCGCATTTTGGTGGAGCGGGATGATGAAGCGGGGGTGGCCTGCCTGGAAAAGGCCATGGACCTGGAGCCGGAGGCCGTGGCGGAGGGCTGCAACCTGCTCTACGGTTTTTTCCAACGCGCAGGGCGCCAGGACCGGCTGAAGGCGCTTACCGAGCGTTATGACCGCCACACGGCGATCATGGAAGCCGCCCGGCAGGAGCGGGCCTCGGTGACCCACAAGGACCACCAACTGCCCCACGGTCTGCCCCCGGAGGCGGTGCAGGCCCTATGCGGGCAACTGCGGGGCTACCCGGAAGTGGAGGCCGCCTGGCTGGCCCGCAAAGAGGTGCAGCACCTGCCCGATTCGCCCTATTTCCTGCTGCTGATCAAGCCCCGCCACCACTGGTATTCCTTCCGCTCCAGCTCGGCTGACCAGGCGCTGGTGAATAAACTCGTCGCGGAATTAAACCTGCCCGGCCCCACCCTCGTTTATATCGGCAACCAAAACCTGACCGCCCTGGGCAAGAAAACCCGGCGGGTGGCCGGTTCCGCCATTTACCCGGGCCGCCCGCCGGAGCCGGTGGTTTGAACTTGCCTGCCGGGCGCGGTGAGGGTGGAATCAATCAAAGAAGTATGACACGAGACGAAGCCTGGAAATTGCTGGCCGAATACACCCAGTCGGATTCCCTCCTCAAACATGCGCTGGCGGTGGAGGCCGCCATGCGGCATTACGCGGCGCGCCTGGGCGGCCCCGTCGAGCTTTGGGGCGTCGTGGGGCTGCTGCACGATTTCGATTACGAGCGCTGGCCCAATCCCCCCGACCATACCCGTGAAGGGGCCCGCATCCTGCGCGAGCGCGGGGCCGAGGCGGAAATCGTGGGCGCCGTTCTGTCCCACGGGGATTGGAACCTGGCGGAATATCCGCGCGACACGCCGCTGCGCAAGGCCTTGTTTGCAGTGGACGAACTGTGCGGATTTGTGACCGCCGTGGCGTACGTGCGGCCCGAGCGTTTGCACGGCCTGGCCCCCTCCAGCGTACGGAAGAAAATGAAGCAAAAATCGTTCGCCGCCGCCGTCAGCCGCGAGGATATCGAAAAGGGCGCCCTACTGCTGGGCGTGCCGCTGGAGGACCACCTCGCGCAGGTCATCACCGCCCTGCAATCAGTGGCGGAGGCCCTGGGATTGCTCCCCCCAGCACCGCCGGCTGCCGGCCCCGGCGGCCCGGAAGCCTGAGCGCCAGCCGCCGCCAAGGGGCCTGGGTTATTGGACCCGGTGGGTCATATAAGCCCCCAGCCCGGCGAAGAGCAGGTTGGGCAAAAACGCGGCCAGGAATGGCGGCAGGAACCCACCGGTGCCCAGGGCCAGGCCCAAGCGCAGCACCACAAAATAGGTGAAGCAGATGAAGATGCTGCTGGCGGCCCCCACAAAAGCATTGCGGCGGCCGGTGAAAGCGGCGAACGGCAGGGCGGCCAGCACCACCACCACACAGGTGAGCGGCTCGGCCAGCCGGCCAAATAACTGGGTGTAGAGCAGGGCGCTTTTGTCCGCCGTGAGATGGCGGTGCAGCCGCAGGTAATTGAAGACCTCCTCGATCGTCAGGATCGGCCGCTTGGCGGCAGTTTTGACATTCAGCCCGCTGATTTTGATCTCGCTCCGGATCAGCTCCGGCGTCTCCGTGAACTCCACCACCGTCAGTTGATTGGTTTGGATGCGCAGGGGCACGGCATCCTGGCCGGGGTTGTATTCCAGCCGGGTTACGTTTTGCATAAACGTCCATCCCGGCTCGGCTTTCTTGGCAAAATCGGCGATGATGTGCAGGCGGCGACCGTCGGGCATGGTCCATTCCACCTGGGGCCGGTACATCTGGTCAATCTCCAAGTGGTAAGCCTGGATGCTCCAGATGCGATTGGCCCAATCGTTCTTGAAATGCAGCTGCTGCCGCACCAGGCGGCTCATGTCGTTGGTCTGGTGCTGATACATGATCCGTTCAGCACCTTCCGCCCCCAGCGGAGCGAGCACCTCGTTCAGGTAAAAAAGGATGAACCCGAACACCACTCCCACCCCCAGGTAGGGCAGGCTGATCCGCCAGAGGCTGTGCCCGGCCACCCGCATGGCCAGGATCTCGTTGTGCCGGGCATGCGTCGTGAGCACATACAGGAACGCCAGCAGCAGGGTGACCGGGAGGATCACCACCAGCAATTCCGGCATGCGCATGGCGTAATACTTGGCGATTTCCAGCATGCCCAGGTGGTTTTGCTGGTATTGATCCATCTCGGAAATCAGGTCGAATGAAATCCAAAAGACCAGGAAGCCGCTGAGGCAATAAGCCAGCGGCGGCAGCAGCTCCCTTAATAAATAACGATCCACCAAACGCATCGGGGACCAAACTATGCCCCCGTGCGGGGACAAGCAAGCCCAACCGTGGCGGAGCCGCGGCTCGCGAGTTGACTCAAATTAAAAGACACCGGGGACCTGAATCTGAGAGGAGGCAAAACGGGTCGTTGACTCATGGGAAAAAGACACCGGAAATCGGTGGTAATGCACATGAGCAAACAGT
>CAIMWS010000368.1 GCA_903845125.1 uncultured Verrucomicrobiota bacterium
ACAGATTGGCGACATAAAACTACAGGAGGTGTTGGCGGCTAGATAAATGCCGCAAAGAGTGCGCCGAATCATCACCCATCGCCAACAATTCTTAACAAAGAATGTGCACGAGAAAAAAAACATGGTTCCGCCTGACACTTTCGCACGACCCATGAGCACGAAGTCAGTCTTTACCCGCGTGGACGAGCTTTTGAAGCCGCTCGGATTTGTTCGGCACAAGGCAACCTGGAATCGCCAATCCGATTCCTTTGTTGATGTGATGGACGTTCAAACCAGCAAGTCTGGCGACACAATCACTATCAACGCTGGCGTTTTGCACCCCGGCATTTTCGGGAAGTGCTGGGGAACTGAACCGCCGACGGTCATTGAAGAATCTTCCTGCACGGTGCGTATAAGAGTCGGCCAACTTCTCGACGGCAAAGACCTGTGGTGGCGACTCAATGACACCAAAATTCTCGATGATGTGGCCGGGAAACTTACCGTGTATATGCTGCCGTTCTTGGAGCGAATGCACTCGCTTGAGGCAATGGAGCACTTCTTAACGAGCGCGCAGGTAACGAAGCAGAAGTATCCTCTGCCTGTCATCTACCTCGCGATACTCAAGAGCGAACAAGGCAACCAAACCGACGCCTGTGCGCTGCTTACTGAACTCAGTGAGAAGTCGGTTGGAGCCTGGCGAACTCGAATCAGCGACGTCGCTCGACGGTTGGGATGTTCGTGAGCCAACCTTCGGCAGCGCAAAGGGCAGGTCACAGTTTTCCACCTCCCTCACGATCGTTAGTTTGTGCGCTTCACTACAACTTATTTCCACCCGTCTGACTCCACTTTTTCGTCCCATGGCGTGTCCATTTATTCCAGGACGGAATCCGCAGGCTTGATCCCCCAATCTCGTTCAGTTATTTTGAACTTATGGTAACCATGCTCCACCCCATTGCGCAACGCCTCCCCCAGCGGGGTAAAGCGAATCCAAACGAGAGCCTCCTTGATCTGAAGCGGTCTGCCAATTCCATGCATTTCCTGGCTTTGGTTCTTGGTTGCGGACTTATAAACCTGGCCGGCACGGTTTGGACCCTGGCCGCCACTTCGCCTGAAAAACCGGCCTCCGCGCCAAGTGCGCCGCTGCAATCCACTCCGTTTGTGAGCGGCACCGGGGGATATGATACGTATCGCATCCCTGCCCTGGTGGTGAATGGAGAAGGTCATCTGCTGGCTATTTGCGAAGGCCGGAAGTACAGCAGCGGCGACACCGGAGATATCGACACCGTGGCGAAATTGAGCCAGGACGGCGGCAAAACCTGGGGTGGCCTGATCACCGTGTGGAATGACGGCCAAAATACCTGCGGCAATCCTTGTGTTGTGAGGGATTCGACGACCGGCATTATCTGGTTGCTCCAAACCTGGAACCTGGGCGGTGATCATGAATCGCAGATCATCAACCAAACGAGCAAAGATACCCGCCGGGTGTTTGTCACCTGCTCGAAGGACGAGGGCCGGAGCTGGGCAAAACCGCGCGAAATCACAGCCAGCGCCAAGCTCGCCCACTGGACCTGGTATGCCACCGGCCCCGGCGCTGGCATCCAATTGCGGGGTGGGCCGCACGCAGGCCGACTGGTGATCCCTTGCGACCACATCGAGGCGGGAACCAAGCGCTACTATTCCCATGTCATCCATTCCGACGATCATGGCGCCACCTGGAAATTGGGTGGCTCGACGCCCCGTGACCAAGTCAACGAATGTGAGGTGGTGGAACTTGCGGACGGGCGCCTGCTGCTGAATATGCGCAGTTACGATCCTTCCCAAAAGGCCCGGCAGGGCGCCACTAGCCCCGATGGGGGCGACACCTGGCAAGAACAGAAAATTTTGGCTGAACTGCCGGACCCCATCTGCCAGGGGAGCATCCGGCGGCTGTCCTGGCCGGCCGATGGAAAACCGGGGGTCATTTTGTTCAGCAATGCGGCGAGCCGCAAACGGGAGCGGATGACCGTGCGCGCCAGCTTTGACGAGGGCCGCACCTGGCCGGTGGCGCGGATGCTCAGCCCGCAGCCAGCCGCCTATTCCTGCCTGGCAGCGCTGCCGGATGGCACCTTGGGAATTCTCTACGAATCAGGCCCCAACAACCCGTACCAGGCACTGGTATTCTCCTCGTTCCCCCTCGATTGGCTCAGGGAATAATTGAGGGCTGACCGGGGCGAGATCGGGCTAAAGCAAACCGGTTGTCTCCGGCAATCCGTAGAGGCCGTTGAAGCATTGCACCGCCTGGCCGCTAGCACCTTTCACCAGGTTATCCAAGGCGCTCATCAGCAGCAAGTTGCCGGTGCGGGCATCCAGCCGCCAGGCGATTTCAACCACGTTGGTGCCGCTCACGTTTTTGCTGTCCGGCAGGGCTTTGTCCGGCAGCAGACGGATAAAAGGTTCATTCCCGTAAGCCTCCTGGAAGATGGCGGTCAGGCGCTTTTTTAGCCGGTCCAGTCCCGGGGCATCCTGGATGGATTCACCGGGCCGCACGCAAATGGTGGTGATCATCCCCCGGTTCAGGGGGATCAAATGGGGTGTGAATTGGATGACCATCCCCTGCCCCGCCGCGGCGGAAAGCTCCTGCTCGATTTCCGAAAGATGCCGATGCTTGGGCACGCCGTAGGGCCGCATGCTTTCGTTGCACTCCACAAACAAGTAATCGAGCTCCGCCTTGCGCCCCGCGCCGCTGACACCGCTCAAAGAATTCACCACGATGCCTTCGCGCTGGATCACCTGTTCCCGCAAAAGGGGGATCAACGGCAGGAGAATGCTGGTTGGATAACAGCCCGGTGAGGCCACCAATCGGGCCTGCGGCAGCCGGGAACGATAGAGTTCCGGCAGGCCGTAAACGCTTTCCGCGAGCAGCTGGGGGGCCGGGTGCTCTTGCCCATAGAATTCGCGGTAAACCTGGGCGCTCTTCAGCCGAAAATCCGCGCTTAAATCGATGACCCGCCGGCCGGCGTCGATCAACGGCACCGCGAGTTCGGCGGATACCCCATGCGGCAAGGCCAGGAAAATCACCTCGGCCTTTTCCGCCAGGGAGGCCGCATTCGGTTCCGAAAACAGCAATTTCCCGGCGCCCGGCAAATGCGCAAATTTGGGAAAGACTTGGGCCAGGCTCTGGCCGGCATATTGCCTGGAAGTGATGGCGCATAAATCCACCGAGGGATGGTGCAAGAGCAGCTTCACCAATTCCTCGCCGGAATAACCCGAGGCGCCCGCGATGGCGGTTATTATTTTCATAGGGAATATTAATTGGAGCTTACAGGCCCAGCTTTTTGAATTTGGCCTTGATTTGGCGGAAGTGGAATTCCACATCGCACAGCTTGTCCAATTCCCTGGCCGTCAGATGCTGTTGGACTTCCGGGTCTTTCAGCAACTGGGTCTTGAAATTGGCGGCATCCCCGGCGTGCTTCGCCTGCCAGGTTTGCATGGCACAACGCTGCACCATTTCATACGCGGCTTCCCGGGTCAGTCCTTTCTTGATCAAGGCCAGCAATACCGTCTGGGAATTCCACAATCCCAGGGAGGCCTCCAGGTTGCGCGCCATATTTTCCGGATAGACAATCAGTCCCTCAGTCAATTTGGTGAGAGTGGCGATCATGTAATCCAGCAAGGTGCAGCTATCCGGGAAAATAATCCGTTCCACGGAACTGTGACTGATATCCCGTTCGTGCCACAAGGCGACATTTTCCATGGCCGCCAGGGCGTTGCCGCGCAAGACTCTGGCCAGTCCGGTCAGGCGTTCGCCGGTGATTGGATTGCGTTTATGCGGCATGGCGCTGGAGCCTTTCTGGCCCTTGGCGAAAAACTCCTCCACCTCCAGGACTTCGGTACGCTGCAAGTGGCGAAACTCGGTGGCCCAGCGCTCGATGCTAGCGCCGGCCAGGGCCAAAGTAGTCATGAAATCGGCATGGATATCCCGCTGGATCACCTGGGTGGCCACAGTGGCGGGCCGCAAACCGAGCTTTTTACAGACGTGAGCCTCGATTTTGGGTGATAAATGCGCACCGGTCCCCACCGCGCCGGAAAGTTTGCCCACCGCCACCCGCTGCCGGACCACCTCCAACCGCTCCAGCACCCGGCCAAATTCATCATACATGAGCGCCATTTTCAGGCCAAAAGTGGTGGGTTCGGCGTGGATTCCGTGGCTCCGCCCGATCTCCGGGGTCATTTGGTATTTGCACGCCTGCCGGGCGATTACTTCCCGGAGGGCTTTGGTGTCCTTGATGAGGATGTCGGCTGATTGCACCATTTGCACGGCAAAGGCGGTGTCCAGGACGTCGCTGCTGGTCAATCCGAAGTGGAGCCAGCGGTTGGCCGGCGCACCGATATTTTCACCCACATTGGTGGTGAAGGCGATCACGTCATGATTCAAAGTCTTTTCCAGTTCCTTACAGCGCTCGATGGTGAAAGCGGCCCGGGCTTTCATTTGGGCCAGATCCTGGGGGGGCACCAGGCCTTCAGCGCAAAGCGCTTCACTGGCCAACAATTCAATCTGGAGCCAGATTTCCAATTTTCTCTGCTCGCTCCAGATTTCACGCATTTCACTCCGAGAGTATCGTTGAATCATGGGGCCATTTTAGAAGAACACCGACCGCTTGAAAACATGAAAGAAGCGGGCTTCCAGGTGAGCGAGTTGACTCAAATTAAAAGACACCGGGGACCTGAATCTGAGAGGAGGCAAAACG
>CAIMWS010000369.1 GCA_903845125.1 uncultured Verrucomicrobiota bacterium
CCTTGCGCCAGCCGGTCAGTAGTTGGCCGCGCCTGCTTGAAAACTCATATCAAACAGGGGCTCCCGAATATGAAATATCCCGGATTCTTTCATGATTTTCTAAACGGCATTGAGCTTAGGCTGCTGAAAGCGTTTTCAAAGGGGCCAATGAATCGTTTTTTGGTGGACCAATCGACGATGGCGAAAACAATTTCCCGGTAAGCACCGCAAAAATTCATGGCGAGAGCGTGGCGATATTGGCTTGCTATTTGGTTTGCGTCACATCCGAAAGCTCCACAACCCCAGGCTCCAAGGACAAATGCCTCATTATGATGGGCGATCCCCAGGGCGAGCACTTTGAGAATGCGAGTCCACATAATCGCCTGAATCTCCACCTGATGTTCCTGTGCAACCTTTTTTGCATTGACGGCGGCGGCGGTGATCACATTGACCGTGTATGGTTGCTCAAGTAGGAGACCATCATCATTTCTAATCACCGGAACGTCAGGCGAATAAATCATGTAGTCCGAGTAACAAGGATTCCAGTGATTCCTGTGCCACGAATACATGGGATTATTGCGCAAGCATTCGTAAAGCGCAGATGATCGGGCAAGGTATTCCTCCTGGGCTCTTGCGCCACTTAGAAAGCCACCGCCCGGACTGGTCGCGGATGCAAAATTCAAAACCACCGTCCTCAAACCCTTGGCTAACAATCGCCTGGCCGCGGAGAGGGTGGTTTCGTTGGTTATTTCAAAACGAGTTTTATGTGGGCCAGGCTGCGATACTAAAAAATTCAGATCCGGGGGATAGGAAACCGTCCCGGTTACTGCACGCTGTATAAGGGTTGATATATCAACCGTTTTACCTGATGGGGAAACATAACTGGCGCACTCGCCAATTGTTTTCGCCTCCACACCCAATTGCAGGGCGACGTCCCGCGGTAGTTGACTGGTGAAGGTAGAGCGTTCAGGTTTATTTGTATTATCTGTATTCATGAAAATATCGTCAGGATTTGGAAATATATAAACCGTAGTGGCAACAACATCAAGAAGAAATGGTTTAATAATAGGGAGTTTTTGCGTCGGTTGAATCGGAATAATGGGTGTCGATACCGTCCCAAGGGATTGATTCCGTTTTTGAAATCAGCGGATTGGCAGATAAGAGAGAGGATCCCACCCCCCGCTATGACTCAGAGGGATGGTTGACACAGGTCTGGCCGGTGGCAATATGGGTTGGCTAGGAAATCCTGAATATGCCATCAAATGCCCGACCGCTGCAAACCAGGCCACCGATGATGCGGATGCTGTTCATCCATGAGCAGCTAAAAAAAGGGAAGTTCCCCAACTGCCGCCAACTAAGCTTGGAAATGCAGGTCAACTGGCGCACCGTGCACCGGGACATGAATTTCATGCGGAATGAATTGCGGCTGCCGATTGCATACGACAAAGCCCGCCACGGCTATTTTTACACGAAACTGGTGTCCCAGTTCCCTGGAGTTACGATCAGCGAGGCGGAGTTGTTTGCCTTGCTGGTGGCCCAAAAGGCGGTGGCGCATTATCGCGGCACCCCTTACCACAAGCCGCTGAAGACGGCTTTTGAAAAGCTGACAATCAACCTGGACCCCAAAGAAGTGGTGCACCTACAAAACCTCGGGGAGGTGATGGACATCCGGGTGGCCGGCCCGGAAGACTTGGACGAGGAAAACTTCCAGGTGGCGACCCGGGCGGTGCAGCAGCAGCGTCCGCTACAATTTGAATACCGCAAATTTGCCACCAAGGATTTCGAGGTGCGCTCGCTCCATCCTTATCAAATGGTCTGTGCCAATCATCGGTGGTATGTGGTGGGGCATGATCTGCGGCGGAAAAAAATCCGCGTGTTTGTCCTCTCGCGGATGCGCGAGCTGGAAATACTCCCGGGCAGCTTTGAACGGCCGGCGGACTTCAAGATCGGGGATTTCCTGAAGGGAAGCTTTGGGATTTTCAAAGGGCAGGATGACTTCCAGGTGGTGATCGACCTGGACCGCTGGGCGGCGGATGTGATGCGCGGACGCCGGTGGCATGAGAGCCAGCAAGTGACAGAACTGCCTGGCGGGGAGATGCGGATCGAATTCCACCTGGACAACCTCGAGGAAATCGAATCCTGGGTGCTTAGCTGGGGTGCACATGCGACGATCATCCGCCCCCGGGTTTTGCTGGAGCGGGTTCATGCCACCGCCAAGGCTGTGGCCGAGGCGTGCACTGCTGCGCTGGCAGTGGAGCCGATCATCCAGGCCAAACCAGGCATCACACCCGCCAAGGGCGGCTCGCAGGCCGGGAAATAAATCCCGTTGTTCGCTGGCGCCCGGGAATGCCGGGCGCAGATTCCGAGAGGGGAACCGGACCTATAGTTACCCTCGACCCCCGGGGGATTTTTTACCCCGGTTTGCCAACTCCCGGTGGCCTGGCAAAAATATCCCGTGAAATGATTCCCGATGGCATGCAATCAAAAACCAGGTAACCCCGGACCAGGCCGCCCTTGATGCGGATAAAATTCACCCACGAGCAGCTTAAAAAGGGGAAATTCCCCAACGGCCATGACTAGAGCGCTATACCGCTCACGAGAATTGACCCGGGTCTGCTCAGATAAACTGACCCGCCCCTGATCTCCAGGAACATCGCCCGGCAGCCTTTTTCCTTTCCAAGCAGAGGGGGAGGCA
>CAIMWS010000370.1 GCA_903845125.1 uncultured Verrucomicrobiota bacterium
CACAAAAAATGCACCGCAGCATATCGATCTGGAAATCTTTGGGCCGCTTCTCCACGTTGCCTGCCTCGGGGTTCGGCGCCGGGCCCGGGGGGGTGATGCGGATGGCCTTGGGCGGGCAGACAAATTCGCAGAGCTGGCAGGATACACACTTGGTCCGGCCTTCCTGATCTTTGACCAGGTATGGCGCGCCCCGGTAGCCCGCCGGCACCACCCACCGCTCCTCGGGATATTGCATGGTCACCTTTTTCTTCAAAAAGTGCCGGAGGGTGACCTTGAAACCGTTGAGAATCGCCGGCAGATAGAGGCGCTCCCAAAAGGTCATTTTATGGCGGGTTATTTGCATGGCGTGGCGGTGGTTCGGTTCAAGCGGTTTTCCAGAGCACCAGCGCGGTAATGATGATGTTGACCAAAGCCAGCGGGATGAACCGGCGCCAGCCCAAGTCCATCAGTTGGTCGTAGCGAAAACGGGGCCACATCCACCGCACCCAAATCATCAGGAACACAAACACGACCAGTTTGGCGAGGAAGATCAAGATGTGCAGCACTCCCACCGGCCAGCTTTGGGCGGGCTGGTCCAGGCCGAAAATCGGCAAGGTCCACCCGCCGAAGAACAGGGTCACCATCATGGCCGAAACCGCGATCATGTTGGCGTATTCACCCATGAAAAACATCGCGAACTTAATGGAGCTGAACTCGGTGTTATACCCCGCCACCAGCTCGTTTTCGGATTCCGGCAGGTCGAACGGCAGCCGGTTGGTTTCCGCGAATGCCGCGGCCAGGAAAATGGCGAAGCTGAGCGGGGCGCTGAATACCAGCCAATTATGGAAGCCGCCCGCCTGGTGGGCCACCACCTGGCTCAAATTCAAGCCACCCACAATCAAAAATACCGGGATCACCGCCAGGCCCATGGAAATCTCGTAGGATATCATCTGCGCGCTGGCACGGATACCCCCCAGGAACGGATACTTGGAGTTGGAGGCGTATCCCGCCAGCACGATCCCGTAAACCCCCAGCGAGACGATGCCGAAGGTATAAAGGATGCCCACATCCAGGTTCGCAATCACCATGGGCTGCGATCCCAGCTGCGACCCGAACGGGATGACCGCAAAGGTCATCAGCCCGGGCAACATCACCACCGCGGGCGCCAGCCAGAAGTAGACCTTCCGGACATGCCCCGGCACGAAATCCTCCTTCAAAAACGCTTTGACGCCGTCCGCCACCGGCTGCATGAGGCCCCAAGGCCCCACGCGGTTCGGCCCCACCCGGTCCTGGATGAAGGCCGAGATCCGGCGTTCGGCCAGCACGGCGTAAGCCACCATGCCCAGGATGGTCACCACTCCCACCCCCACTTTCACCAGAGTGACGACCAGGAAGGGCAGCCAGTTGAATGTTTCCGTTGCGGGCATAGCGTTCAGATTGGCAGCGTTGCACCCAAATCCCCCAGCCCGGCCCAAGTGATTCCATTAAACGCGGGAGTCTCCCGCGCCATTTCGTCAAAGATCCCACCCACGCTGGCAGGGATGGATTCACCACCTATATCCTGGGCTGCCTGCCGCAAAAATTGCCACTCCGGCTGGGCCTGGCCCGGCGCTTCCACCGCCCGGCCAAACTTTTGCAGCCGGCCCTGGTGGTTCACAAAGGTCCCCCATTTCTCGGCGTGGGCGCAGCCCGGCAACAGGATGTGCGCCTGCGGGGTGCTCTGGTTGGGAAGGATATCGCACACGATGAGCTGATCCAGACGCTCCACCACGCTTTGCCCCAGATGCTTCACGGCATCCTCCCCCAACGCCAGCAAGGTGCGAATGTCCCCCCGGCAGATGCCCTCGGCCATAGCCTGCAGGTTCCCCCCGGGCTGGGCGGCGGCAATCCCCAGCAGGCGCGCCCCCAAGGTATTGGGGTTTTTATCCGCGTGCATCAGCAGGCGGTCGTCCGCGCCCGTTCTCGGGGGGCTGTCCATGATCGCCCCCAACCGGCGCCCTAGCCGGGCGGTCAAAAACAATTCTTCGTTGCTCTGCCGCGCGGAGGCAAGGATGGCCAGCGATCCGCTCGGGATTTTCCGCAGGTGCTGCAATAGCTGATCCATGGCTTGCGACCACGGCACTTGAACGAATTGCCCCCGCGTCTGCTGGATCACCGCATTTTGCAGGCGGTCCTCCCGGCCGATCCATCGGTAGTTGAGCCGCCCCTGGTCGCACATCCAGCACGAGTTCACGGCCTCGTTCTCCCGCGGTTCATACCGGTAAACACGGTTTTCGCGGGATCCGATCACGATATTGCACCCCGTGGCGCAGCTCGTACAAACGCTCTTGGTCCGCTTCAGGAACCACACCCGGGACTGGAACCGGAAATCCTTCGAAGTCAGCGCCCCCACCGGGCACAGATCCACTGTATTCAGCGTATAATTGTTGTCGAATGGCTGCCCCGGGTAATGCGTGAGGGTGTTATGGCTGCCCCGGTTTACGATCCCCAGGCAATCATCCCCCACCACCTCGCGGGTGAACCGGATGCACCGCGTGCAGAGGATGCAACGCTCGTCGTCCAGCAGGATGCGCGGCCCCAGATCCACCTGCTTCGGCTTGTGCACCTTCTCCTCGACGAACCGGCTCGCAGTCTGGCCATATTCCACGGCATATTCCTGCAGCTTGCATTCTCCGGCCTGGTCGCATATGGGGCAATCCAGCGGATGGTTGATCAATAAAAACTCCAGCACCGCCTTCCGCATCGATTCCACCGCCGGGGTGTTGGTGTAGATCTCCATGCCGGGCATGATCGGCGTGGCGCAGGCAATGGCCGGGTTGGGCGCCTTGGAAATCACCGGCGATCCATCGGGATTTTTCAGCGGTTTGCGATCCGGGCCCAGGACCGGTGTCCCGTATTCCACCAGGCACATCCGGCAATTGCCCGCCACCGGCAGTTTGTGGTGGTAGCAGTAATGCGGCACCGCCACCTGGACCGCCTCGCACGCCTGGATCATCGTCGTGGGCACCGGCTTGCCCGTGACCGGATGAGGCATGGTGCGCGGCACCTCCACCGGACGGCCGTTCACCTTTACCGTGACCAGGCTGGCCGGTGGTGAGCTATTGGTTTTTTCTGGATTGGATGCGCTCATCGATCCCGCAATGGTTCACCCCCTCAAGGCCGCCCCTGGCCGCCCCCCTGCGCGCCAGACGTCCGGCGCTGTTCGTCTGCCCGCCCCCGGGCGGCAAACTCGTCCTTGAATTTGTTTAAAAAACTCTGCACCGGCCAGGAGCAGGCTTCCCCGAAGGCGCAAACCGTGCGCCCGCCGGGGATCTGGTTGGCAATCTGCAGCAGGTAATCGGCGTCTTGTGCCCGGCCTTGCCCGTGCGTCAGCCGATGGAGCACCTTGGCCATCCAGAGCGATCCTTCCCGGCAGGGAGTGCATTGGCCGCAACTTTCGTGCGCGTAAAATTCGCTAATGTTGGCCAGCGCCAGCACCAGATCCGCCGTGTCATCCAGCACGATCACCGCTCCGGATCCGCACATCGATCCCGCTCCCGCCAGGGAGGCCGAATCATATTTAAGATCCAGCAGCGCCACTTCCTTTTCCAGTTCTTTGCCGTCGGGCTGTTTCGCCTTGAACTTATACCTCTCGCCGGCTTTCAGGATTTTCGAGGAGGATCCGCCGGGAATGATGGCTTTCAATTTGCGTCCCGGCCGCAAGCCACCTCCAAAATCGTTGATCAACTGCCCCAGTGTCACCTGCCCGATCTGGATCTCAAAATAACCCGGCTTTTGCACCTGTCCACTCAAGCTGATCACCCGCGTGCCCGGATCGCCCGGTGTGCCCAGCTTGGCATACTCGCCCCCCCCCATCTCCAGGATGTGTTTTACAGCGCACAACGTCTCCACGTTGTTCACAATGGTGGGGCACAGATAAAGACCGTAAGCTGCCGGATAATATGGTGGTTTGATCCGCGGATAAGGCCGCTTGCCTTCCAGTGACTCGATCAGCCCTGTTTCCTCCCCGCAGATATACGCCCCCGCCCCCCGGTGGATGAAAATCTCCAGGTCGTACCCGCTTTGCAGGATGTTCCGGCCCAGGAAGTTGTGCTGCCGGGCTTCCGCCAGCGCCCGCACCAGGATCCGCGCCCCCTCCACAAATTCGCCACGGATATAGATATATGCCTGGTGGATATGGTTGGCATAGCACGCGATGATCATGCCCTCCAAAAGTTGGTGGGGATCCTTGTAGATGATCTGCCGGTCTTTGAAGGTGCCCGGCTCGGACTCGTCAGCGTTGCAAATCAAATAGGCCGGCCGCCCCGAGGAGTGATCGATGAACGACCACTTGGTTCCGCACGGAAATCCCGCACCTCCCCGGCCCCTCAATCCTGATAGCTTGACCTCCCGCCGGACCTGTTCAGGCCCGCTGAGTTCTTTACCCTCAACCACCGTTGCTCCAAGAGCAATGGCCTTTTTTAGCCCGGCGTATCCTCCATGCCCCAAATAGCATCTGATGTCCGGTTGGTAACCGGCTTGATCTATGTTTTTTAAGATGAGGCGGTATTCTGCAGGCATATCAACTCATTCGCGAGGCAGAATGCGTTTTTTCCAGCCGCCATGCCAGTTAAAAATACGACTTTCATTCGCGCTTCCGGAAATCCTGCCTCGGGAGCCGGATTCCATTCCATTCGCAGCCATCAAAGGGACCGCCATGGCCAGGTCCAACCCATTATCCATTCAATCGGCTGAAGCCAGCCAGTCTTTTAATCCCCGCAGATCCATTACCGCCCTGCGCCCTCAGGTTTTCAGCGGTTTTGGCTTGGCCCCCCAAGCCCGCTGGCTATTTGTTTGTGAGCCAAATCCACCACACGCTTGACGTTCAGCCGAAAATCAGTAAATGTTTTCGCACGTTTGCCGAATGGTGTAACGGTAGCACAACAGACTCTGGATCTGTTTGTCATGGTTCAAATCCATGTTCGGCAGCCATCTTCTCATCATAAGCTCAACTGGAAACACCCTGTCTAGCAATAGTTTAGGAGGAAATGGCGGTTTTTTCTGACCTGCTTCCCGTTACTTGAATTTAAGGTTTTCCACGGCCGTTGGGGACGAATAAAGCTACCAAAAGGCGTAAAAGAAAAAGCTGGATAACGGAATCCGAAAAACCTCTTCCAGTTGCTCCCGCTGCCCGAGGAATGATTTATTTGCCCCCCCTTTAGCCATGTTCTTACAGCCGGGTTCCTTTCTGAAACCGTGCTGACCCTATGGCAGAGGCAATGATCAAGGATGACGTCGGTTCATGGAGCGAACTTTGGCAGCAGGCTTGGATTTATTGCCCCACCGTTCTTGGGAATGCCCCGTGCCCAACGCTGCGAAGCGGTGCTGGAGGTGGAACCTATCGGTAATGCCAGATGGCGGTACCCTTGGGCACGGAGATTAGCGTGGAGCGGGAGAGCGGAGAGCCTGAAGAAAAAAAAGCTGTGGGTGGGTGGGATTGCCCTATCGGCGAATCCGCCTACTGACCTCGGCGGTTACTTGGCCGGGGCCAGCGGGAGGTTTTCGGGCTTTCTGGGCACTGCCTACCGGGATTAAGGCCGCCCGTTTGGAGCTACCGAAAGAAAGCGAAAAACCCCCAAAAGGAATCAGGATGTCCCCCTTTGAATCAAGAATCGTCGTCAGGGTTTAATCAAGCACGTGCATTCAATCGCTTGCGGCTTGTGTTATGGTGGTGGCGCATGGGGGGGGTGGGCCAGCGGGGCGGGGCAGGCCCAGAGCGGACCAACAGCCTTGATCCCTAGCCGGTAATCAGTTTTAATCGATCCAGACTTTGAATATGAAAAAGAATAGCAATTCAAATCGGCCCGGCAAAAACGACCTGATCCTGGTTGCCGGCGCGGGCGGTTTCATCGGCGGCGCCCTGGCCCGCAGCCTGCACGAGCAAGGTTATACACGCATCCGCGCAGTGGACAAGAAGCCGCTGCCGCACTGGTACCAGCGCGTGCCAGGCGTGGAGAGCCTTTGTCTGGATTTATCCCACGAAGACAATTGTGTCCAAGCCGTGGAGGGCGCCACGGAGGTTTACAACCTGGCGGCCGACATGGGTGGCATGGGCTTCATCGAGCGGTTTCGCATCCAGTGCCTGCGGAGTATCCTGATTAACACCAATTTGATCGAGGCCGCCTGGCAGGCGGGGGTGAGCCGCTATTTCTTCGCCTCCTCCGCGTGCGCCTACAACGTGAAATTGCAGGAGGATCCCAACTGCCGCGCTCTCAAGGAGGAAGATGCCTATCCGGCGTTTGCCGAACGCGGCTACGGCTGGGAAAAGCTGATGTCGGAAATGTTCTGCCAGGAATACTGGGCGGAGCGGGGCATGAAAACCGCCATCGCGCGCTTCCATAATGTTTACGGGCCCTGGGGCACCTGGGATGGCGGCCGCGAGAAGGCCCCGGCGGCCATTTGCCGCAAGGTGCTCGAAGCCAAACACACCGGTAAAAAGGAGATCGAAATCTGGGGCGACGGCACCCAAACCCGGAGCTTCATGTATATCGACGATTGCCTCCACGGCATCGATAAGATCATGCACACGGAGGCCTTGATCGCGACGCCCATCAACCTGGGCACGAGCGAAATGATCGCCATCAACGACCTGGTTTCGCTCGCCGAAGAGATCGGCGGCATCAAGCTTAAACGAAGCTATGACCTGGGCGCGCCGCGCGGGGTGGCGGGCCGGAACAGCGACAACACGTTCATCCGGAAAATGCTGGGCTGGGAGCCCAGCATCCCCATCCGCAAAGGCCTGAAAGCGACCTACCAGTGGATCGAGGAGCAATTCCGCGCCCGCCAGGCCGGGGGCCACACCGTGCGCGATATTTATTAAGCGGCGCCAACCCATGGAAACCCAGGCCACCCTCCTCACCGATGTGATCGGTCCCCTGCCCTACCGCATGGCCTTCGCCGGGGGGTGGATCGACCAGCCATTTGTGTCCCGGCTCAATCCGGCGCCGCCCGGATCCATGGTGGTGGTGGCTTTGGAGCCGGTGGTGCGGTTTATGGACCGCGCCGGCATGGCTACCGGCACGCGCCACGTGGCCCGGCGGATCTGGCCAGGGGGTCTGCCCAAGGAGGATCCCACCCGGTTGGTCAAACAACTCTACGCGGAGGAAAACCGGGGCAAGCCGGACCCATCCGGCTCCCAGGACATGATCGGGTTGGTTTACCCCGGCGTGAACCGGCTGGATTACGATTTTGGCCACGAGGGAGGGCTTTTCCCGCAGCACATCGAAACCTGCCAGGATCCCCAGGTGGCGGCCTGGCTGGAGCGAGTGATTCACCTGATCCCTGTGCTGCAGCGCCCGGAGGGCTACAGCCCCCTGGGAATCAAAAACCTGGATGCGGAGTGGATCCGGCGCCTGGGCCAAAGCGGGAAGGATTGCTTTGACGCAATTACCACGCGCAACACTTCCGCCCTCGGCCGCTCAATGAACTGCTGTATGGAATGCTGGGAAGCCCTGTTGCCGCATGTGGTCCGGCATCCCACCATCCCGGTGGATTTGGCCGCTTTGCTCAAGTGTTATCAATCTCGTTATCCAGGCGCCATGTATTCCGGGTGCGGCGGAGGCTACCTGTTCGTGGTTTCCGAGGACTCCGTTCCGGGCGCCTTCCAGGTAAAAGTCAGGCTTTAACCAGACAATGACAACCAAGGTTTTAGTCAGCGGTGGCTTTGATGATCTACGCGCTCACCAAGTGCGGTTCTTGCACGCGGCGGCGGATTTGGGCGAATTGCACGTCCACCTGTGGCCGGATGAAGCCATTGCCCAGCGCACCGGCCAACCGCCCAAATTTCCTTACGCGGAACGACATTACTTGTTGAACTCATTGCGCTACGTGAGCCGCATACTGGCGCCCGCGCCCACCCCAAAAGGGGATGGGCTGCCCGGCCCCACCGATTTCAAGCCGGACCTCTGGGTGATAGACGGAGCGGATCCGGATCTCGCCGCCAGCATCAAGGCCCAGTGCCAATCCCACTGCCAGGCCTGCTGCACGGTCGCGCCGGGTGATTTGGCGGGATTTCCAGAGCCGATCCCCCAGCCGTTTTCCGGGCGAAAAAAAGTCCTGGTCACCGGGTGCTACGACTGGTTCCACTCGGGGCATGTCCGCTTTTTCGAGGAGGTGTCGCAATTGGGGGATCTCATCGCGGTGGTGGGCAATGATGCCAATGTGCGCCTGCTCAAAGGTGAAGGCCACCCGTTGTTTGCCCAGGATGAACGGCGTTACCTCGTGGGGGCAATCCGGTTTGTCCACCTGGCCTTGGTGGCTACTGGCAAAGGCTGGCTCGATGCCGAACCGGAGATCCGCCGCCTCCAACCGGACATATACGCGGTGAACGAGGATGGCGACAAACCCGAGAAAAGTTCATACTGCGCCCAACATGGAATCGAATACCGCGTCCTCAAACGCACGCCCAAGGAGGGCCTGCCCAAGCGCCAAAGCACTGCGCTGCGGGGGTTTTGACCAGGCTGAACCAGTCCGGATTCCGTGCGCAGCCGTCGAATAACGGCCAAAACAGGAGGTTTTTATGCTGAGAAATGGAATACTCAACCCCGGGATAAACTCCCTGCTGAGCCGGGTGCGCCACACCAACCTGCTGGTCATCGCCGACCGCGGTTTCCCTTACTGGCCCATGGTCGAGACTGTGGATATTTCGCTGGTGGACAACATTCCCACGGTACTCCAGGTCCTGGCGGCGATCCGGTCCAATTTCAGCGTTGGCCAGGCTTGGATGGCGGAGGAATTCCGCCTGCGGAATACCCAGGATGTGTATGGGGAATTCACCCAGGCCCTGAAGGGGATCCCGCTCAAATTCGAGCCGCACTCGGAATTCAAATTGCGCATCCCCAAGGCCATCGGCTTGATCCGCACCGCGGACACCGTTCAATACGCCAACCTCGTTTTGGAATCCGCTTAGGGCCAATGCCGTTTAGAAATTGGCAAGAAAAAGAGAATAGAAATAATGTATAAATAGTTGCAACTAGGCAAAATTTGCCTTGTACAATGAGACAGAATGTCCCATTACACTGGGGA
>CAIMWS010000371.1 GCA_903845125.1 uncultured Verrucomicrobiota bacterium
AAATGAGCTGATCGTCAAGGTCACCAATTTATGGATCAACCGGCTGGTGGGCGACCTCCAGACCAAAGGCCGGCGGTATGCCCGGACCAACCAACAACCGTGGACCTGGACCTACGGGGGCGATGAGCCGTGGCAGGAGCAAGCCAGTGGCTTGCTCGGGCCCGTCCAGTTGCTTTGGACGGCCGCCGGGGACCCCATCTGGGAGGACGGCGGACTGCCATCTCCACCACCGGCCGGCCATTGAATTCCGTGGCTCAAAAACAGTCCCGCGGCCACCGGTTTCCCAACTGCACGCTGCCGCCGGCTGGCGATCGGAACCGGTAGGTGCCCGCAGCAATTGCCAGACCCTGATAGCCATAATCGGATAATTGTATTGGTTATGTGCCAAAAAGGCACCTGCGCTCACGATGCCTTGGGCTCGAACCGCTGCACATCCTGGAATCGGTCGAAGTCGCGGTCAAAAGAGGCCACCGGCAACTGGGTTTCCGCGGCCGTTGCCACCAGATACGCGTCGACCAGGTGGATCCCGGTTTTTTGAACCCGTTCCAAGGCATCCAGCAGGCGGTCTTTCTCCGCCAAGCGCACGCCCGAGCGCTTGACGAACTCCACCAACACCCCGGCGACTTCTTTTCGGGGCCGCTTGAAAAACGATTCCAGCGTGAAGGCCGTCTCGGCCAGCACCAGCGGTGAAAGTTCGAGCACGACCTCGCCTCGTTCAGCGCTTCGAGCGCAACCGGTCTGCCTCCAGCAAAGAAGAACCGCCGCCAACGCCGGTCTCCCAGCCCATGCCGGATACATCCCTCAAACCCTTGGCAGAACTCTTCCGCGCCAAAATAATCAACCACCTTGTTGAGTCCAACCTGCTCCCACCCGAGCGGGTTCAAGTCCTCTGCTCGTGGAAGCACACTGGCTTCAACGTTCACCACGGCAAGAGCGTCCCGCCCGAGGCCAAAGCGGACCCGGAGGGACTGGCCCAATACATTCTGCGCAACCCGTTTTCCATCGAAAAAATGACCGTCGAATCCCCGACGGACATGATCATCTACCGCTCGCGTCTCAACTCGAAATAACAGGAAAAATGCATGAGAAGCGAAAACCAATTCTCCCTGACCGCGCGAGCGTCAAAGCAATTTCCTATCACGTCACGATCACGCTTAAAAAAACGCCGTGGAGCTGAAGATTTGCTCCACGGCGGTCAAAATTTCATTTCGGCCGGCAGATGTATGGTCGCTATTTTCAGCGCCAGGGGCGATGGTTCAGCTGCGCCTGACGCCTGCCCCGGTTATTTGGAATCTTTGGATTCCGCAGATTTGCGCAGGTAAACCCACACCCATCCGTGGGATTGACTGGAGCCGTAGTAGTTGAAATCACCCACCAACAGATCCGGTTTGCCGTCCCCATTCCAGTCCGTGACGCTGACCTTCGCCCGTCCTCCACTGCGTTTGGAATCCGGTTCGGCCGATACCTGAGGTAGATGTCCCGGTTTGATAACCGGTTCCAGCAGGTTGACCCCCGCCGCCAATTTGGGTTCCGTTATTGTCCCCACGTTGCGGTAGAAGACGACGCTGCCAGTGCCATTGCCCACGATCAGGTCGGGTTTGCCATCGCCATCCCAGTCCGCCACGCAAGGCCCGGCCATATCACCGGCAATGGCTTTGCCATCGGCGGTCACCAGTTCGTCCTTGTCGAACGCGGGTTTCTGAGCCGTCCCTTTATTGATCACCAAATGGACATTGCCATCAATATCCCCCACCACCAAATCCAGCTTGCCGTCCCCGTTCCAATCGGTCACCGCCACGCTGGAAGCCCGGCCCACATTCAAAGCCTGCCCATTGAGCTTCTTGAGCGTTTCGCCCGCGGCGAAAGTGCCGTTGGCCTTGCGGCGGAACCAATAGATCTC
>CAIMWS010000372.1 GCA_903845125.1 uncultured Verrucomicrobiota bacterium
ATGGATGTGGGCTTGTTCTTCAGCGCCCTGCCGCAGGAGGCGCGGGCGCATTATCACGCCCGGGTTTCAGAAGTGACCATCCAGGCCGGGGTGGCGCCGGATGCGGCACTGCCGATTCCCGCCGTCGCGCGGCATACCGCGGGCGATCGTTTGACAGGCCTGGCCCTGGCCCGATCCGATGCGCAAGGCGTCGTGGTGCGGTCCTCCGCACGGGGATTGCTCCGGACCGCCAACGGTGGCAAAACGTGGGTGCCGGCCAACGGCAATCTGGTCGGCGACGACCTCGCGGTGCGCAGTGTCGCGATCCACCCGGAGAATCCCCTGGTCATGCTGCGGGCGTGCGGCACCGGCCCCGGCGGACGCCTGTGGAAAACAGCCGATGGGGGAGAGACGTGGGCGAAACTCGATTTCCCTGGCGATTTCGACGGCCGCGGTCCTTCCGCGCTGTGCGGGGAAGTCCTGGCCTTCGATCTGCGGGCCCCCCAGACCGTTTATGCGGGTTGCGAATCCCAAGGGTTTTTCAAGAGCACCGATGGGGGCGGCACCTGGAACCGCCTGGGGCTGGCGGGCGAGCGCATCACGGCGGTGACTGTCTGGCCGTGGGAGCGGTACTATCCCGCACCAGCCCAAGGCCGCACCCACCTCTGCGTCACCACTTGCCCCGACCGCTGGCTGGAATACCTCGGCCGCGGAAATCCGGGCGTCACCACGGCGTTGGCCACGGCCCGCAGCTACGTTTCCCATGATAATGTCCAAACTTTGTCCCTGGCTGACGAGTGCAGCGACACCGGATTCTACAGCGTGGCTTTCGACAAGGCGATGCAGTCCACGGGGGAGATGCGCTACGGGACCGCCCACGGTTTTCTGGCCCAGGTTTTTTCCGGAACCCATTTGGCGTTCTATGCCCCGCAAAAGAACCTCGAGTGGCTCCGGCCCATGACGGCGCTGGGGGCGTCGGCCTTGGGGGATCAGAAGTTCGGCCGCTTTTTCGCGCAAGCGCTCGATCCTGCGGTGCCGGGACGCCTTTCGCGCAGCGAACGCTGGGCCTTTGAATGGTCCTGGCTCACCCCGCAAGGCGAGGTGCCCCAGGGCGGCTTGATTGCCGTGTGCGGCGATCCTCACCAGGGCAAGCATTGGTGGTTCCTGCATACCGATGGCCTCTATCATTCACCCGATGGTGGTGAGCGCCTGGTCCGGGTGCTGGATGAATCCGGGAATTCCCTGAACCGGTAACCCCCCCGGCGCCGCCAGATTGTGATTTGGGCGGCCAGTGAGGTGCCGGGCCCGGGCGTGGCCGGGGTGTGGCATCGGGAAATCCACAGGGCGCCGCTGCTCCGGATGTTCTTGATTCGGCATCGCACCAGTTGGGTTTACCCCTGAAAATGCCGGATGCGGTCTGGGGATATGGAGGTTCATTTCAGACGTTAGCCACCTTGGGAAACCGGTCAGGCCGGCGGGGCGCAGCCTGGGCGGTAACCACCAAACTGACGGAGGCGAGCCTCGCTCCAAGTACAGCTCCACAGGCTAAACACGTCTCAGGAATTGAAACTGAAAACCACCTGCTTTAGTATCGTCCGGATATGAGAAAACCATGTGTCGTGAACCTGTTCAAGCCCGCATCCTGCCTGCTTCTGGGGCTGGTGTGCTGCCTTGCCTGCGTCTACCTGCGGGCGGCCCCTCCCGCGGAGCCACCCCGGTTGGTGCCCCAGCCGATGGAAATGACTCCCGGTTCGGGCGTCTTTGAGATCACTGGCCGGACTCCCATTTTCATTCCGCCGGACTGTCCGCCGGCGAAGCTGGTGGCGGAAACCTTGAACAATCAACTGGCCGGCACCGGCCTCCGACTGCCCGTCAAAGTCCTCACCGCGGCTTCGGTGCGGCGGGCCATCAGCCTGCGGATACTGGCGAAACCCGATCCGAAACTGGGCGAGGAGGGCTATTCCCTGGACGTCTCCCCCAATGGGGTGGCCATAGCCGCCAACCGGCCAGCCGGTTTGTTCTATGCCCTGCAGACGCTGGCCCAATTGCTTCCGTCCCCAGCGGGGGAAGTGAAGCCGCGGCTCATCCTCCCGGCCGTTTCCATCCTGGACGCCCCCCGCTTTAGCTGGCGCGGGCTGCTCCTGGACTGCAGCCGGCATTTTTTCACCGCCAGCGAGGTAAAGGCCTATATCGACGGCATGGCCCGCTATAAATTTAACATCCTGCAATTGCACCTGACCGACGACCAGGGCTGGCGGATCGAAATCAAATCCCGCCCGAAATTGACCACGGTGGGAGCCTGGCGGGTTCCGCGTCAAGGCCCCTGGTGGTCCTACGATCCTCCCCAGCCCGGCGAAGCGGCCACCGATGGCGGGTTTTACTCCCAGGAGGAGATCCGCGACATCGTCGCCTATGGCCGGGATCGGTGGGTGACGGTGGTGCCTGAAATCGAAACTCCCGGGCATTCCCTTGCAGCCATCGCCGCCTATCCGGAAATTTCCTGCGGGGGCGGGCCATTCCAGGTCAACCCAGGCAGCAAATTTTACGGAACGATCGAGAACTCGGTTTGCGCTGGCAACGAGGCAACCTTTGCTTTTCTCGACCAGGTCTTCGGGGAAGTCGCCGCTCTGTTCCCCAGTCCCTATATTCATGTGGGCGGTGATGAAGCATTCCATGGGTTTTGGGCCAAATGCCCGAAATGCAAGGAGCGGATGGCCAGGGAAAACCTCAAGAGCCTGGCCGAATTGCAGAGCTATTTCATCAAGCGGGTGGAGAAAATCGTCGAGTCGAAAGGCAAAAAGCTGGTGGGATGGGACGAGATCCTCGACGGCGGCCTGGCGCCCAATGCGACGGTGATGTCCTGGCGGGGCACTGCCGGTGGCGAAGCCGCGGCCCGGCAGGGACACCAGGTGATTCTCTCTCCCTCGCCCCAATATTACCTGGATCTCTACCAGGGCGATCCCCTTCTGGAATCGAACACCTATGCCCTGGCCCGGCTGCGCGAGGTCTATCTTTTCGAACCGGTGCCAGCCTCCATTCCCCCGCAGCTGGCGCTGGGCATTCAGGGCAATTTGTGGTCCGAATCCATCCCGAACCTTCGCCAGGCGCAATACATGACCTGGCCCAGGGCCCTGGCGATCAGCGAATCCGCCTGGACGCCCCAAACCCAAAAAAACTGGAGTGATTTCTTTACCCGGGCCGAGGCCCAAATGCAGCGGTTGGCCATCGCGGGCATCAACTGCGCCCGCTCGGTTTATGATCCCATTGTGACACCGAAAAAAGATGGGGAGGGCTTCCTCGTTCTTGAACTCAGTTCTGAAATTGAGGGGGTGGCCTTGCACTACACCTTTGCCGCCGCCAATCCGGATGAGACTTATCCCGCGTATCGGTCACCCTTGCGCATTCCCAGGAATGCCGCCGAAATCCGGGTGGTGGCCGTCCGCGGCGGAAAGCCGGTCGGCCGGCAGCTCAACCTCCCCATCCCGGAACTCGCCAAACGCTTGGGGCAGCCATGCAAAATCTACCCTTGAACCATGGCCAGGCCAGCCGGTTTTCCCTGACCGGCGCCTTATGGCTGGCGGTGGTATTCATCACCGGGAGCGGCGCGGCGGCAGTGGGCTCGCCGGAGGTGGAGACCCCTGCCGCGCAACGGCTGCGGGAGGCGTTTGTCTGGACTCAGGCCGCCCCGCCGCGGGAGCAAACGTATGCGGTATTCCGGAAGACCTGGACCCTGAACTCCATGCCCGCGAAAGCCGTTTTGCGGATTTTTGGCGATAACCGCTACGTGTTATGGATCAACGGCGGTTACGTGGAACGCGGCCCGTGCCGTTTTGATCCCCAGCGCCCGGAGTATGATGTGCTGGAGGTGACCAAACACCTGCGCCCCGGCCGCAACGCCCTCGTGGTGCTGGCTCATTATTACGCCGTTGGATCGTTCAGCGCCTGGAATGACCAGTGTGCGCGCATGATGGAGCATCGGCCAGGACTCGCCGCGGAGCTGGAACTGGTTGGACTCGACGGATCGACCATCCGTCATGTGACCGACGCCTCCTGGCGTTGCACCACCCAAACACGCCACCTGCCCAGCCCTGGAACCTACACCTCGGTGCCGGACCTGGTTGACGCCCGCCGCGATACCGGGGATTGGACAGCGGTGGATTTTGACGATTCCGGCTGGCCGGTGGCGGTGCCGCTCGCCGCCAGTGCCTGGGCGCCGATGCAGCCGCGCAGCATCCCGCTGCTGCGGGAATCCGGCGTGGAAAACCTGAGAATCGTGGAAGCCGTTAAGGCGGCGGCCAAATCCGGATGGGTGGCGGAACAGCTGCCCCTGGAATTGGCGGCCGGCGCCCGGGTGGTGATCGACTGCGGCCGCGAGGTGCAGGCTTACACGGTGCTGGATTTTGACGCCCGCGAAGGCAGCCGCCTGGAGTTGGACCAAGCCGCCCGGTTCTTCGACACCCATGGTTTTTCCAAAGCCACCTTCGGGGGGGCGCCGAACCGGTACACCGCCCGCGAAGGACGCCAGACGTATATGACCACCGACACGTTTGGCTGCAAATACATCCAGCTCGCCGTGACCGAAGGCCGGATCACCCTGCGCGGGCTGCGCGTGGTGGACCGGTTGTATCCTTTCGACCGGCTCGGCCGGTTCGCCAGCAGCGACGACCTTCTGGACCGGATCTGGCAGATCGGCGTACGCACGGTGGAGGTTTGCAGCGAGGATGCGCACGTCGACTGCGCCGATCGCGAACGCGCCCAGTGGCTGGCCGATGGCTGCCTGATGGGCTACCCGGTCGCCCGCGTATCCCTGGCTGGACCCGGTGCCGGCGGCCAGCCGCGTTACGCCGATAGCCGGCTGCTGCGGAACCTGCTGCGCCACGTGGCGCTCAGCCAGTTGCCCGATGGGCGGCTCCAACCAATGCGCCCCTCGGAATACGCGGCGCCCAACCGGCACGGGGTCATCGACGACTATTCGTGCCTGTGGATCCAGGCCGTGGCCGATTTATACCGCCGCGAAGGGGATTTGGAACTGGTGCGTGAACTGTGGCCCAGGGTGGCCAGGGCGGTGGATTATTTCCTGGGACGCATCACTGACCGCGGATTGGTTCAGGGGGTGGAGTTCGTTTACTTCAACAATCCGCTGGTTTATGCCGCCTGTGAAGGCGCCACGCTGAATGCCTATTTTTACCGCGCCTTGCGGGATGCCGGGGAACTGGCCCAAGCCGTGGGGGACCGGGCGAAAGCCGCGAGCTTCGAGCTGGCCGCCGAACGGTTGTACACTGCGTACCAGCAGCAATTGTGGAATGAATCAGCCGGTTCCTACCACAGTGCTCTGATGCGGCCAAAGGTGCCCATATCACCGGATCAACCGCCGAGTTTTTCCCTGCCGTATCAGGGCCCGGCTGGCTTGGGCGAGAGAACTCCACCTACCGGACATGCCGCGTTGATGGCGCTCCACTTTGACCTGGCGCCCCCCAATAAACAGGCCCGGGTATTTGAATTCATGCGCGCCCAATTCCCCGGTGAAAAGGCTTTCCCCTATACCTTTTCTTTTTACCTGGAGGCGCTTTACCGGCGGGATCAAGCGGAACTGGACCGCGAGGCGCTCCAAACGATGCGCGAGCATTGGCGGGCCATGACCCAACGCGAAACGGGCACGGTGAGTGAAAACTGGAATGATGGTTCCTTTGTCCATGAGTCCGGCGCGCATCCGGCTTATTTCCTCAGCAGCTATGTGCTGGGGGTGCGTACGGACGGCCCACGCACGTCCCGCCGCCTGATCATTGATCCCCGGCTTGGGGATCTTGCCCGCGCCGAAGGGGTTACGCTCACCGAATTTGGCCCGGTTGCTGTGCACTGGCAGCGGGGTGGAGAACAGTCTCTTTCCTTTGAAATCGGCAATTCCACGCCGGTCACCGCGTTGGCCAGCTTGCGCGTTGGCAGCGGGAAATATTCGCTGGTGGTTGCCGGCCATCCTTGGCTCCGGCAAGGGGTGCCGGTGGCGCCGGAGGTCAGCCTTAAGGATGGTCGGATTGCTTTCCCGCTACCTCCGGGAAAACACTTGGGCCGGATCAGTTTGGATTAACCGCCCCAAGCGGTGACTGGCTCGGCCAGCGGGCGGCCTGGCCATCTCTTTGCAGGCCGGAAAACGACGGGTTTTAGAATCGGTTTTCCGCCTGCAAGTTGCCCACCAAATCTTTCTCGGCCATGACCCAATCTTCCAAGGTCAGGGGATGGTCGGGCAGTTTATCACGGAAAAGCTCATAGGCGTGTTGCCTCACCATGGCCTTGGTAATGCCCGTGGTAAAAGGTTTGGGTTGGTCCGCAGCCATTTCTGTTTTAGCTTTCATAATTTCCTCCACAGTCTTGGTTGATAAAATGTAATCTCATCCGTATGAGAATGCAACCGCTGCCCGGCGGGTTTCCAGGGTCAAAAGGCGGATTGGGGGAGGGCAGGCCGCCAGCGTGGTTTCTGCAACCAGTTCCAACGCTCGTTGGCGACCAACTGAGGAGGTGGTGTTGCCAGGCTCAAGGCTGGCTGGCCTCGGGCTGCTCTTCGGTCACTGGGGGCGGATGAATCGCGGTCAGCGCGCGGGAGTGGGTGCGCCTTCCTGGTAAACCTGCCCCGCCAGGCCGAGCAAATAAGCCAGAATCAACTCGGGCAGTTCCTGGCTGTAGCCCCCTTCGAGAACGCTGAAGGAGGGGACCGCCAGCTTGCGGATTTCCTGGCCGAGCCAGTGGTAATCCTGGATTTCCAATAATTCCTGGCCGAGGGGATCGTTGCGGAAAGCGTCAAATCCCGCCGATACGATGACCAGATCCGGTTTGAAGGACTGTAGTTCTTCCAACGCCTTTTTCAGGATTTCCCGGTGCTTTAAATGATCCGTGCGGGGGGCCACGGGATAATTATGGCAGTTGTCGAAGGATTGTGCACCACTTCCTGGATAGGCGGGGAATTGGTGGATGGAGAAAAAAGCGCAGCCGGGTTGGTTGTGAAGGATCTCCTCCGTGCCGTTGCCGTGGTGGAGATCGAAATCGTAGATGGCCACTTTGGCCACACCCGTGGCGCGCGCTTCCAAAGCGGCGATGGCGGCCGTGCTCAGATAGCAGAAACCCATGGCGCGGTCGCGGGTTGCATGGTGGCCGGGCGGGCGCATCAGGCTGAAGGCGGATTCGCCGCGGCGGGCACATTTCAGGGCCTGCAAGGCGCCGCCCACGGATCGCCGCGCATGGTCGGCTATGTTTTGGAAAAAAGCGGTGTCCGCATCGAAATCGGATGGCTCCCGCAAACGGGCCAGGTGCTTGGGCAGATGGGCGCGCAACAGCAATTCATCGGCAACGGGAAGCGGTTCCAGCCAGGTGGTGGGCAGCCGTTTTTGCTGCTTGAGCTTTTCTTCGGAACGGCTGACGCGCTCGGGCCGTTCCGGATGGCCCACCTTGGCATATTGGACACAACGGGAATCGGTAATGATATTCATGGCCAGGTTAAACGCGGAGGAAGATTTTTTTCATATGCAGGAAGCGGGCCAGCCAGATGGCCACCAGCAGGCTGGTGAGGGTGACCACCAATTCGCCACTGCCCTGAGCCAGGTGGTTTTCCAGAAACGCTTTGATATCCCCGCCGACCAACCGCTCGGAGACGAGTTTATAATCGTTCAGGAGGTTGCACGCGAGGTAAAGGGTGATGGGGTTCATGCCGATCCAGACCAAAGGCTGGCACCATCGCCGATGTTGTTGGAGGTCCACCACCCAATAGAAAACCCCCAGCAGGATGGCGCTGTACCCCCCCGCCACCACCACAAACGAGGAGCTCCAGATCGATTTGATGATGGGCAATTTCAGGTTCAAGGTGAACCCCACCACGACCGCCACTGCTCCTCCCGCCAGGAGCCATTGCACCTTTCGGCGATCCGGCACGGTTTGGGTTTGGAGCAACAAACCGGCCAGCACCCCGAGCAGACAGGCAGCGGTGGCCGGAAAAACCGCCAGCATACCCTCGGGATCCCAAGTGCCATTCCACTTGAAACCAGGCAGGTATTTTTGATCCACATAATTGGCCAGGTTGACCCCCGGCAGGTAAACTCCGCGCAGCAGGTTGGTGCTGGCCAGGTTGAGCTGGGCGACATTGGTGAAGCCGGTTTCCTTGGTGATGGCGAGGTCGCCTCCGGGCACGGGCCGCACGTCCGGGAAGGGCACCCAGGCCAGTGCCAGCCAGTAACCGAGCAGCAGCCCTGCATAGAGCGCCGCCAAGCCGCGCCAGCGCAGAAAGCAGAAGGCCAGCCCGGCGAAGAAATAGGCCGCGGCGATCAGCGGTAAAACCCCGGTCATCCGGATGTTCGGCCACACCTTGGAAAATCCGCCGTAATAAAAAATCCCCAGCAAATAGAGGGCGCAACCCCGGAGGAAGACCCGCTTCAAGGCGCTGGCGCGGCCCTCTTTTTGAATGAGCTTGGTCAGCGAAAAAACCAGCGATACCCCCACAATGAAGACGAATAACGGGAAAATCAGGTCGTAAAAATGGAACCCGTTCCACGCCACATGGTCCAGCTGGGTGGCCAGGAAGTGCGTGGCCCAATTCGGCGCCATGTGGTTCAAGGCTTGCACCAGGCCATCTGCCCCCAGGATCCAAAACATGTCAAATCCCCGCAGCGCATCCAGCGATACCAGCCGCGTGGAGGCTGCGCTACCCAGTTGCGTGTTCGTCAATGGTTGTTCAGTCTTTTGCATGGTGTGTTCGCTTGGGGCAGAAACTAATCAAAAAGCGATTGCCCCGCAATGTAAATGAGGAAACCAAATGAGGAAACCACGGCCGGCACGCGGCCTTTGCCGGATACCGGGGGCGGCTCAGCGCTCCGGCATTTGAGGAGGCTGGCTGGCCATCCCCGGCCGGCTCCGTTCATCCCCCGAAAAAGGAGCGCTTTTGAAAAGTGCCTGGCGCCAATCACCACCCCAGCGGGAGGGTCAAGCTGCCAGGTATTGGCGGATCAAGCGGATGTTTTCAGGCGGGGTTTCCAGGGGCATGGCCCCGGTGCCCATGACGCATTGCGGGCGGCCGCCGGTCATCTCCAGCACCCGGTCGATGGCCCGGTAAATGCGTTCCGGCTCGTGGCAGGTGACGATGCCGGGATCGAGATTGACCCGGACTTTGACCTGCGGATGGGTGCGGGTGACCGATTCGACAAAAGCGGCCTGGTTGGTTTCCACGTTGCAGGCCAGGTAATTGGTCCCGGTGGACAGCAGGGCATCCAGGATAGGATAGGTATTGCCGCCCATGATGCAGGGGACGGGATGGCCCAGGCACTCTGCCGCCACCCCCATGATGCGCCGGAGGGCTGGGAGTTCCACTTCGCGGAATTGCCGTGGCGAGAGCAAAGGCGGGGCGGCGGCGGATTCAAAAAAGGCGACATCCAGACCGGCTCTGGCCACTGCCCGGCAAAGCACGGACTGGTTTTCCGCCAGGCGCAAAAGGAACTGGGCGGTTGTTTCCGGATTGAGAATGGCATCTTCGCACAGGGCATTGATGCCGCGCAGATTGAAGGCAATGGAAAAGGGTCCGGCCACCGGAATGCGGACATCGGCCTCCGGGATTTCACGCTTGAGCCGCTGGCCAACCCCTAAAACCATGGCGATGCGGCCATCGGATTCCGGGCGGAAGGGTGGCAGTTCCAGCCCCTCCTCCAAAGAGGACAACAGCGGTTGGTGGATAGCGGGGATCGCGTCGTCATCGGGTGGCTTGATTTGGGCTCCGTAAGCTTCCGCTTCGAGGTTGTAAATATCGATGCCCACCGCAATGACCTGGTGGCGGTATTCCAGGTAGGCCGCGCGGTGCCCGGCGAAGAGCAATTCCGGATCACGCGAGACCTCCCACGGCGTCCGCCCCGTGAACCGGGCGGCATGTTCATACACCACCGGGGTGAAGGCGATTTTCATGGCTCAGGCCAAATCCAGAGTTTCACCGGGCAAAGGCTCGGCGATTTTCATGCGCGGATAGCGGCGGGAAATCTGGTCCCGGAACCATTGCCGGGAGGTTTTCTCGCCATGCCCCAGGACGACCACCCGGGGCGCGACCTGGCCGATGAAATCCAAGGTTTCCTCGCGGTTGGCGTGCGCGGTCAGGTCAAAAGATTCCAGCTCGCAATGGCGGGTCAGGCTGCCGCCCAGCGTGCTGAAATGGAAAGGCTGCCCGGTCTGGGATAGCTTGAGCCGGCCGCCCGGGGAATCGGGATCGGTGTAGCCTACGAAAAATATGGCATGCCGCGGATCTTCAATGAAACGCAAGGCCAGGTCGTGGGCGGCGGTTTGCTCGTTCATCATGCCTGCGGTGAGCACGAATAACTTGTTGCCGCCCATTTTCATCTTATCCATGGTTTTCTTTTCCAAAACCACCAATTGCAGGGCCTCGTTGAGTTGGAGGTTGCTATGCTGGCGGTGGGTGCGGTGGGCCTCCAGGTCGTAGATTTCAGTGAAAACCCGGCCCATGCCGCCGATGTAAACCGGCTGCCGGCGCAGTTTGCCCGAATGCATGAGCAGCGCCAGCAAAGCCAGGATTTCCTGGGTGCGGCCCAGGGCGAAAACCGGGATCAGGATGCTGCCCCTGCGTTTTAGAACGGCCTGGATGGCGTCCGCCAGTCGGTCGATCTCTTTTTCCCGGGAAAATCCCGGGGGCGAGGCATGTCCGCCGCGGGTGGTCTCCACCAGCAAGACGTCGGCCTGGACATCCTCAAAACGCGCCGCGCGCAAAAGCGTTTGATCGTGAAAGCAGACATCCCCGGTGTAAAAAAAGGTGCTCTTCTGGCCGCGCAGCATGATGCCCGCCGAGCCCAAGGCATGCCCGGCATCGTAGAATTCCAGCACCGGGGAAAGAAAACCGGCCCGGGTTTTTTGGAAAGCGGCCCATTCGATCTCCCGGTTATACCGGAAGCCCTGGAACCGCGGAGCCAGTTCGTCCACCTCGTCATGGCTGAAGAGCGGGTATTCCTTGATGCCCAGTTCCTCGCGCTGGCGGCTCATCACGTTGACGGAGTTGTGCAAAACTCGTTCCACCAGGAAATAGCTCAATTCGGTCATCATGATATGAGCGTTGGGGAAATAGCGCGCTGCGATTGGCAGCGAACCCACGTGGTCGTGGTGGCAGTGGCTCACGGCTATGGCATCCACGTTTTCCTTCCGGACCAGATCGTAAAGCGGAAGGCTGGCATGGCCCTCCCGCTTGGGATGGGTTCCGGTATCCAAAAGCACACGATGCCCTTCAAGCTCCACCATCCAGGAGCTGGCGCCGATTTCGTCCGCTGGGTTCAAGTTCGTAATCCGCATGCATCCAGAATATCGATTCCGAAAGGTTCTGCCTATGAAAAAGGGCCGGATTGGGAAATCAAAACAGATTGCGTTTTTGGCCGCTTGTAGTTGAATAGCCATGCGTGGAAGTCACGGTCAACAAATTCGAAAACGATTTAAATTATGAGCGATGCTTTCAGAAAGATGTCCGCTGAGGAATTTTCCCGGCGCTTAAAAATGATGTGCGATCATCCCGACAGCCGGTTCGCCTTTTTTATTGGCTCGGGTTGTTCGGTTTCATCCGGGATTCCGGCTGCCGCCAGCCTGATCACCAGCCAGTGGCTGCCCCGCCTGCGGGATTTGCGCAATCCCCAGCGCCAGGACATCAACCAGTTTGCCAAGGAAGAATTTCCTGGCTACGATCCCGAGAATCCGGCCGGCATTTACGGCCCGATGCTCGACAAATTGTTTCTCCTGCCTGAGGAACGCCAGCGGGAGATCGAGTCCTTGTGCGAAAATAAATTCCCCGGCTTCGGCTACGCGGTGCTGTCGCAGTTGATGACGATGGAAAACGGCCGGTTCAATGTCGCCCTCACGGCCAATTTCGACGACCTCCTAACCGACAGCCTTTATCTGTTTACCAAGGTCAAACCGGTGGTGGTGCCTCAGGAATCTTTGGGAACTTATCTGCGCCCCACCCGCACCCGGCCGCTGGTGATCAAGCTCCATGGCGATCATCACCTGGCCCCGTTGAATACCCTCCGTGGCACCGATGACCTCAAGCTGGATGTGGAGAAACGCGTGCGGGCGGTGATCCGGGACCGGGGTTTGATTTTTGTGGGTTACGGCGGCAATGATGAAGGCATCGCCAAAATGCTCAGTTCCTTCACCGAAGAGGCTTTGCCCCTGGGCGTTTATTGGGTCAGTGATCGCGAGCCCAAAGGCACCATCCGGGATTGGTTGGAAACCCGCCAGACCATTTGGGTGCAAAAGGCGGATTTCGACGAATTCATGCTGCTTTTGCGCAACGCGTTCTCCCTGCCGCATCCGGACAGCAAGCGGTTTGACCATGTGTTCACCAGGTATGCCGGATCCTACCAGTCGCTATCCTCCAAGATTGTGGCCCTGCCCGACACCGCCCCCGGCGCTGCGGCTTTGAAAGAGGCAGCCCGGCAAACCGCCCATTCCTTTCCCGACTGGTGGGCGGTGGAACTCGAAGCGGAGCGGTTGAAACCAACGGATCCCGCCAAGGCGGATGCGGTTTATCAAAAGGGCCTGGAGCAATTCCCCACTAATGGTTCCTTGCTGGGCAGCTACGCCAATTTCCTGCGGGATTTCCGCAAAGATAACGTGCGGGCTGAGGAATTTTACCAGAAGGCAGTGAACGCTGATGGGAGCAACGTGGAATTGCTGCAAAATTTCGCGTTTTTCCTGGCCCGGGTGCGGAAGGATTATGATCGTGCGGAGGAGCTATACAACCGCGCCATCACGCTGGATCAGAACAACGCGCGCCTGGTGGGCACGCTGGCCAGTTTCCTGGCCAAGATGCGCAAAGATGCCAAACGCGCCGAGGATTGCTACCGGCGGGCGCTGGCCTTGGATAGCAGCGATCCCTACCTGCTGGCCAGTTTTGCCGGATTTCTGCTTGCCTTGGGGCGGGAGGAGGAGGGCTTGGGGGTTTTGGCCAAGGTGCTGCCGCAACCCGGCGGGGATGACACCCCCAACCTCGCTTTGGAAACGGCATTTTACTCACTGGCGCACGGGCCAGCCGAGAGCAAGGCGGCGATGCTGGCCACGCTCAAACGCACGATCAAGAGCGGCAAGCGCCGCGCTGGCTTGGTGCTGGCCGCCAACATCCAGAAAGCGCGCCAAGGCGGGCATCCCGATTCCGCCTGGCTGGAAAAACTGGCCGCGGTGATCAACGACGATGCCAATGCCAATACCTTGGAGGAATGGCCGGCCTGGAAGGCGGCCCCTGCCTCCTAAAAAAACTCCGGACCCGGAAAGCCTGGTTCAGAGCCAGTATTGAAATGTCCCCACCCCGTGGTTGCTGAAACTGCGGGGTGTTTTTTCACCGGGATTACGCGGCCTGATGGACCCTGCCCGGTAAAAGTGTTTTGGTATCCGCCGGTGGACGGAGGTCATCCCGAAGGCTTCCGCCTTCAAATACGGAAAGCCGCCAGCTACCATTGCCGCACCCGGTAAAAAGCGGGGGCATTGGTGCCTGCAAAACTTTCCTCATAGAACTGGTCCAAAGTAATGACGCTGCACGCAGTAAATGCTCCATTCAAGGTGGCGGAACGTTCCACTTGAAACACTTCGCCAGGCCCTTGCCAGGCTATTTTCACCAAATTCCCACCCGGAGCCTTTTGGATTCCTGCCAGGACCGGCGGCCGGTCCAGCGCTTTGGCCAGATCGGTAACTACATACACCGCATCCAAACCGAAATTGGCAATATCCTCCAAGGGCTGAAAGGCGCCCACCATTTCCAGATTCCGGAACACGATGAAGCCCTGGTTACTCAGCAGGTCCCCATGGGTGACCATGCCCAACGTGGCGCTTTCGAAGCTTTCCTCGGTGGAAAACCAGATTTCCCCCTCTGGCCAGATATACAAGGCGTCCAGCCCGTAATCCGGGCGGGGATCCTTGGGATGAAAATTGGCCAGTAAAGCGGCGTTGGATTGAATGATCACCCCGCGGTCCGAGAGGATATCCCCTTTTTGGATCGATTGGCCCAACCGCTCCGAGAAGGCGGAATTCCTGATGGAGAAATAAATTTCACCCGAGGGCAGCACCTGGACGGCGTCCAAGCCGAGGTCCGGCACGGGCGGTTGAATCCCAAATTGGCGGGTCAAGTCCTGGTTGGAGCGGTGGATTTTCCCGGCGGATGAAACCAGATCGCCTTGCTGGATGTTGCCCAAGGTGGAACTGGCGCCGCCTTCCGATAGACTGAAAAACACCAGTCCACTGCTGCCCACATCCAAGGCCGCCAGGCCCGGATCGGTGGCGGAGGCTTTCAGGCCCAGATTTCGCGTCAAATCCTGGCTGTTTTTCACCACCCGGCCATTAAATGAGATCAAATCTCCGCCGCTGACATGGTTCCTGGGCGAACGGCCTGGCGTCAGCCCGGTCCTGGTGGAGAACCACAATTCCCGGACCGGTGCCGCCTGGATCGTGAGGGAATATTGCTTAATCATGGTGCCATTTGTTTGCGTGACGGAGGCTTCGATGGTGGGCCATGTGCGAAAGGCGGTTGGGGTCTGGTTGGTGAAGTAAGCGGTTTGCTGGTCGATGATCAACGCCAATTGAAGATCCTGTTGGATCAGGTTCTTGTAGCCGCCGATGCGATAGGCGCCGGCGCCATTCACCTGGAATTCGCCACCGCCAACCACGAATTCCACGTTCTCGATCCGATAATCGGTAAATTCCGCGCCCAGGTTTTCCAGCACCAAATCGAAAGTGCCGCGCAATTGTTTGACGATGGGCATCCGGTCGCAAACCGGACAGTCATCCACCAAACAGCTGCCTTCCAGCAAAGTATAACGGCTGGCAACTGCGGCTGAGCCCGAGTTCAGGATTGCGACCAATAAAAAAAATCCTAATCCGACAGACCTGAAGCGTTCCATGAGGAAAATATGCCATGCCATATGTTTTGTGCAATCCAGGTGGTTTATTAACGAATTTTCAGGACCACGATCAGGAAAAAGGAAAAAGGGACCGGACAAGCGTCCGGTCCCTTGGCGAACTACTGGAAGCAATGTTACTGCTTGGCGCGGTAGAATTTGGCCCCTGCCGGATTGCCAACGGTCAACGGGCTGGTTCCGGTTTCTTCCACCCATGGCCCCGCCACGCTGGAGGCGGATTCCAATTTGCCAGTCCAGGTGATTTTCACACCTGAGCCATCTTTGCCGATGGTGATGGTTGGCTTGTTGGGCGGCGTGTAGGTGCGGGCCCGGTAGGTCTTGATGGCCTTGGCGCTGGTACGGTCATTCAGCAGCACCTTGTTCCCCAAATCATCCAGGGTGAACCATTCCAGGTTCGATCCGCCGTCGCCTTGGAACCAGGCGCAACGCAGGGGATAAAGACCCGGTTGCGAAACATAGAACGAAAACAGCGAATCCCCGGAGCCACGAGTTCCAATGAATTGCCCCAAAACCGGGGAGTCGTCCCGGGTGATCGAAACTTCAATCCCGTTGGCAATCACGCTCTTGAGGATGGCGCCATCGGTTTTGGTGATCATCACGGCCGGCAAGTCCACATAAGAGCCACCCATGACGATGGGCCATTTGCCATCGGCGCTGTCCGGATCACGGCTGTTGACAATGACGGCCGCGATGGCCCCCGCCTTGAGGGCGGCATCGACTTTGACCGAGAAGGTGCAAACACCGCGGTCAATCAGGGCGATGTTGCCTTTGATGGCATCGGCATTCACAAGAGCCGAGCAGGCATCTGGAGGATCGACATAAACCAGCTTGCCCGAGATCGTGCCGGTGAATGATTTAAATACGCCACCTATTTCAGGTCCGCTATAGACGGCACCGTAGGCTTTGGCGATGCTGGCCGGGGAGGAAACCACCAGCGCGCCATTGAACACGGGGGCTTTATCGGTCGCCGTGACTTTAAAGCCGTCATCGCTGTTTACCCCCATGGTGTATAACCCAGCTTTGGGGAATTCGGCGTAGGTGATGAGTTCCGCAGCCACGCTGTCGCGGGGATGGGTGGTCAACGTACCAGGCATGCCGGGCATGGGATCGTCCATCCGGCTCGGGGTGGTGGCCGACGTGAAACTGCCGATTTCCGTCCCGCTGCCGCCGGCGTTCATTTCCACGTTCCAATTGATGACCCCCTGGCTCCAGACCCCGTTCACTGAGCCGGTCAGATCCGCCACGTTGGGACCCAGAATGCCGGCCAGCAACTGCTCGGCGCTGGAGATTTGGGTGTCGGCAATGATCCCGCCGATCTGGCCCACTTGGTAAACGCGGGCGCTGATGCCAGGCTTGGAACTGTCGCCGGACCCAATCGGCGAAGCCAGGTCCACGGGCAGGCTCATCTGCACCAGCACCGCCGGATCAACTGCCGTGCCGATCAAGTCGCCCCAAACGGGCAGGGAACCGTTTTCCGGATCGGGATCGCTTTCCAGCTTCATGGCCACCGCGCCGTGGTCGCCGCCGCCGCCTTCCTTGTAAAGCAGCATCGTGTAGTAGCGCTTGCCGGCTTCCAGTTGGATGGGAGCTGACACGTTCTCCAGGTTCGGCCGCCGGCCGCCGGAGTCACCGGTCCATTCACGGGCATTGGCCCAGTTCACTTCCTTGGCGATCGGGGCCACATTGGCTTCGGTATCGTCAGTGCTCAAGTAAAGTTCGGAATTATCGTCGGAAGCCACGTAGAAAATGTACTTCCCGCTGGTTTTGGGAGTGATGAACCCGGACAGCTTGACTCCGTAGTTATCGCCGTAACCATTGATGCCTTCATAGCCCATCACCACCCTGGTATCGTCTGGATAATTAGGATACTTGGCATTGCCGGTCAGGTCAGTCACCGCCGTGCCTCCGAAACCGGTGAAGGCCTCAAACTTGGCCAGCCCAGAAAGGTAAACAAAAGAGGTGAACGACTTGGTATTGCCCGCGGGGTCGATGACGTTGCCGGCGGAATCCTTCACGTTGCTGACCACCAGCGTGTAGGTGGTTTTTTCCGCTTGCTGGCTGGTGACCAGCACCACGTTCGACGCGTTGACCAGGGTGGCTTTGGTGATGGTCAACCCTTGGATTGCATAATTGGCTGCGGTCGCGGCCGAAACCGGATCCACAGGCTCCGAGAAACCCACTTTTACCGACTTGAAGTCGTCGCCGTCCCTGAGCAGGGTGAGGAACGGTTTCAAGCTGTCGATATTGACCGTGAGCGTGACTGTATCGCTGGTGGCGCTGGCGCCCGGAACACTAATCAGCACGCGAAACGCGGCTCCGTTATCCACCGATTGCTTCAAAATGGCGGTGGTGTAAGTTGATCCGGTAGCTCCGGCAATATCCTTGAAATTCGTGCTGCCGCTTTCAGCGCGCTGCCATTGGTAGGCCACGGGTGCGGGGGAACCGGTGGCGGTCACGCTGAAACTGGCAACGGTATTCTCGGCCGCGGTTTTGCTTTGCGGTTGTTTGGAGATCTGAACTGAGGCAATTCCCGGATTGGCATAAGTGGCCAGGAATTTGCCCGGGATCGGCGTCAAAGATCCGGCGGCCGTGGTGTCGCCCTCTTTGCGCCAGGCAACCTGGACGTAATCGCCGCCGCCGCCTTCTTTGTGCAAGGCCATGACGGCATAGCGCTGGCCCGCCACCAAGTGGATGGCTGAAGCGCTGGTGCGGGGACCGCCCGGCTCAGTGAAGGCGTTGCAGCATCCGGTTTCCTCGGCGATCTTTTCCAGGTGATCCGTGGAGGAGTCGGTGCTCAGCCATAATTCCGAAGCGTCATCGCTGCTGAGGAAGAGGTAGTAATCAGCGGTTTCCTGGGGGATGAGGAAGCCCGTGATGCGCGCTCCGTAATTTTCATGGCTGTCATCCGGGAAAATGGTGCGCGACGTGAAAGCGGACAAAAAGCCGACGGAATCCGGTTGGTTGGCTTGGTAACGGGGGTCGTCCAGCAATTTCTGAACCTGCACATCCGCTATTCCGCCCCAATATTCGTGTTTCAGGAAACCGTTGGCCAGGACAAAGGCCAGGAAACTGGCCTTGGTATCGGTGGCGATGGTATTGGGGGTGGTGGCCGTGTCTTTAATGCCATTGATCGTGAGCGTGTAGGCGGTGCCGGGAGTCTGAGCGCTTGTATTGAGCGTCACGGTGGTGGCGCTATTGACCGTCACGCTGGAAACAGTTACCCCACCGTCCACTTTATAATTGGAAGCGGTGCCAGCGGAGGCGGCGGTGACGGACTCGGAGAAAGTTACGATCACCTGTTTGAAGCTTTCCGTGCCGCGGGCGCTGACGACCGTCGGGGCGTTGGTGTCGGCGTTGACCGCCAGGGTGGCTTCAGCGCTGACATTGCCGACGCTGTTGCTGACCTTGACTTTATATTTCACGCCATTGGCAGTGAATGGCACGTTGGCGAGGTTCAGCGTCAGGTTCGTGGCGTCCGGGATGATCACGTTGTTGCTGTACCATTCGAAAGCGAAGGGCGGGGTACCGCCGGGCAGCAGCGAGAAAGCCACGCTGCCGTGTTCATTGATGGTTTGATTAGCTGGCGCGGTGATGAGCACCGGCGCCGCCGGGCTCCCCGCCAGCATGGTGGTGATTCCCAATTCAGACACCCAGTGGTTGGCGTTTTCACCGCCTGTGCGGGCGCCGATCGCAAACCGGCCCCCGGTGATGGGTGCCCAGCCATTCAGATAGACGTTGGTGAACACCACTTTGCCTTTATAGGAGAGATTGAGCACGCCGTTGGTGTTCAAATTGATGGAAACTGGAGCGAACGTATCGCTCATGACTTCCAAAATGGACATTGGCGCGGCGGCTACGATCACGTTGTTCACCCGCACATCAATCGCGGGTGCTTCAGCACTGCCATTATCCCACACGTCCCAATTGATGCCCACGCCCGATGTGCTGGTGTGGAAACCCTCCTCATCGATCAAGGTGGTGGAGTCGATATCGCTGCCGTAGTAAAAGCTCAGGCCGTCAGCCGGACTGGAAGATCCGCCGCCGATGCGCAGTTTGAAAGTGGCGTTAAAGCCAGCCACCGATTTGCCGGCATCCAGTTCATCCATGACGAACGTGCCGTTTTCACTGTTTTCGGCGTAGGTCAGGGCCAGGTGGCCGCCTTCAATCGCCGGATAAGGATTGCCGTTTGGGCGGGATCCACCGTTTAAGGTAAAACCCGTTGCATTAGGATTGCTAAAGTCGTTGGTATAGGTTGCTCCATGAGCTAATAGGCCCACTAACAAACCCGGTGCCAACAGACCAAGTATTTTTTTATTCATAGGCTGTAGGTTGCTTACTTAGGTTGGACCTTAATTTCGCTGAAGGAACTGCCTTGGGCAAGCATGAAAATGAAATTAACCTCAAAAAAATCCAAAGGCCGGGCGCTGTTTTCGGAAAGCCCAATTTCGCCTGGATTGTCAGTCGTTGTAACGAAAGAAAAAGTTAACGATAACGCAACTCGCGCCACGTCAGTTCAACTCAAAGTAAATGCTTTTTCTAAGAGGATACTAATTCGGCGACATTCCGCTTTTGCGAGGCAAAGCCTTTTCAAGGGCGTTTCGGATGGCGGTTCCCTGCAGGTTTTTTTCAATGAGTCTTCCTTGGGGATCCACCAGGAATGCCGCTGGCAAACCTTGCACCTCATAGCGATCCGGCAAGCTGGATTTTGACCGTTCCCCCAGGAATGCCTGGGGCCACTTGAGGTCTTTGCTTTTTACCGCGGCGATGGCCTGGGATTCAGTGAGGTCCAAGTTGAAACCAACGATGGCCAGGCGGTCGTCCGTGCCAAAGTCCTCGTGAATTCGTTTCAAGTTATATTCGTCAGCCACCTGGCTCATCCAAAAAACCAGGAGCAAATAGCGGCCTTTGAAGTCGGCCAATTTTATCGTTTTACCATCCAAAGAGGTGACCGCGAACGCGGGGGCGGAACCGGCTTGGCTGACGCCACCGGCGGGTTCCAGTTTGAATAGGCCCAGTTCGACTGGATCAGAGCCATTGCCTCCAGGAATGTGGACCTCTTTGCGCAAAGTTGCCATTTGCGACACGTTGATGGTCAGTTCGTAATCGCCGGGCAGGACATCCTCAAAACGCAGGGAGTTTTGCGAACGGTCGAAAGCCTGGTATTGCAGGCGGTTTAAATAATATTGCCGCATGGCGGGGGATTGTTGATAGCGCACTGAATCCTCGGGTTTTGCCAGCGGAAAACCCGGTTCCGGTGCCTTGGTGGCCAGGGAGGCCAGGCGGACCGTCAAGTTGGATGACGAAGATGAATCGCTGGCCGTCAGCTTGGCGGTAACTGTCCGGCCCTGGCCGCCAAATTCCACGTGGCTGGTTGCGCCGGGTTTGACCTGCACTACCAGCGGATGGCTGTGGATCCAACTCCGTCCATCCAGGGAGACATAACGAACCAGTTTGCGAATTCCCGGAGGAACATTTGTCAGGGAAAAACGTCCCCGCTGGTCGGTGGTGGTCCGGTAGCTGGCGGCATCATATTGCATGGGCAATAAGTCAGGGGCATCCATGGGCGCCGTTAGCATGACTTGTTCGTTGGTGCCCAAGCGCTGGCCGATTTTCAAGATCCCTTCGATCGTGCCCCATGGCTGGAGTTGAAGTCGGGGATTCTGCGCGAGTTCAGAGGTGGTCGTTTCCGCGTATCCTTGTTCGTGGACCGCCACCACCTGATCCACAATGGAGGGTGGCAGGGAAAAGGCGCCGGTGGCACTGGATTTGGTGCTGAGATTGGGCAGCAGGCGGGTGATATGGCCTTTGGCCAGGGTTAGATAGGCCAGGCCCACCCAAGCCACTTCGGCGCCGGCCGCGGGTTGGCCATTGGGGAGGAGGACGATCCCTTCCGGACCGTGGCCTTTGTGCAGCAGGAAATCATTGGTATGCCAGCCTTTGGGGGCATATTCACCGGAAACGGCGGGCAGATAGCCCGGGGCTTCAGCCATCAGTTTGACTGGAATATTGGGGAACAAGCCTCCCAGAATCGGCCCGCCGGTTTCCTGCCAGATCACGAAGGCGCCATCCTGTCCTTTGATCGGAAAAGGAAATTGCCAATTAATCCGCGCCCCGGGAGAAAAACTGTTGCCACGGGTGATGGAAAATTCCTGCAGGGGCTGGCGGGTGTCCGCATCCAGCACGCGGCCTCGGATCAGAAAGCTTTGCTCCAGGGCAATAACCGCTTCTTTTTCTCCCGCATAAAGGGCCTTGTTCTTTTGCGTGGCATACCCTTCACACTCGATGGAATATTCAGCCACTCCTTCCGGCGCGGAATCCCAAAAGAACCGTCCATCGGAGCCGGTTTGGCAGTTCCAATCCAGAAGGGGGCGTTCGTTCCAGGAGGTGATGCGCAGGCGGGCATTCGCCACGGGTTGGTGGGACGGGTCAACCACCCGGCCTTTCAGTTCCGCTCCTTTGCCGAGCACCAGTTGCATCGGTTTCAATTGATCGGAGACTGGAAACGGCAAGAATTTGGGGGCATGGCCTTTGGCTTCCACCACAAGATAGGCATCGCCCAACTCAAGCACCGTGCAGCGGAAAGCACCGGTTTTATCGGTGCGAAGGTTCTGGTGTTTGGAAAATTCAACCCCGGAAGCCACCGTAATGGAAGCGGACTCTATGGCCTTCCCATTCTTATCCACAACCTGGCCGGATACCAGGATTCCCGGCTCCATGACCAACCGGGCAGTGCCTGCCAGCAAATCAGCCTTGCTCACCTCATTGGCGCCCGCAGATGTTTCCTCGACCTGGTCATATTCCACCGGGATGAACTCAGGATGGCTTAATTTGAAATTCAAGCTGACGGCCGTGGCGGGCGCCGTAGCACTGGACCATTTGCCCTTGAGATCGGCCACCGCGGTGCCGGCTTCTCTGGCAATGAATTGGCCGACTTCGTCCTTGTAGATGACATAAATGTTTATTTTGGCTCCGGCAATCGGCTGTCCCTTTGAAGAGGTCACCATCCCCCCGATGGTGGCACTACCATCGTCCGTTGCTCGGGTTGCGGCAGCATCAGCTCCCATACCCAGCCATGACCAGAGCAGGATAGCCAGGATCCCCAGGCCGTTTTTGGGTCCTTGCCGGGTAAAGTCTGGATGGGGCAGGGGAGGATGGACGCCAGCACCGCCATCAACCGGAGGCCAGGGATGTTCATGGGCTGAGCTTATGGTGGGCTGGCCGCTGGGGAATATTGACTGTGAATCGCTGAGGAGTCTTTTGGCAGCGTGTTTCGGAAATTGGCGCATAGTTGACGATGGTTAGGTATTAGCTGCTTAATTTGAAGTAATGTTCCAAGTTTCGGACTTAAGAAAAACGCCGTGAAGCAGAAGATTGTGCTCCACGGCGGTCAAACTCCCATGTCGGCCGGCAGGTTTATGGTCGCTATTTTCAGCGCCAGAGGCGATTATTGGCCAACTGCACCTGGCGCCTGCCCCGGTTATTTGGAATCTTTGGATTCCGCAGATTTGCGCAGGTAAACCCACACCCATCCGTGGTATTTACCGGAGCCGTCGCTGTTGAAATCACCCACCAACAGATCCGGTTTGCCGTCCCCATTCCAGTCCGTGACGCTGACCTTCGCCCGTCCTCCACTGCGTTTGGAATCCGGTTTGGCCCCTTCCTGAACAATCGGTTCCAGCAGGTTGACCCCCGCCGCCAATTTGGGTTCCGTTTTCGTCCCCACGTTGCGGTAGAAGACGACGCTGCCAGTGCCATTGCCCACGATCAGGTCGGGTTTGCCATCGCCATCCCAGTCCGCCACGCAAGGCCCGGCCAAGTCACCCGCTATGGCTTTGCCATCGGCGGTCACCGGTTCGTCCTTGTCGAACGCGGGTTTCTGAGCCGTCCCTTTATTGATCACTAAATGGACTTTGCCTTCAATATCCCCCACCACCAGATCCAGCTTGCCGTCCCCGTTCCAATCGGTCACCGCCACGCTGGAAGCCCGGCCCACATTCAAAGCCTGCCCATTGAGCTTCTTGAGCGTTTCGCCCGCGGCGAAAGTGCCGTTGGCCTTGCGGCGGAACCAATAGATCTC
>CAIMWS010000373.1 GCA_903845125.1 uncultured Verrucomicrobiota bacterium
CAGCGCTGGCGGTTAGGCCAGGCAAGGCGAGGAACACCCATAATATGACGGTGCGGCAGTCCAGTCGACCGCAGCGCTTCATCATCAACGCCGCCGACCTGCTGGCCGGCAAGACCCGGGATTTCCGGCTGGAGCCGCGGGACATCCTTTACGTGGCGGATCACCCCTGGGCGCGCGCCGAGGAATTGGCCGACATGGCGGCCTCCGCGTTCGTCCAGGGCGTGGTCACGGTCTGGACCGGCGGAAACATCGGCCCGTTCATCAAGCAGCCCATCCTGCCCACTTTGAAATAGCCGCCGCCATGATGCTGACCCGCCGCCATTATTCCACGCTTTTCCGGACGGCCGGGGCCGCCGCCCTCCTGCTGGCCACCCTGGCGGGCTGCCACAGCCCCAAGTCCACCTTTACGCCCCGCTCCGGCTCGGAGGCTGGCGGCTCCACCAACTTCGTCACCGTGGCGGAAACCAACCGGATCAACCCGGCGTGGCTGAAGCCCTCCCCGGAGCCGTTCCGGCTGGGGCCGGGCGACAAGCTCGAGATCGAGCTGCTCGGGCTGGCGGGAACCCGCACCACCACCTTCCTCTGCCCGGATGGCAAGCTCTACTATGACCTCCTGCCCGGCCTCGAGGTCTGGGGGCTCTCCCTGGCGGAAACCAAGGCGCTGCTCGAACGCGAGCTGGCGGCCTATTACCAGCGCCCCCAGATTTCCCTCAACCTGCGGGGCGTGGAGAGCAAGCGGGTGTGGGTCCTGGGCCGGCTCAACAAGTGCGGCGTTTACCCGCTGAACGGGCCGATGACCATCCTGGAGGCCATTTCCCAGGCCGGTGGCCTCTACACCGCCCCGGTCTCCGGCTCCACCGCCGAACTGGCCGACCTGAACCACAGCTTCTTCATCCGCAAAGGCGAAGTGCTGCCCGTAAACCTCAAGCGGCTGCTCCGCGACGGGGACATGAACCAGAACATCTACCTGGAGCCGGACGATTTCCTTTACCTCCCCTCCTCGCTCTCCACGGAAATCTACGTGCTGGGCGCGGTCAACCGTCCGGCGCCGCTCGGCTTTACGGATGACATGAGCCTGGCCTCCGCCATCTCGAAGGCGCTCGGGGTCCAGCCCGGCGCCTACCTCAGCCACGTGGCCATCGTGCGCGGTTCGCTCTCCGCGCCGCAGATCGCCATCGTGGATTTCAAGGCCATCATGACCGGCCGCAAGCCCGACGTACGGCTCGAGCCGCGCGACATTATTTACGTGCCCACCTCCCCTTACCAAACGCTCGACCGCTACGCCAAGATGATCACCGACTCTTTTGTGCGGGTCATCGCCGCCAACGAAGCCGGCCACGCCGCGGCCCAAAGCTATGAGGGCATCACCCTCACCAATCCCATCCACTGAACCATGAACCCTGGCGCACCGCTATGCCATCTGAAAATCAACCACCCCGCGGGGAAAACCCCACTCCTGCCGAAGCCCGCCCCCCGACGGCCGCCCCCGAAAAACGGGCCGCCCCGCACGAGTTGATCATGGAGCGCCTGGAGGCCGCGCAGACCCCCTGGGGCCGCGCGCGCCTGAACGCCCGCGTCCTGTGGAAGAGCCTCTCCTGGCGGGCGGTCGTCAACGCCACGTTCTTCTTCAAGCGGACCATGGACATCCTGGTCAGCGCCACAGCGCTGATCCTGCTCGCGCCGGCCTTTCTGGTGATCGCCCTGTTGGTGAAGCTGGATGGCGGCCCCGTCTTCTTCCGCCAGACCCGCATCGGGCGGCATGGGCGGGAGTTCAAAATGCTCAAGTTCCGCTCCATGGTGGTGGACGCCGAGGCCAAGCTGGCCGCCCTGCTGGCCAAAAACGAAAAGGCCTCCGGCGTCACCTTCAAGATGAAGGATGACCCGCGCATCACCCGCATCGGCGGCATCCTGCGCAAAAGCTCCCTGGACGAACTGCCGCAGTTCTGGAATGTGCTGCGCGGGGAAATGTCGCTGGTGGGTCCGCGCCCGCCCGTCCCGCGGGAGGTGGCGCTCTACACCATGGCGGACCGCCGGCGGCTGCGGGTCAAGCCCGGCATCACCTGCCTCTGGCAGGTGGGCGAACGCCGCGGGGGGGTGTTCGAGATCGGCGACCGCAATGCCATCGATTTCCCGGAGCAGGTGGGGTTGGATGTGCGCTATATCGAAAGCCAGAGCTTTTGGCGCGATATCTGGATCCTCCTCAAAACCATCCCGGCCATTTTGTTCGGCAAGGGGATGTGAGCCGGCGCGGGGCCCGGCCCCGCGGCGCCCGTCAGGCCGCCACCCGGCGCTCCGCGATGACCCGCTCGAACATCGCCTCCAGGTCGCGGATATATTGGTCGAAATCATACCGTTCGCTCACCAGGCGGAGGCCGTTTTCCCCCAGCTTTTTCGCCAGGGCTTTGTCGGTCAGGCATTGCTTGATCCGGGCGGCGAACTGCGGGCGGTCCATCCACGGCACCAGGAAGCCGTTGTGGCCGTCGAGCAGCCAGTCCTTGATGCCGCCGGCGTCGAACGCCACCACGGGCAGGGCGTAGCGCATCACCTCCAGGCCGATCGTGGCGATCGGCTCCGGCCAGACCGAGCTGATGGCCACCACACCGCATTCGCGGTAAAAGCTTTTCAGCACCTCCTGGGGCACAAAGCCCTCGAATTTCACCCGCTCCGCCAGGCCGAGCCGCTGGCTCAGCTGCCGGCAATGCTCCAGGTGGTTGCCATCCCCCAGGATCACGCACTCGAACGGGATATCCAGCAGGGCCAGGGCCTCCAGCAGCACGTCCACGCCCTTGCCCCGGATGATCTGCCCGGCATAGAGGATCAGGTTCCGGCCGCTGAAATTGCTCCGGAGCGCGGGATCCCCCATGCGGGGGACGGGCGCGTGGATCTCGATGCGGGAGGCCTCGAAACCGTTGCGCAGCAGTTCCTCCTTCATATATTCGGTCACCACCACCATCCGGTCGAACCGGCGGTTCAGGGCGATCTCCCGCCGTTTTTGCGAGTAGCTCATCCACCGCAGGGGGAAGCCGCCCGCCCGGTTCCTCACCAGGGACGCCAGGCAGGGGAAAATGCAGTACGGGGTGGCCGGCCGGGTGCAGATCCGCCGGGTGAAATAGTTGTATTTATAGCTCCGCAGGCAATAAATATCGTGGTCGTGCACCATCCGCACCAGCGGACGGCCGCTCCCGACCAGCGCCTCGATCACCGGGAGATCGGCCATCTTGTGCACGTATACGGCGTCCGGCTGGAATTCCGCCAGCGCCTGGCGCACCCGGGCGGAAGGATCCCCCACCCCCAGGGGGTAGCGGCGGGCGAATACCGCCTCCCAGGCCGGCTCATTCTTGCCCGTACCCGGCCCGTGCAGGATGCCCATGGCGTGGCCGCGCCGCCCCAACTCGGTGGCAGTGATGTGCGCGTTGGCTTCGGCCCCGGCCAGGGCGCCAAACCGTTCGTGGACGTATAATATTTTCATATGCCGTATTCCTCCCGGCCCTGGGGCGACCCCCTCCCGAGGGCGCCCAGCCCCCACCGGGCCGGTTCATAAATCATCAAGGATGGACCAGACGACGGAAAACACCAGCGCCGCCGCCATCAGGGAAAGCACCCCGAATTCCGCCACCAGCACCCGCTTCGACCGCGGCTGGTAGCCCATCAGCAGGCAGCCGTAAACCAGCACCACCGCCAGGTCGATCATCAGGATCGGATAAAAGCCCACCAGCACCAGGTCCCGCAGCCAGATCGGGTAGCCGCCTTCATTGCGCCAGAACAATTCCATCTCCCGCAGCACCGAGAACGTGACCAGCAGCGGCAGCCCCGCCACCAGCCCGAACAAGGCCAGGCTCGCCCGGGCCAGGAACAAAACACCCGCTTTTGCGCTCACGCCCGGTCCGCCTTTTCCGCCCCGGATTGCCGCAGCGCCGCCAGCCGCCGCTCCAGCTCCGGCCGCCCGCGCTCCAGTTCCCGTTCCAGGCTGGTGATGACCCCCAGGCTTTCCCCATCCGCCTCGGACAGGCTTTCCAGCCGCAGGCCCAGCATCCGCATGCCTTCCAGGCCGAAGATGCCACAGCTGCCCGCCAGCGCGTGGGCCGCCTGGGCCATCTCCCCCCCGGCCGGGCCGGCCGCCAGCCGGCGCAGTTCCGCCAGCCGCCCCGGGGTATCCCGGAGGAAGGCGGCCAACAGTTCCTCGGCCGCCTCCAACCCCAGCTCCTGCTCCAATTCATCCAGCTTGGCTTTGAGATGGCCCGCCCCGGCGGCCGCTGCGTCCGGGCCGGTGGCGGTGGGGGCGGCGGCGCCCGCCAGGGCGGCCGCCAGCTGGTTGAGCTGCACCGGCTTGCTCAGATATTCGTCCATCCCCGCCGCCAGGCATCGATCCCGGTCCCCGGCCAGCGCGTTGGCCGTCAGCGCAATGATGCGCACCGGCGGCCGGCCGGTGGCCCCCTCGGCCTCGCGCCGCCGGATCTCGCGGGTGGCCTCGAAACCGTCCATCTCCGGCATCTGGCAATCCATGAGGATGACGTCGCACGCCAGCCGCTCCCAGGCCTCCACCGCCTCGAGCCCGTTGCCGGCGAAATCCGCCCGGTGCCCCAACCGCTCCAGCATCAAGGCCGCCAGGCGGCGGTTGATGTCGTGGTCCTCCGCCACCAGGATGCGCAGGGGGCGCAGCGGGGCGGTGGCCGGGGCGGCGGCCGGCGGAGCGGCGCTCTTTACGGGAACGCCGGCCGCGATTTCCACCTCCACCTCGAACCAGAACAAAGCCCCGGCGCCCACGACGCTCGCCACGCCCATGCGCCCGCCCATGGTTTCCACAATGCGTTTGGAGATGGCCAACCCCAGCCCCGTCCCCCCGGGATGGCGCACGCCGCTTCGGTGCAGCTGGGTGAAGGATTGGAACAGCCGCTCCTGGTCCTCCGGGCTGATGCCCGGCCCCGTGTCCTGCACTTCAAAGCGCAAGCTGGCCCGCCCGGCTTCCTGCGCCAGGCACTCCACGCGCACCGCCACCCCGCCCCGCTCGGTGAACTTGAGCCCGTTGGCCGCCAGGTTTACCAGCACCTGCCGCAGCCGGCCGCCGTCGCACCGCAGCACCTCCGGCACCGGCAGGGCCACCTCCGCGCGGAGCTCCAGCCCCCGGGCCCCGGCGCGGGGCTGCAACAACTCCACCACGCCGGCGATCAACAGGCGCAGATCCAGCGTCTCCATCTCCAGCCGCACCTGCCCCGCCTCCAGCTTGGTGAAATCGAGGATGTCATTGATGATGCGCAGCAAGGCCTCCCCGCTGTCGCCGATGATGCGGGCGAATTCGGACTGCCGGCCGTCCAGGGGCGTTTCGCGCAGGAGGTTCGTCATGCCGATGATCGCGTTCATTGGCGTGCGGATCTCGTGGCTCATCATGGCGAGGAATTCGCTTTTGGCCCGGTTGGCTTTTTCGGCGGCCTCCTTGGCCACCTCCAGGGCGGCCGCCGCCAGCTTCCGCTCGGTGATATCCAGGCAGGAGCCAATATATCCCTCAAACGCCCCCTCCGGACCGAAGCGGGGCACGCCGGTATCCTGGAGCCAGCGGTAGGCCCCGTCCTGCCGGCGCAGCCGGTATTCCATGGTGAAAGGCTGGCGGGCTTCAAAAGCCGCCACGTAGGTGTCCAGGCACCGTTGCAGATCCTCGTCGTGGACCCCCTCCGCCCACCCGTTGCCGTATTCCTGCTCGTGGGTGCGCCCGGTGAATTCCAGCCACGGCCGGTTGAAGTAGGTGCAGAGCTTGTCCAGGCCGGAAATCCAGATCAGCACCGGCGCCGAGTCAGCCATCACCCGGAACCGGCTTTCGCTTTCGCGCAAGCGCTCCTTTTCACTCGCCAATTCCGCCGTCCTTTGCCGGACCAGCCCCTCCACCCGGATGCGCTCGGTGGCGAGGCGTGAATAATAAGCCCCCAGCAGCAGCGCCAGCAGGCAGCCCCCGGCCAGCGTCCACCGGTAGCCGCGCGCCAGGTGGCGGGCCGCGAAGGCGGGCGCCGGCGCAAAGGTGAGCCGCCAATCCCGCCCTGCAACTTCCAGGGAGGCGCTGAACCGGGCGCCCGCCTGCGCCGGGCTGAGGCTCCCCCCGGCGGCGCCGGCCTCCTGCCGGTGAAGCAGGCGCTGGGCCGGCGGCGCGGAGAGATCCTCGATCCAGCCCTCCAGATCCTCCGCCGGCAGGATGCGCAAGGCATTGCGCACCAGGTCGCCCGCCCGGAACACGCCGGTCAGGAAACCGGCCAGCGCCTGGCGCCGCTCCGCCACCGTGGCCGGGCCGGTTTCCCGGGCGTAAACCGGTACAAAAACCAGGAATCCGCTCTGGGTGCCGGTCTCCTGCACCAGGCGAATCGGCCGGGTGGCGATCGCGCGCCCCTCATCGCGCGCTTGTTCCAAGGCCTCCCGCCGGCTGGCATCGGACCCGAGGTCGAACCCGACTGCGGCTTCATTGCCCTGAACCGGCTCCATCCAGCAAACGGGGAAATACTCCTCCCGGGCGGCGGCCGGCACCGCCTGCTGGCGGACATCGCGCTCCTGGATCCCGAACCCCGGCTGGCCATCGGCCCGGGTGCGGGCTTCGAAAGTGGCCCGTTCGCCGGCGCGCACCCGGGGGACCCAGGAGATGCCCTGGAGCGGGGCGCGCTCGGCCATCGGCCGGGCCAGCCGGGTGAACTCCGCCCGGTTCCGGAAAGTGCCGGGATTCAGGTAGCGCGCCAGGTCCTCCAGGTCTTCCAGCACCCGGGCCACGGCATGCGAGATGGCCTCCACCCGCGCGGAAGCATGCTCCTGGAGCGCATTGCGGAAGGCCTCGTGGGCATCCCGCCGCATTTCCAGGGCCACCGCCGCCGACAGGGTGGCCACTGCCAGCGCCACCGCCGCCGCCGATCCCCGGCGCAACCAGGGATTCACCCCCCAGGCCGGGTCGACCTGGTTTTGGCCCAGGATTTGCCGCAGGCGGCGATGGGTGTAAAAACTCAGCAGGACGGCCACACAGATCATCGCCACCAGGCCGAGGGCCTTGCACCGCTCCTGCGCCACCGCCTCCGCAAAGGGGCCGGACTCCTCGTCCACTCCGAGCACCGCCAGCACCTGGCCGCTGCGCCGGTCCCGGATCGGAAAGAATCCCGAGACCCAACTCCCCCAGCGGTCGCCCACCGGCCCCTCGGCCAACTCGCCGCCCGTCTGGCAGACGCCGATAAAGCCCGGGGTTGCCTCCTCGTAAACCTGGCCCGGGGGAGACTCATCCTTCGTGCCGGGAGGCTCGGAATCGGCCAGCAGCACCACCCGCCCCTGGAGCATCCGCGCCAGGTAGACGAACCGGACATTGGGCAGGAAGTTCCGCATGGCCTGGAGCTGGACCTTCAGCCGCCGGTAATGCGAATTCCCCAGATCCGCCGGGGAACCGGCGAGGCCGGCGACATGATCCGGATCCACCGCCACGGCGCTGCGCCGGGCCAGTTCCACCAGGCGGGCATATTGCCGCGCCCGCTCGCGGCCGCCCATCCACTCGGCGCCCAGGGTGCTGCCCGCGATCACCGCGGCCAGGAGTGCGCCCTGGACGAGGTTAAAGGGGGGCCGCCCCGGGCCCGGCCCGGCCGTGGCGGGATCGGTGGTGCGGTGGTGCCGCCACAGGGTGAAGACCAGGATTGCCGCCAGGGATCCGCACAGCACCGGCACAGGAAAACCAAGCCAGCGGTGGAAAACCTCCCAGTTGAGCCAGGGGGCGGGGAAAAACGGCGCCGCCGGCGCGCTGAAAGCCTCCCCCATCGCATAGCACGCCAGGGCCGGCGCCGCCACCCGCAGCCGCCAGTCGGGCGGGGCCGCCCGGCACCCGGCCCGCCAGATGGCCAGGCCGCCCAGCAGGCCGCCGGGAAACCCCAGCAGGAAACTGGCGGCGGCATTCAGCCCAGCCCGGCCCACCATCCCGCCCGCAGCCACGGCCGGCAGCAGGAGCAGGTAAATCCACCGCCCCGGGGCCCGGCCGCCAGTGTCCCGGAGCCCCTCCCGGCCAAATTCCGCCAGGCAGATGAAGGATAGGACCTTCAAGGCCAGGTTCAGCCCGGCCACCAGCGGGCTGACACTCCAGGCCGAGACCGCCAGGGTGATCCACTCGTGGGTGCCATGGGCCAGGCCGAACAGCGAGAGCCAGCGCCAGGGCAGCGGGGCCGCCCCCTGTGCCCGCCGCCCGGCGCAGGCGATCCCCAGCAGCAGGAAGGCCAGCCCGTAGCAAAAGAGCACCACATCCACCCGGGCCGTCAAAGCGTTCAGGATCATCGGGCGCAACCTCCGGATGCTGCGCGGCCCCCGGGGGCGGCAAAATCAGCCGGCCGTTTCACGATGGGCCATCCTCCAGCGCTGCACCGCCAGGCTCCCGGAGCCACGGCCGGATGGCTTGGAAGCGCTGGGCCAGATCCTCGATGAGGCTGTGGCCGACCTCCCAGGCACCCGCGCGGGCGGCCTCCTCCAGCCGCAGCGCCTGCCGGCGCATCCCCCCCAGGCCAAAGATGCCGCAGCTGCCCGCCAGCGAATGGGCGGCGCGGGCGAACGACTCCCGGTCCGGCCCCCCGGCCAGGCGGCGCAATTCCACCAGGCGGTCTGGCGTGTCGCGCAAAAAAGAGACCAGTAGCTCCCGCAGCGCCACGCCTCCCAATTCCTCCTGGAGCATGGCCAGGGAAGCTTCCAGCGCCACCGGTTCGTCCCCCTCTGTCTCCGCCATTTCCGCCGTAGCCGGGGCGGTGGCCGGCACGGGGGCGGCCCGCTCCGCTTCGTGGAGCGCAGCTGCCAGGTGCTCCCCACGCAGCGGCTTGCTGAGGTAGCCATCCATGCCGGCCAGGAGGCAGCGCTCCCGGTCCCCGACCAGCGCGTTGGCGGTCAGGGCGATGATCCGGGCCGGCGGCCGCCCGGAGCCCCGGGCCGCCTCGCGGAGGCGGATTTCCCGGGTGGCTTCAAAACCGTCCATTTCCGGCATCTGGCAATCCATCAGGATGAGGTCGTAATCAAACCGCTCCCAGGCCTGGATCGCCTCCAGGCCGTTGCCGGCGAAATCGGCACGGTGCCCGAGCTTTTCCAGCATCAGTGCGGCGAGCCGGCGGTTCGTGTCGTGATCCTCGGCGACCAGCACTCGCAGAGGCCGCGCCGGGACCGCCGCCTGGGGGGCGGCCGCCCGGTCCGCCGCCGGGGCGGAATCCTCCGCCCAGGCCGGATCAGGCTGGGCCTCCAGGGCTTCAAACTCGAACCAGAAGGTCGATCCGCGGCCGGGGGTGCTCTCCACGCCGATGCTGCCGCCCAGCAGTTCCGCCACGATGCGGTGGGAGATCGCCAGCCCCAGGCCTGTGCCGCCGTGCCGCCGTGCCGTGGTGCCGTCCAGCTGGGAGAAGGGCTGGAACAGGCGTGCCCGGCCCTCCGGGCTGATGCCGGGGCCGGTGTCGTGCACCTCAAACCGCAGCCGGACGCGCGCCGCCGCGCGGCCCTGGCAGGAAACCCGCACCTCCACCCCCCCGCGCTCGGTGAATTTCAGTCCGTTGCCGACCAGGTTCAGCAGCACCTGGCGCAGCCGGCCCGCGTCGCTGCACACCGCCTCCGGCACCCCGGGGGCGATGCTGGCGAGCAGCGTCAGGCCCCTGGCCCGCGCCCGCGCGGCCAGCAGCTCCAGCACCCCCTCCACCAGGCGGCGCACCGCCATGGTCTCCAGTTCCAGCCGCAGCTTGCCCGCCTCGATCTTGGAGAAATCGAGGATCTCGTTGATGATCTCCAGCAGCGCCTCGCTGCTGCCGGCGATCGTGTCCACAAACTCCTGCTGGCGTTCGGCCAGGGGGGTGCCCCGCAGGAGGTTGGCCATGCCGATGATGGCGTTCATGGGGGTGCGGATCTCGTGGCTCATCATCGCCAGGAAATCGCTCTTGGCCCGGTTGGCCGATTCGGCCGCCTCCTTGGCCTTCCGCAGGTCCTCCTCAGCCTGCTGCCGGACGATGAACTGGCCGATCTGGTGGCCCAGGGCGCCAAACATCTGCAGCAGTTCCTCGTCCGGTTCTTCGATCCGGTGGCTGAAAAACTCCATCACCCCCCAGGCCTCGCTCCCCGCGCGGATCGCAAACCCGAACGCCCCGTGCAGGTTTTCCTGCGCCGCCAGCGGGGCCCGGGGAAAATTGGGATCGGCCACCACATCCCGAACCCACACGGGCTGGCCGCTGGCCCACACCCGGCCCGGCAGCCCCTGGCCCGGGGCGAATTGCCGCTGGAGGCTGTCCGCGATGAATACGGGCGCCCTGACCTGGGGAGTGTTGTAGGTGGCCATACACCGCAGCCGGCCCGCCTCCCGGTCGAGGTTCCAGGTGGCCCCCACGCACCAGGCCAGGTTATCGCACACCGCCCGGCAGATGCGCTGCATCGCCTCCGCCACCGTGTCGCACTCCGCCAGGATCCGGGAGACCGCGTACTGCATCGCCAGCCGGCGCTCCGCCAGCTTGCGCCGCGTGATGTCCGTTTCGATGGCCATGAAGTTGGTGATGCGCCCGAGCTCGTCCCGGATGGGCTGCACCTCGATGGCCAGCCAGTAGCGCTGCCCGTGCTTGCCGTAATTGAGAATCTCCTGGCTGAAGCCCTCCCCCCGCGACAGCCGCTCCCGGATGAACTGGACGGTGTTCGCATCCGTCTCCGGCCCCTGCAAAAGGCGGCCGGGCTTTTTGCCCCGCACCTCCTCCATCGTGTAACCGGTGATGCGCACGAAGCCCTCGTTCACCCATTCGATCTGCCCGTGGGCATCGGTGAGCACCACGGCATTGTCGGTGCGGGCCACGATCAAGGCCAGCTTGCGGTGCTCCGCCTCCTGCACCTGGAGCCGCTCGTTGGCCTCCCGCAGCGCCGAACGCTGCGCCTGCAGCCTGGCCGTGAGCTTCTTCAGGTCGGCCACCGCCATCTTCTGGGCCTGCACCAACTGCAGCAGGTCCAGGGCGGAATCGTGAATGGCGAAGTCGCTGAAGCACAGCCCGCTCCGGGCCAGATCCTCGGTTTCCGGCAGCCAGGGCGAGCCGATAAAAACAATCTCGTCAGCGGCCGGCCGCAGCGCCAGCATTTGCCCACGCAGCAGCACCCCGCTCCCCTTTTCCCGGAGGAGGAAGAGGTAGTTGGGGAGCTGGGCCATCTGTTCGTAGGTGCACGGGGCTTCCGGGCGCAGCGGCTCGAAAAGCTGGTGGAACCGGGCGCCCGGCGCCACCAGCGGGCACAGGCGTGCCAGCGAGCGCCCCCGCCGCAGGATGGCCCCATCCGGACCGAACACGAAATGGAATGGGAACACCTCCTCGAACGCGGCGGCTGGGAGGTGGGTGCCTTCGGTTGGCTGCAGGATCACCATTCAATCAGGAACGTGTCGTGGTCCGCCTCCGGGCCGGCCGCCTGAATCAGCCGGACATTTTTCACCGGGGTGCGGAACCGCTGGCCCAGGCCTTTCACGAGGCCGATCACAAAGGGCTGCAGCCCGGTCCGGTGGGTATGGTAGTGCAGGTGGAGGGATTGGCCCGTGACGTGGGAAACCTGGAACCGGGGCGGCTGCAGCCGCGGGAAGATCATCGAAACCCGCGCGTGGAAATCGGGGAGATTGATCAGGAACTCCGCCAGGCTTTTCCCGCCGGCATCCAGGAGATCCCCGTAACCCTCCGCGGCCGTCTTCAACACCCAATGTTCACCAAAGGCTTCCAGGATCTCGGCTGGCGGTGTTCCGCTCAGCTTGCTGGCCGCCCCTACCAAATGGTAGGTCATCTGGTCCGGGTAAGCTTCATTGCTGATGAACACATCCTCGTTCACGCCGGCCAGGTTCTTGACCTGCTCCCACATGGCTTCCCCATGCATCGCGCAGACCATATCCTCTACTGCTTTATTTACCATGCCATACATGGGACTTGACACTGCCTAAAGCACCCGCTCCAAGCCAGCACTTTTTGCCAAAAACGTCGGCTTGGAACGCCCTTCCCCACCCCCCCTTCCTGGGCGGCGCCAGGCCGGAGCCAGGGGTGCCGCCAGCCGCCGGCCAAAGCCCGGCCGGCAAGTTGTCCTTGCCTGCCCAAGGACACTGCGTAGAATGCCTTAAACCGCAGGCCATGCCGTCCCGGCACCTGGCTGGCTGGCGCTTGAAAAAAGTTCCCATGAACGCAGGATTATTAGGCCAGAAACTGACCCTGATGGAAGAACTCAGGGCAGCCACCCATTTGATCCACACCGCGATCCAGTCGCTGCCATTTTTTGAAGCGCTCCTGGCGTGCCAGCTGCCCCTGGAATCGTATGCCGGCCTGCTGCGGGCCCTGGCCTGCATTCACCGCGCCCTGGAAACCGGGATCGCCGCCGCCGCCGCGCCTGCAGTCCGGCAGGTGTGGCAGGACGGCATGCGCAAACTGCCTCTGCTGCAACGGGATTTGTCTTTTTTTGAGCCCCGCGTCCTGGCGGACATCCACGGTGCGACCACCGCGGCGGAAGCCGCCGCCCGCTTTATCAGCGAGGAGGCCGCCGAAAACCCGCTGGCGCTGCTGGGCTGCCTGTATGTCCTGGAGGGCTCCACGATGGGCGCGGCCGTGCTGCACCCCCGTTTCGCGCGGGCTTTTTTGCTGGCTGGCGAGGACGGCCTGGCTTACCTCCGGAATTATGGGGCCGAGGCCGGCGCCCGCTGGGCGCAGTTCTCCGGGCGCATGAACGGGCTATGCCTGAGCCAGGCGGAACGCGAATGGATCGTCCGGACCGCCCAGCAATTCTTCGCCCGGCTCAAGGCGCTGCACGAGGCCCTTTTTCCCTTCCTTGAGGATTCCAAAGTTTATCTCGCCAGCACCATCAACGCCGAAGCCGGCCGGCATCCGGTGCCCGCCGACCCCGGCGAATTAGAGGCCTCCTTCCGGGCCGCCGAACGCTGCGGCCAGCAGTTCCCTTATTGCGGGATCCGCTACGGGGAGCGCGGCCGCCGGTTTGCGCGGAGCGACAGCGCCTGGCTGGCCACCCTTTGCCAGTTCGCCGAGGCCCAGGTGGTCGAGCAGGTGCGCTGGCTGAGCCGCGTGCTCGCCACCCGCGGCATGCCTTCCCTGATCCTCCAGACGCACCTGGCCATCCTGCGCGAAGAACTGGCCCGGGCGCACCCTGAAAAAGCGGCTGTCTACCAGCGGCTGGACGCCGCCGCCGCCGCCCTGCAAACCGCCCGCCGCAAACACCTGGCGGATGCCGCCGGCGCCTCGCTCGCCCAGGCTTTTGAGGCGGCGGCAGGGCCCGGGCAGGACCCGCTGGCCAAAACGGCCGGGGCGCTGCTGGTTTGCGCGGTGGCTGACGAGCGGGAAGGCAGCGACGGCGCGATCGAAAACCTGCGGGCCTGGATGGTGGACGCCACCCGCTTCCCCCCCGCCTGGATCCAGGCGGTGGAAGCCACGCTGGCCCAAGCCCATGCGCTGGCCGATTCCCAGGCTTGTTAACCGGCCGGGCCGCCTCCCGCTCCCACCCGCACGAAATCCGGATATCCCATTGGCTGCCAAGGGAAAAGCATTCCCTTCCACCCGCTTCCGGCACGGCGCTGCCGACCCTCCTTCCAGCTTGACCCCGGGCCGCCAAAGTGTAAGTTGATAATGCGGTAAGGATTTCTGTAATCACATCGTATTTTTATGTGTATGAAACGTTTATTTCCCCGGCTGGAGAATACCTTGGTGGTTCTCACCAGCCTGCTGCTGCTGGCCGGCTCCCCAAGCCTGCGTGCTGAAGAGCCTTTTATTGAGTCCGTGCGCCTGGAGGATCGGGATGTGCTGGTATTCGTGAAAATCCCCGCCGGGATCACCAAGGTGACCTTGGAGAGCCGCACCCGGGTGCTGGCGGGGGCCTGGACGCCCGTGGCGGTCCAGCGCGCGGGGGGGCGGGCGGGAACGCTGACCTTCCGCCTGCGCCGGTCGGTCAACCTGGAGTTGTTGCGCATCCGCACCGACACCTCCGAGCCGCTGCCGGCCTTTTTCTACCAGGGCACCAACACGTTCACCGGCTCGCCCGGCTCGGGGGTCGGCGCGGAATACACCTACCTGAGGGACGCCACCGCCACCACGCCCGGCGCCAACAGCTCGACCGAAACCGCCACCCGCACGGTCGTGGAGTCGGATATCTGGAATATCACCGGAAAAACCCTTTATTTCTTCAACCAATACCGGGGCCTGCAGGTCATCGACCTGGCCAATCCGAATGTGCCGGCCCTGCAAGGAACTTTGAAACTGCCCGCCGCCGGCGAGCAGATGTATGTTTTGCGCGACGGGATGGTGATCCTCCTGGCGCGCGACAGCTGCAACTATTACGGCGCCGACAGCGAAAGCCGTGTGCTGCTGGTGGGCGTGACCAACGGTGTGCCGGGCGTGGCCACCAGCCTGCCGGTCAGCGGGTATATCCAGGAAAGCCGCCTGGTGGGGACCGCCCTCTATGTGGCCTCCCAAACTTACCGCCAGACCACCACCACTACTCCCAACCCCAAAGGGGGCGCCGAACCGGTAACCTCCACCGTATGGGAATGGGGCACCGTAGTGACCTCGTTCGACCTGGCTGATCCCTACCAGCCGGTGACCAAATCCCGGCTCTGGTTCGCCGGCTGGGGCAACGTGGTCTCGGCCACGGATCGTTTCCTCTTCGTGGTGAATAACGACACCGCCAACTACTACGCCTCCAACATTCGCTGCGTAGACATCTCCGACCCCGCCGGGGCGATGAAAGAGCTGGCCACCATCCGCACCGCGGGGCAGGTTCCGGACAAATTTAAAATGAACGTCAATGGCGAGGTGTTCACCGCCATTTCCCAGGCTTGGGACGCCACCCGCCGCTGGGTAACCACCCTGGAGACCTTTTCGCTGGCCATCCCGACCGCCCCGCAAAAGCTCGGCAAGCTGGAGCTGGCCGCAGGCGAGCAACTACACGCCACGCGGTTCGACGGCGACAAGGTTTACGTGGTTACTTTCTTCCGGGTGGATCCGCTGTGGGTGGTCGATCTTTCCAACCCGGCCAAGCCGCAGATCAAAGGTGAATTGCAGGTGCCCGGCTGGTCCACTTACATTCAGCCACTGGGCAACCGGCTCGTGACCATCGGCATCGACAACTCCAACAGCTGGCGCACCGCCGTGTCCTTGTTCGATGTCACCGACCCGGCCAAGCCTTCCCTGGTGAGCAAGGTACCCCTGGGCGAAAGCTATTCCTGGAGCGAGGCGAATTACGATGAGAAAGCCTTCAGCGTCCTGCCGGAATCCGGTCTGATCCTGGTGCCTTACCAAGGCTATTCGTCCAACGGCTACGCCTCCCGGGTGCAGCTGATCGATCTCAGCCTGGAAGACCTCGGCCCCAACGCCCTGAAGGCCCGGGGCACCATCGAGCACCAGTTCCAGCCCCGCCGCGCGACCGTTTTCCAAAAGAACATCCTGTCCGTCTCCGGCAAGGAATTGCTCAGCGTGGACGCCGCCGACCGGGATCGTCCGCTGGTGCGCACCACCCTGGAACTGGCCTGGCCGGTGAGCAAGCTGGCCCTGGAGGGCAATTATGTGGTCGAGGTGGCCGACGGCAACTCCTCCTGGTGGTATAACGGGGATCAAAAGCCGATCCTCCGCGTGGTTTCCAGCCAGGACACCTCCTCGGTGCTGGGTGAGCTGGCTTTGGAGAACGGGCTGCCGATCATCGGCACCACCTCCACCCCCGGGCGCCTTTACCTCGCCCAGGGTGGCGGCCAGTATTTTCCCTATTACTTGAACAATGGCCCCGGCGGGCAGACCGATACCAACCCTCCGCCCCTGGTGCTGACCGTGGTGGATTTGTCCCAACTGCCCAAGCTCTCGATCCTCGGCCAGGAATCCGTGCCCCAGACCAACAACCTCTGGATTTCCTCGCTGCAGACCGTCTGGCCCAAGCCGGGCGTGCTGACCTTTTCGGGCGGGGGCGGCTACGGGTTCTGGAGGCCGATGCTGGACGTGGTGGGCGGTATCGGTGGCCGGGGCTTCTATTATCCCTGGTATGGCGGCGGCGGCAGCGGGCAGTTTTTCACCTTTGATGTCACGGCGGCCAAACCGAAATTCCTGTCCCAGCTGGATTTGACCACCAACAATTGGTGGAGCTTCAGCCAGGCCTTCACTGCGGAGGGGCTGATCTACGTGAGCCACCAGGCGAGCGAATTCCTGGAAGGCGTCAAATCCCCCTACCAGACGACGGTGGCGGATACCACGGTGGATCCCGTCACCGGAAAAATCATCACCAACAGCGTGGTTACCGGCACCTGGGTGACCAAATATTACCTGGATGTCGTCGATTTCAGCGATCCCACCACCCCAACGCCCCGCAAGCCGGTCAATATCCCCGGCGTGCTGAAGGGTCTCTCGCACCAGGGCGCGCTGGTCTATACCGTGGGGCCGCACTATGCGCCCGATATGACCACCGACTGGTCCGAGTGGCTGGATGCCGGAGCCTATAATGGCGTGGCGGTGTCGTTGGTTGGTTCCCTGGCCTTGCCCAAGGATTACCCGCACCCGCTGTGGATGGCTGAGGGGCTGGCCATCGTCGGCCGCCCGAGCACCACGACGGACAAATTGAGCAGCGTGGAGATCTGGAAAATGGCGGACACGGGCAAATTCGCCCAGCTGGGCGCCTGGTTCCAGGCCAGCCAGGCCAATGACTTCCGGACCTTTGGCGGCCTGCTGGCCGTGCAGAACTCCGACAGCAGCTGCCGGCTGCTCGACTGGTCCAACCCCGCCGCCATCAAATTGATCGGCGGCAATGAATCCGAAGGCTGTGTCTGGGGCGGCTTCGGGGATTCCGTCGGCGACCTGGCCCGGGGGCTTTGGATTCCCGCCAGCGATTATGGCGTCCTGTTCGTGCCCGTGAACAAATAATCCGCGCCCGCGCCTACGCGGGCCAGGGCATGATGCAATCCCGCTGGTGGAGACCTGCCACCAGCGGGATTTCGTTGAGCGCGATGCAGAACGGCACATCGGCGCATAATTCCGGATTGGCCAGCAACCGCCTGGCGTTGCGCGCCTGGGCCACCGCCCCGGCCAGGTCGTGACGGCCCTGGTTGAATAGCTGCCGGGCCATGAGGGCCGCATCCGACACCTGCCCCGTTGCAAACAGATCCCATACCGCATCCGCCAGGGCGCCCGCCGCCAGCACATCCTCCAGGGCGGTTTGCTCGAAAGTGCCGCCGCACACCAGGATCAGCTGTTCCGGCGCCCTTTGGCGCAGCCAGCCCGCCGTGGCCGCCAGGTTCAGGAAGGAGGCGATCAGCACCGCCCCGGCGCCCGCGCAGGCGCGCAAAGCCCGGGTCCCGTTCGTGGTGGTCATCACAATCGTCCGCCCCCGCACCCGTTCCGGCACGAATTCCCGGGGCGAATTGCCCAGGTGGAAATCCACTCCGCCGGTCTGGCTGGCACGAATCCGCAAGCCTTGCCGTTCCCCGGCCAGAAGCACTTCCGGCCGCTGGCGGTAAAGCTCGAGCGCCTCGGCGATTTCCGCCGCCGGCACGATGGCGGTGGCCCCCGCCTGCAAGGCGGCCAGCATGGAGCTGGTGGCCCGCAGGACATCGAAAACCACGCATACGGCAGCCCTCAGATCCCGGGTGGTCAAGGCTTCAAAATCCGCCGGGGTGAAAGTTGTTTCCAGGGTTGGTTTCATATCAGGATTGCGTGCGCAGATAGTGGAATAGGTATTGCTGGGCATAGCCCGCGTGCGGTCCGAAATACCCGGCGGCAAACTCCCGCAGCCGGCACGCCGAAACCCGGCGGCCCGGGAAATAATGGCAGCCCAGGCCCCGGGCGATCCAAACATCGATGGGGAACGCCGCGGACATCCCGAAGGCGAACAGCAAAACACACTCGGCGATTTTTTCGCCGACCCCGGGAAATTGCACCAATTGCTCCCGGGCCTGCGCCAGGGGCAACTCCGCCAAATGGCCAAAGGCTTCGTCGTGTTCCGCCACCCACCGGGCGGTTTCCCGCAGGTAGGGAGCGCGGAATCCCAGCTTGCACTCCCGCAGCTCCTTTTCCGAACAGGCGGCCAGTCGGGCGGCGGTGGGAAAGGCATTCATGGGTTCCGTCCCGGGCGGCACGGCCAGCGGGTCCCCATACCGGCGGCAGAGCAACTCCACCATCTGCCGGATTTGGACGATCTGTTTCGTGGAGGACAGCAGAAAAGAGGCCAGGCATTCCCACGGATCCTGCCGCAGCAGCCGCAATCCCCGGCAGGCCGCGATCGCCCGGCGCATCAAGTCATCGGTTGGAAAAGAATCCAGGATGGCCCCCAACCGGGCCTCCACTTGCAGATAATCAGCCAGCCAATCCCAACCGGGCACGGGCGCTGCGGTGCTGGCCTCCAGGCGCTGCGGCCCGGCCTGGAGCCTCACCCAACGGCCGCCCACCGCGCCCTCCCAGGCCTCCCCGTGGCGGCGCCAGCGGAAGGCCTGGCCCGAATCCAGGGTGAAATCCAGGCGGTAATCCTGCACCAAAAAGACCGCCGCCGCCGTGGGGGCGGCGCTGGCGGCGGCTGTTTTTTTCAACGCAGCCGGGATCAGAAGGTAACCAGGGAACGGAGTGGCAAGCCGGCCAGCTTCGCGCGCCCGGCCAGGAAACCCAACTCCACCAGGAAGGCCGCCTCCAGGATCTTGCCCCCCGCTTTTTGCAGCAGGTCGACCGCCGCTTTGGCAGTGCCGCCCGTGGCCAGGAGATCGTCGATCAGCAGGACGCGGGCGCCGGGCTTAATGGCGTCCACATGGATGGCGATGGTGTTGGATCCATATTCCAAGTCATAGCTTTGCTCGTGGGTCTTAAAGGGAAGCTTGCCTTTTTTGCGGATCGGTATGAATCCCGCCTGGAGCTTCAGCGCCGCGGCCGCCGCGAAAATGAACCCGCGCGCATCGATGCCTGCCACCGCGTCCACCGTGCCGGGCTGATGATCCCCGAGGAGCAGGTCGATACACCCGGCGAACAGGCGCGAATCGGCCAGCACCGGGGTGATGTCTTTGAATTGGATTCCCGGCTTGGGGAAGTCCGGTACATTGCGGATCGATTGCTCGAGTTCGTTCAGGGAGGCGATGGTCACGGCCGGGGTTTGTGGACCAAGCCGGCTCCGACGTCAAAGTCCGTTCCGGGGCATTCGGATAAACCGCAACCAAACCTCGCGAGATTGACCTCAGCCCCGGCCTCGACACACTCAGTTCCGTTCGAAACGTATGTTTTCCAAAGGCCAGAAGG
>CAIMWS010000374.1 GCA_903845125.1 uncultured Verrucomicrobiota bacterium
AAGCTTTGCTCGGCCGAACAGGGCGCTAATTTCGATGGGGGTCGTTTTGTGCGAGTCTGAAGCGGGTTTGTTTTGCATTAAACCTTATAGCCTCAGGAGGTTGCGCATTACGACCTCATTTTCTATCTCGGAGTTCGGGTTGAATAGAATGAAGGTATTGCCGGGGAAATCGTCGATCTTGGGAACCTGGCTTCTTTCGTCGGTGCAATCCTCGATGGCCAGGGGGTGGAGTCCCAGGGCATCCACCAAAGGGAGCAGTTCGGCTTTGATGGGGCGAACAAAATCGAGCCAGGCGAAGCCCTCCCGGGCCGCGGCCGCCAAGGCTTCGGCCGGAGTGGCTGCCGGAACGAGCCGGCCGTTTTTCGTGATGTGGCAGAAGCGGGATGCGGCCATGTTCACCTCCCCTGGGGAATCCCGACGGTCATTCGCGAAGGCAATAGAGGTGCGTGTCGTTGCGCCAATAAATGCACGGGCCGGCAAACGCCGGGGTGGCCGTGAGCGGGCCCGGCAGCACGTTTTCCGCCAACCGCTCGAACTCCGGGCCCGGCTTGAGGATGGTGGTCTTCCCCTCCTGGTTGAAAAAATGGAGCCGGCCCCCGGCCAGGATGGGTGAGGCCAGGTAGCTGCGGCCGAGGCTTTTTTGCCAGCGCAACTCGCCCGTGCGGGCGGCCACGCAGGTGATGGTGCCGGAATCGGAAACCCAATAAAGATCCTCCCCCACCAGGATCGGGGAGGAAATATCCGGGGCCTGGCGGTTGGATTTCCATACCACATGGCTGCCGGTCACATCCCCCTGGCCGTCCACCCGGACGGCCCACACCTGGGGCTGGAACAATCCCGTGCTGAAAAAAGCCAGCCCCTGCCCGAAGACCGCGCCGGTGCCGATCGAAAACCCGTTCCCGTGGCGGATGCGCCAGATTTCCCCCCCCGTGGCGGGATCGTAAGCCGCAATCCAGTGGGCGCCGGGGATGATGATTTGCACCCGGCCGGCATGGGTGATCACCAAGGGTGTGCAGAACGATTTTTTCAGGGGGCCATCCGACGCCACAATGGGCGGGCGCGCCGTTTTCCAAACCACCTGGCCCGTCTGTTTGTCCAAGGCGGCCACGAATTGGGCATCGGTGCCATCGCGCACCACCACCAGCAGGTTGGAATGTACCACGGGCGAACTGCCGGGTCCCACCTGGTGGTCCACCGGCAGCTTTTGCTGCCAGAGGAGTTGGCCGGTGGCGGATTCCAGGGCGGCGGTGCCGAACACGCCAAAATCGCAATATAGCCGGCCTGGCTCAACCACCGGGGTCGGCGTGGCCCAGCTGTTCAGCCAATGGACGGGCGGCGGATTTTCCACCTCAAACAAGGTGGTGTGCCATAATTGGCGGCCATCGGCGCGGCTCAGGCATACTACTCCCAGCGCCACCTGGTCCGCCTTCTGCATATCGTCGCTGCGGATCCGCACGCGCTGGACATTTTTTTCCAGGGCGGTGGTCAGCCAGAGTCGCTCTCCCAGGAGCACCGGCGAGGAACGGCCGCGGCCGGGTATGGCCGTTTTCCAAGCCACATGGTTGGTTTCGCTCCAAACCAGGGGCGGCGTGGCGTCGGGCGCCATCCCCGTGCCGCCCGGGCCGCGGTATTGAGTCCAATCCGGCTCCGCCCGCGCTTCCAGGCAGGCCAGAATCCCCCCCAAAATGAACTTCAGGCTGGAGCACCAACGGCTGTTCATACGGTTCCTTTTCGCTGCCCGCCGGGCGGCCCGGGAATGGGCCGGCCGCCATCGGAGCCGCCGGCGTGGCGGGAGGTTATGATTTCACCACCACCGGCGCCGGCTGGCTTTTTTTGGAAAAAGCGATCCCTTCGATCTCCACCAGCAAATCCGGCCGGCAGACATCCGCCCCCGCGTAAATGGTGGGCAGTTCCCCGAGGCGCTGTTCGCAGGCGGCCCGGATGCCGGCGTAGTCCGCCTGCCGCTTGATGTAAACCCGCACCAGGCCCAGCCCGGAAAGGGTGGTCCCCAACTCCGGCAGTCCGTGCAGCTGCAGGTTTTGCTCGGAGATCAGGGCCTCAATATTGTTCAATGTCTCGTGGGTTTGGGCCACGGCATCCCCCAGGTGGCGGGTCTCCGAGTCGGTGATGCTGGCGGTGCCAGAGATGAAGATCGTGGCGTAATTCCCGCAGGAAAGGGCCATGGCCCGGGAGAATTTGGGGCTCTTGGGGCTGTAACAGGTGCCATAGTCATAGGCCGAAGTCTGCCGCGGATTCTCCAGCGGCACCGCCACGATGTCGCGCCGTTCCGTGGCCAGGGCAATCGCGCTCATCATGATGCCGCGGCCCTCGGTGCCGATGCCCGTGCTGGCGGGGAAGATCGGTCCCTTGGCATTCGGCGGCAGGCGGTTGGCCAGAAAAGCAATGTCCTGGTAATAATCCGAGCGGGCGCGGTTCAATTCCTTGTACCGCTGCACCGGGCCGTCCTGGTCCACAATGCCACCCAGGTAAAGCCAGGTGCGGATCACCTGGTCGAAGCGCAGGCTGGCGTTTTCAAACAACGATTGGATGTGCCGAAAGGCATCCAGGGAGTCGCTGTAAAGGCCATCCTGATGCACCGAGGGTACCACTTGCGCGCAATGCGCCCAGGCGATCCCGTTATGCCGGGCGATCACCAACTGCTCGCTGATGCGCTCGATCTCCACCTCCCCTTTGCCCTGGCCCACGCCCAAGGCCTCCACCGCCAGCAGTTTGCCTTCGCAAGGCGGCTGGGGAATGTAGCTGGTGGCCGGCATTTCCGAGCCGTAAAATTCGTGCATGATTTGCCGGCACTCGTCGATTTGGCTCAGATCCGCCAGAAATACCGCCTGGTGCACGATGGATCCGCGGGTGCCTTCCTCCCGGGAAACATTTTGAATGGTTTGGAGCGCGTCGCCTGCTTGCTGCCGCAGCGACCCGCCGCAGCGCGGCACCGCCGCCGCGAAAACGTGCCGCACATCGTTCAGCTCCACCACCGAATAACCAATTCCGGCTTGGGAGACTTTTCGGACGGTGTGGGAGGCCATGTCAGTTCCCTCCCCCGGCTCTCCCCGCCAGGATCCGTCCAGCCGTGGAATGCAATGGGTGAAGACATCGGGCGGCGGTTCCGGTCATCGGCCGCCAGGGCTTGATCATTTCCTGTTTCATTATAATCGCCAAAACACTTTCGTCCGCATCACCAATGCCAGGTTGTCTTATCACCAGACGGCCTGCTTCACCGGCTCATTCAATTTTCCCGATCCAAATTTCCACGTCGATCCCCACACCTGAGGCTGGTCCTCGCGCAGGTCGTGCTATTTTCGGCGCATAAGTATGGCAGTCCGTTCAGGCCGCGGCAATAACTAAACCTTAAAAACAGCCAGGCGGACAACCCGACCGGAAGGCAGGCCGGGGAAAAGCGGGGAAAACCTCCCCCAATCCCTGCCATCTATTTACGCAACTACCTGGCCCAAAGTGTTTTGAGCATGATACTGCCCGTGCCATCCCAACCGGGTAATCGGCTAATCATGATCCCTTCTACGTTTAGCAACACTTACTCTGCCTGGTGGCCTGAAAATTTTTTCACGCTGCCGCAGATGTAGTGGATGGAATCCCTGGCCTTCCCCTAACCTACAATCCGCTCAAGCCGGAAGGGAACCAGGCCGATATACCCTTTGCTGCTGATTGAGTGGCGGGCAGGCTCGCGCCGCCATGGGATGGGTGGGGAAACCACCGCCGTGGAACGGTTCAAAGCGCTTTTTGGGGGCGGGAACCGGCCAGTTCCACCTTGGCTCAGCAGCACGGAACCGGCCAGACTAGAAGCAATCGTTGGAAACCAATTTATGCACCTGACTCCATTCCCGGCTTGGCTTAACGCGGCGATCTGCTGGATATTCCTCGGCCTCAATAACTTCGCGGCCCTGGCGCCGGACCTGACTTTCACGGTGACAGAGTGGGCGGGCGTAAGCCGTACCAATGAGATCATCTGCTCGGGTGTGCCGCTGCCCAGGCAGGCCGGCGTCCGATCCGTATCGCAGCTGCGGGTGGAAACCGCTGAGGGCCAGCCGGTTCCGGCCTGTTTCCAGGTGCTGGCCCGGTGGCACAGCGGGCGGCTGGATACCAACGCCCCGGTGCAGTGGGTGCTCGTGGAAATGCCCGCCACGGTGGCGGCCTACGAAGCCCGCCGTTATCGGCTGGAGATTTCGACGGATCCGGTGGCGGGGCCGGAACCAGCGGTTAAACTCGAACTGACCCAGGCCGGCAACCAGGTGACCGTCAATACCGGTGCGGCCCGCTTTACTTTGGGTAAAAACGCCAGCCAGCTCTTCGATGAAGTCCGCCTGGCGGAGGGCACGGTGGCCGCCACGGGCGGCGCCCTGACCGCCCTGGCCAACAGCAACCGGACCACCCACGCCGCGGTGCGCCGGATCGTGGTGGAAAGGGTTAGCCCCCTGGCCACCGTGGTGGTGATCGACGGCTTGTATGACCTGCCGGCGGTGGGGGACGGACGCCTGGCGGCGAGCCGCCGCTACGAATTCTTTGCCGGCTCCTCGGCGGTGCTGGTCCGCCACGAGGTGGCTTGGGAGGGATCCCTGTTTGGGGTGGGAGTCCTGGCGTCGGAAGGGGTGCCCAATGGCCTCCGGATCCAGCAATTGCGCGACACCTTGGAAATCCCCTGGATTGGCCCCCGCCAGGCGTGGGTCTGGGGCGGGCGCACCGCACCGCCCGTCCAGGCTGCTGGCCTGACCGATGAGACGGGCTGGGTCGAGCAGTGTTTGCGCCTCCAGCGGACGGATCCCTTGCGCTTCGAAATCGGGCTCGGCAGCCACCGCCAGTCCGGCCGCGCTGCCGATGGCGGCGCCCTGGCCATGAGCGATGGCACCAAAACCGTGGCGCTGGCGCTGAATCACATGCATTGCTTTGAGCCGCAGGCGTTGCGGTGCCTCCCCAACGGGGCCCTGGCGGTGGAGATCGCCAGCGACCAGGCCTGGCTGGGCGCCCGCCAGGGTTTATATGCCCAATTCGGCCTCTGGTTCACGACCAACCAGCCCGCCCCCGGGGCGGTGCAAGCGGAGCTGTGGGCCCGGCTGAACCACCCGCTACGCGCCTGGCCCGAGGCCGCCTGGTTCGCGGCTTCCCGCGCGGTGGACGAGTTCCCAGTCGGGGATCTCGCCCCGTCCTGGCGGGAATATGACACCCTGGTCCCCACCGTGTTGAGCCGCACCACCAACCTGGTGTTCCAGATGGGGTTGTCCGGCCTCCAGACCTACGGGCTCTTCCCCCGGTATTGGGGCAACCCCATGACCGGCTTTGATGAGCTCACCAACTCGGTCCCCGAAAATGATCCCACCCCGGCGGAATCCTGGGACGATGTTTACTGGGGTGCCACCTGGACGGATTATCACGACACCTCCACCCTCGCCGCCTTCTGGGCCATGCGCTCGGGGCAAAGCGCCTGGCTGGACGAGATCACCCGCCCCGCCGCCCTGCGCATGCTCCACACCCAGATCATCCACGGGGCGCCGGAGGACGATTATTTTTACATCGGCCAATCCCCCACCGGGTATGGCGGCTACCGGGCCGATTTCAACAGCTCCCACGCCTATTTCGATAACTTGCTGCTCTATTATTGGTTCACCGGGGATTACACGGTCGTGGAAACCTTGGAGCGGGGCGCCGCCTCGATGCGCCAATATTTTTACCCGGGGCGGCCCGGCGTGGCGGTCGAACCCCGGCAGCCGCCTCCCGATCCCTGGGCGCGCCCGGTGGGCCGGGTGGCCTCCCAGTGGATCACGGCCTTCCGGTTTGTGGGCCTGGCCGGCCAGGACGCCTCCTTCCTGGACGATTACCGGGGGAACCTGGCCCGGGCGGTCAGCCAATATTACGCCGAGCTGGAAAAGGATGGGCGGCGCTACGGCTTTTGGAGCGATCAGCCCCTGGCCACCCCGGGCACGAACCACACCGACCAGATCTGGCTGCTGACCTTGTATGACATGAACAACCTGTACCGCTGCCTCGTGGATACCGGGGATGCGCCCCTGGGCGACCCCGCCCGGCGCCCGAGCGAAGTGCTGGCGGCCTGGGTCAACACCCTGGCTTTTCTGGCGCCCAACGCGGCCCCGGAGGCCAATGGCACCGTCCAGGGCCAATGGCCCAACGCCATCCTGTTCGCCTGGGCCGGGGACCGCATCGGCGGCCAGCTGCTCTGGTCCACCAATTACGAGACGCCCGCCGCCGACCCCTACTTGTGGGACACCGGCAAAGCCGCTCTCTGCGCCACGGTCAGCCGGGAGGCGGATCGCCGGCAGGATCCGGGGCTGCGGCAGCTGGCAGCGGACCTGGCGGCCCTCACCCTGCGCTCCGCCTGGAACCAGGGCACTCCCCCACCCTTGGGCAAGGAGCAAGGGCTTTACTTGAGCCGGCTCCACCCAGCCATCAGTAGGCTGAACCTCCCGGAGCCTTTGCGCCTGGCAGCCAGCCGGGAGGGCCGGCAACTCCGACTCAGCTGGCCGGCCGGGTTGGTGGATGGGGAACTCGAGCAGGCCCCCACCGTTGACGGTGGCGGCTGGCAGCCGGTTTTCCACCTGTGGGGCGCCACCAACGCCACCTTTGAGGTTTTCCCAGGCAGCTCCTTTTTCCGGCTGCGGCGGAATCCATAAAGGCCGGTCGGAAGCGCTAAACCGCGCCGGGGTGTGGGCTGGGAGCACGAGCGCGTACGCCCTTGCGGTCGAACCCCCGCGATTGGCCCCATTTTCCTACTTCCTCGCGTAAACCATCCCAATGGGAGCCAATCAAATTGCATACCGACCTCCCGGAAGCACCCCTAAAAAAAGAGACCGGGCCGAAGCCCGGTCTCCCGTGATTATTCTGGCAGCGATTATTTAATTGCTGCGCACGCGATAGAACTTGGCGCCGGTGGCGGGAACCGTGATCGTCGCCGGGCTCGTCGCGCCGGAGACGTCCGTGTAGGCGCCGTTCACCGTGTCAGCCGCCTGCAGC
>CAIMWS010000375.1 GCA_903845125.1 uncultured Verrucomicrobiota bacterium
GGAACATAGTGACGGTGGCCGCCAAAGTGAGGGTGTCGGTTTGCGTTGGAGGTTTGTCACCCAACGGCAAGATCGACTGCTCGAACCAATATGGCCGGGACACTTGGGCGGTCACGCACCCCAGCCAACTCGCCAATAATAGGCCACGCAATAAGGCCCATTTCCCACGTAGAATACAGAGTTTTCTCACGTTCGATTTCCGTTTTTTATATCTTGATTATTGGTCTGTGACGAATTTCATATCCGCCGCATTTATTGTCATATAGAAAATGACCATAAAGGAATATTCTAATTCCAACTCATTGCGGTTAAACAGGTTGCATATTTATAAAACAGCAAATCCATCACGCCGGAAATATCATGCCACGTTGGATCAATTCATCCTCTTATATTGCTGCTATTGCGCGTGGTATAATGGGAGTGAAAGGCAAGTCCCCTGATGATTGGGGATTCGATGATTTGGCATGAAGATCCGGTTTAAATTTGCGCTCAGCTTGTTTTGTATTTCCTGGCGGCTTGGCTGGAGAGGTCTAACCCGGAATTCCACACCATTTCAGGATGGCATTTGTCTCCAATTTGGTGACATTTGGGCGGAAGTGTGTTGTTTAAACCGGCTCTTTACTGGTCCACGGGCCAATTTGTTACCCCGATTTTTTCTTCGGGAATGGTGGCGCGAAAGGGGTGCAAAATCCCAGTTAAAATATAAAGTGCGGCAACAGAGCAGATTATAATGCGGACTCCAGGATTTACCATTCGGCTACCAGCACGAGAACTCTGATTCCAAAACGCTTGTTTCCCGGCGGAAAAAAGGATACCATCACCTCTCATGAACTCGATAACAAAGGATACGAAAACAAGCAGCGTTTCAATTATTGGGTGCGTTAAGTCGGTCCGTTTCGGATTTTTGAGGAGGCGCTGCGTATGCCTAATGAAATTAATTACGACAGCGTTGGCCGTCTTGGGGGTTCAGGCGACAGCAAGAGCCGGGAAGATAGGTCTTGCTGGGGATGAGTGGGGGTTTTCTGACGCGCAAACGATCAGCTCAAACTACATTGCGAATGTGGTGAAGTGGTTCGGGTTGGGACCAGGAAAGAAAACTCTGATTCTTGATGGGCAATCCTGGAATTCCGGCTACAACGGCACATACGGAGCTTTCGGCAGTCGCTTCAGGCAGGCACTCGCTGACAAGGGTACGATTGTCACCTATAGGGGCTTTGCGGAGGCTCCGGTAGCCTTGGTGGCTTACGACGCAATATTCGTCGCTGGCCAAAATACCGGCTACACGAATCTGCCCCTCGATCTCGCGAACTTTGTAAGCAGCGGTGGGGCTGTATTTGTGGCGGGAGGCACGGGCACCTTCCCCGGAGGAAACGCCCAAGCTGAAGCCAATTACTGGCAGCCGTTTTTCACCGCCGCCACTGGGTCGAGTGGGTTTGGATTGGATCCGAATGGATGGTACGAAATGGGAGGAACTTTGAGCGCCAGCGGCCCGATTGGCGATGGTGTTACTACGATGGAATGGTATATGGGACAAGCGGTCCGTATTGGGGTTACCCCGGGCGCAGAGATAGCCATGCGTAGTCCTGAACGCAACCTGGTCGCCACTTGGAGCTCAAGATTTGAAATAGGGACCCAGCCAGTAAGCCAGGTGGGTATTGTGGGGGGAACGACTTCGTTCTACGTAATTGTGGACGGAGGAATTCCGCCAGTCACTTACCAATGGTTTAAGGACGGGGGTGCGATTCTGAACGCCACCAATTCGACGCTGATGCTTACCAATCTGCAGACGACGAATGAGGGTTCTTACATGGTTGTGGCCATCGACGGTGGCACTAATAACGCAAAAAGCCAACCGGCCTCATTGACATTGAATTCGCCGAATACGGAAATCGCGCTTTACGCTGGGGTCAAAGTGATAGGTGTGGCAGGCTTGACGTACGGAATCCAAGCAACTGCGAACCTGGTTGATACAAACAACTGGTATGGAGTGGGGAACATTACCCTCACCGCACCAGTTCAGGTCTGGATCGATCCTCAGTCCGCAACACAACCGAGGCGTTACTACCGCGCGGTGCCGGGGCCGATTCCGGTCCCCTAGCCGCGTGATGGCTCGTGGACAGATCGTGCGGGTTGGAGATTATGGCGAATGGGTCAGGCCGCAACACGGTTCTTTCCTCGTGCACATTCCTGGTTAAGATTTGTGGCGATGGTTGATGGCGCGGCGCGGACGACGCCGACATGGGGTTGGGGTTGCTCATAATCCATTGGGGTACACTCGCATGGGTACTCTGGGACGTCCCCAAGCCGAGGCACACCCCAATCCATTTGAGGGTCCGAGTCGTTGCTCGCCGCAACCGGGCGGCGATGGCCATTTCCCCTGGGGCATTCTGGCGTGCCCGCCCCAGTTCTTCCTCCGGCCAACCCCACCGGTTCCACTCCTCGGTGATGATCCGCTCCGCCCGACTTTCTGCATGCTTTTGCCGCAACTAACCGCTCGCCCATTGCCCAGTTTGGCCGTCGAACCTGGCCAAAAGTTCCTGCCGAAAGGCTTCGCTACCCAAGCCCCCACCACGCCGAAGGGGAAGCCAGCGACTCCGCCTGCTCTTCCGCCCAACGCCGTGCTTCCATCCGCGCCAGAAAGACTTCCCGACTCAGGGCCGAATCTTCCTGCAGCCCAGGCTCCCCCAAAAGCCGCACCACCCCAAGCCACGCTGGCCGAGGCTCCCGGGTGGCCCCGTACCAAAGCAGACAAGGATCGCCAGCCAATTTTGCTTCCGCCGCCAGGAGCTTGGCCCGGGGCAGTAATGTGTAAAGAACCGGGATTACAACGTCTGAATAGGTGGCCCCTGTTGTGCCCCGGCTTAAGCCTGCCGTCCACATTACCGCCCCATCTCTAAGTTGACTGCCCTTCCCCTGACCGGAAGATTATCCTGCGCCCAAGAATTTCGCTGTTCTTTGCTCAAGATGATCCTTCGTCGATCTCCACAAATTCCAACATACACCTTCCCGCGATACCCAAGAATGCAGATGATGTCATTTGAGCCAGGATGGATAAGCTGTTGATTGCAGTCAATGGTCACGTCTTCGCTTGGGTTGCCTGATGGAAGGTTCAAAATGGAAACAACCATCGTCCGAAACATTAACGGGTCAATTTGCTCGCCAGGATGAACGCGGGCATAATTATCAAACGCCATCGTAAGATCGCTCAACATTTTAACCCGAACATCTATGAGATGGGACCGCCACAACAAACCGTATTCCACCCCAAAGGCGGAGATCGCCAGCACACCAATAATTAGCAAAACGCTTTTTTTCATAATGATTTGATTTGCCTATTATAAAATGGGGTCACCCAATAACTACTTGGCGAATCAAGAGATTGGGAGAATCGAGAAATATTAGGTTTGATATATCCTTCTCCGTCCCACCTTTTTTGTAACCATCGAACCAATGTTGCGCTGTTCTGTGGCCTTGGCTTTGGAGTGGAATGGAGTAAATACCTGGATCTAAGGCTACTTGTTTTAGTTCGTCGATCATTAAAGCATCATCGGCTGGGCTACCAAAAAGCAATCCCATCGATGTTCGCTTGTGTTCCATCTGCTGTCAAAATCTTGTCCTCCGCTCTCCGCCCTCCATTATTGTGATCGCACGCGATAAAAACGGCCGGAATAATCAGTCCACTGGGGATCGTTGAAAATAAACGAACCCCCGCTGGGGGTGTTGGTCCGCAAGGGAATCCAGATGGGGTTGGCCAGGCTGGCACACCCATCCACGACGACGGGCTGGGTGCTCGTGCTGGTTACCTTGAACCCAAATCCATTCGTCTGGATGGCAAATTGGGTGACGCTGATTTCCATCGGCAGACTCCATACTGCCGTTGGCCTGCCGCCAAAGGTCGGGGTCCACCCTTTGGTCCCAGCCAGGTAAAAGACGGTGGCATTGTAGCCACCGCCAAAGACAGCCCCACCCAGGCTGGGAGCGTCACCTTTGAAATAAATCCCTTGGAGGCTGATGCAGCCCTCGAAGGCATTGCCCCCGATGCTGGTGACGCTGTTGGGGATGGTGATGCGGGTCAGGCTGGTGCAGCCTGAGAACGTACCGTAGGCTATGTTGGTGACGCGGTTGCCAAGCGTGACGCTGGCCAGGCTGCGACAGTCAGAGAACGCCGAACTGCCTATGCTGGTGACGCTGTTGAAGAGGGTGATGCTGGTAAGGTAGGTGCATTCATAGAACGCCCAGTTCCCGATGCTGATAACGCTGTTGGGGATGGTGATGCGGGTCAGGCTGGTGCAGCCCCAGAACGCATAGTTCCCGATGCTGGTGACCGGCAGGCCATTAATGGTTCCGGGGATGGTCACCGCACCGCCGGTACCGGTGTATTTGGTGATCGTTATTGCACCCTTATTGGTGGTGTAGTTGTATTGGGCTTGGGCTGGCGCAGGCAGCAACAGCCAGAGCAGCAACCCCATGATGGAAACTAAATACCCGACCTTTGACTGTTTCTGGCCGTTGATCGCAGGATGGTTGTTTTTGTCGGCCATGGCTATGGACCTATCAATGGAGCGGGGGTTGACGTGATACCAGTTCATTCAGCGGGAAAAACAGACAGTATTGCAGACCCGGTGGCAATTTTGAGTGCAGGGAAAGAGCCCGGGGGCGAGACCGGTTAATGGTTTTACATGGCACATGCGGTTTTTTATAGGAATCATCGCCTCAAGACCAAGATTAAAAAGTTTAGAAATCTTCACCCTCCATGAAATGTTTAGGCCCTCGGCGGCGTAGCAGGATGCAAATTGGGGGGTGGCATGATTTTGACGCCTACCTTGGATGTTGATGTCCGGCCTGTCGAAAACCTGAGGCGTAAGAATGTAAGGCATTGGAAATAAGCCGGTTGTGAATATGAAACCAGCGCCAAGCGATGCCACAGGCCAGGGTTAAACCCGCAAATCAAACGATTCCTCATTACCTGCCATTATTTCCAAGCCCAGGCTGATAAAGTCTCCATGACAGTGCTGGCCAACCGCCTGTTGGAAAATGCGCTTCGCCATGGTGAAGGCTGCGCCAAAGCCCAGGAACTGAATCCGCAGGCAACCCATCCGCCCAAGCCATAAGCCCACAGCCCAGCCGGACATTCGATCCAGCCGGAAAACAATGCCTCAAAAACCACAGAAAACGAAAGGACCAAAACTATGGCAATCACTTTTGAAGCCAACTACAGCAAGAAACCCGGTTTGCCGGGTTTTTCATCACGCCAGGGAGCCCCTTACCCCCTCAAAGTCAGCTCCCTGATGACGGGTCCTCTTTTGAGACGCCCAGCACACGCGCCAGCGTGCCGCTCAGTTCGTCAAAATCATAGGGCTTGCTCAGGAAGGCCTGGGGCAACTCCGGATGGTCACCCTTGAGGGCTTCTGATTCGCTGTAGCCGCTGGCCAGGATGACCGGCACGCCGGGCGCAATTTTGCGCACGGCCGCGATCGTCTCCCAGCCATTCATGCGCGGCATGGTGAGATCCGTCACCACGCAGCAAATTTCGTCCCGGTGCTGTTTGAAAAGCTCCACCGCTTCAACCCCATCGCCCGCCTGCTGCACGTTGTAACCCAGGAGCTTGAAGGCGCGTACCAGCACGGAAAGCAGGGACGCGTTATCCTCCACCACCAGCACGGTTCCCGAGGGCGCTGTTTTCCGGATGGAGAGAGGCGGGGATGGTTTGGGGGTGATGGTTTTGGCGGACAGCGGTAGAAAAACCCGAAAGGTGCTGCCCCGGCCAGGCTTGCTTTCCACAGTCGCCAATCCGTTGTGGGCCCGCACTATCCCGAGCACCACTGGCAAACCCAATCCCCGGCCCGTGAACTTGGTGGAGAAAAACGGATCGAAGATTTTTTCGATGTCGTGCTCAGCAATGCCGCAGCCTTGGTCCACCACTTCCAGGCAGCCATAACCCACCGCCTGGGGGTCGCTGTCAATGGGAAACCGGTGCCGTGGGGCAATATCCGCCAGCGTGGCGGTCCTCACGGCCACCTGCACCACACCGGCCCCCCCTGTGTAAGCTTCACCGGCATTGCTGACCAGGTTGGCCAGGATTTGCTGGATCTGGTTGACGCTGGAATCGATGACCGGACCCGGCTGGGGCAGTTGGGAGACCAGGCGCACACCGCGGGGTGCGGTTTCCTGCAGCCGGGCCAGGCTTGACTGGCAGGCCAGGGCAAGCTCCACCGGCTCCTGAACGGACGGCGCTTGCCCAAGGTAAGTTAGCATCATACTGCTGACTTCCGCCGCGCGCCGCACGGCGGCCATGGCGTCCTTGAGCGGCCCGGTGGCGGATGGGCCGTGGGAAAGGCCGTGCCGGGCCAGATCGAGGCTCATCATAGCCGCCCCGAGCTGGTTGTTGAAATGATGGGCCACGGCTCCAGCCATGCGGTTCAAACTTTCCGCCTTTTGGACCAGCCGCTGCTGGGCGGCAATCTGCTCCTTCTCCTTCTCCATTCGCTTGCGCTCGGTGATATCCTGCGCGATGGCCAGAAAAACCTTGGGCTGGCCCTGGAAATCCTTCACGATGGCGCCCGACAATTCCGTGGCGATCAAGGCGCCGTCCGCGCGCTGAAGCAGGCATTCCACAGGATTCGCAAAGCCCTGCCGCATGGCCGCCGCCACCGCGGCCTGGACGCTGGCCCGATGCCCGGGCTCGAATAAATCCGGCAGCCGCTCCCCGGCCAGGTCTTGCGGACGCGCTCGGCCATTCAGATTGGCCGCCGCCTGGTTCGCCATCATGATCACGCCGTCTTCGCCGGCCAGGAACACCGCATGGGGGGAACTGTCCATCATGGTGCGGTAGCGTTCCTCGCTCCGCTTTAATTCCGCCGCAAACTGCCAGGCCTGGTCGCGCCCCTTGAGGATGGATAAAAGCAACCCCGCCATTAACAGGCTGGAACTTAATCCCCCCAGCCCCACCAGCCAGACTTTGCTGTAATCCACGGGGTCCGCCGGATTGCCGATCCGCGTGATGCGCAAGACCCAATGGCGCCCTGCCGTTTTAACCTGGCGCTGCCCAGCCAGGCGCGGTTCGGCGGCCGGAGGTGACTGCCCGTGCCGCGCCGCCTGGCTGTCGAAAAGTTTCGTTTCGGGGGAAATCCTGGCGCCGTCGTATATTTCCAACTGCATCCGCCTTTGGCCGGCCTGGTCCCAACTGCCGAGGATTCCTTCCAGGAGGTCATTCATTCGATAGGGACTATAGGCCCAACCCAGGATTGCCTCGCGCCGCTGGGCGGTCGTTTCAATGGGCAGGCCGGGGCGGTAAACCGGCACGTACATCAAAGTGCCCGCCTGGACATCCTTGCTGGTCTCCTGAACCAGGGTCACTTTTCCCGAAAGCGCGGCGGCGTCCAGATCCCTGGCACGCTCCATGGCTTCCCGCCGCACCGGTTCGTTGAACATGTCATAGCCGAAAGCGCGCAGATTGCGGTTGGTGAATGGCTCCAGATAGACGATGGATGAATACAGTTCCCGGTCCCCCTTGGGAAACACGTCGTAGGCCGGAAAGCCCTCGGCGCGGATCTCTTGAATATGTTGCGCCAGTCTGGCACGGGGTATCAACAGGGAAAAGCCCAGGCCTTGAATCCCCGGCAACCGGTGCTCAAGCTGCTGGCGCTCCGTGAATCGGCGCCATTCCTGGCGGTCCACTCCGCTGGAGTGGGTGAAAAACGCTGCCGCGCTGCGCAGGATCTGCTCGTGAGCCCGGAAGCGATCCACAATCTTGCCCTCGATTTCCTTGCAAGCGAAATCGAAATCCGCTTTTTCTTCGCTATCCACCTTTGATTTGGTCAGGTGCGTGGCCAGGCTGGTGGCCAGCAATCCAGCCAGCAGGAAGGCCCACACCGGCCAAAACCGGCCAAGCCCCCCAGCCCTGGCTGCTCCTTTCACTTCCAGCACGGCCTGGCTCATACACACGCTTGGGGTGGATGCCGAAGGAAAGGCCTAACTACAGGCACGGGGATGGGCAGCGCAACGCAACGCCGCGACGGGAAACCTTGATACGCAGCCTTCACGATTTTCATTATAACTGGAACCAACCACAGGCTCAAGACCCTTTTTGGCATGAAGAGCATCTCCGGGCGGTGCGAATCCTGCTCCCTGGCCAAAACCGGCCAGGACTGCCGCCACCAAGCTCGGAGCCCGGCACAGCCCCAGTTCGGTGACCGCTCTCCGTGGTCAACCGCAAGAGAACCAATCCGGCGCGCCCATGCCCTTTGAAGCGAAACCAATCAGCCCCCAACCAGCCGAATACCTTCTCTTGCATTGTCAACCCTCTGGATTATTTTAACCGTGGAAGTCAGGTTAATGAAAAAATGCCCTTTTTGCGCCGAAGAAATCCAGGAGGAAGCCATCAAGTGCCGTTTCTGCGGGGAGATGCTCAACGTCCCTCCGCCGTTACAATGGTATTTTAAGAACTCCACCCTGGTGCTGGCTTTCTTATTGCTGCCCCCTTTGGCCTTGCCCTTGGTCGCGTTCCACCCCCAACTCGGCAAGCCAGCGAAAGTCGTTGTTTGCCTGGCGATCTTGTTGATCACTTATTTCACGACCATTTACTTCCTTCGATCCTTAAAGGATATCGATGATTTGTTCCGCTCGATGAACTTGCGGTGAATCATCGCGCCCCGCCATTAAGGGCCGGGCAGCGATCACGGCGCAGGTTGGCTGACAGGACCAGGAAGGCGTATTTCCGGCATGGGGAGTCTGCCCGTGGCCAAAGGCGGACAGCCAACCCGGCCGCCTTCCTGCATTGGGGAAGGAACGGTTGGCACCGCCGGTTTTTTGGGCATGACCCGCAGGGAACCGGGCGCACCTCCGGAACCGATCAAGAAGGGGCGAAGATTTGGCGCAAAATACCCCAACCGCTCGACTGGCCCACTGGACAGGGTCAAACCCAGTCAGTCGGCAGGGTTCAATCCAGAGGCACGGTTGAGTCGGGAATGAACCCGGCTATTTGTCCAAATTCGGGAAAAACAAGGCGGACGATCCGATTTTTTCCCGCCGGTAATGATGCTCGGCGCAAAATTCATCGCAAAACTTCTGCTCCACCGGCCCGCCGATATGGTCGAGCCGGAAAGGGAGCCGCGCGGCTGCAAATTCACGACACGCCTCGATCCAGGCCGTGTTTTGCGTTGAGGTCCATTTCATTACGCCCCCCAAGCTATCTGAATCGCGGGGGGCGGAACAAGCTTAAAGCAACGACTGCCGCAGGAGAGCGAGTGGGCCAGAAACACGGCGGCGCCCGGTTTTAGGATTAGGGTTGACCGGGATTGGCTGGCATGGAAGAATCACTTGCCATTAAGTAGGTTTGTGTAGGCTTGGGACAATAATAAGGACGGGATCCATGAGTAGTAATGACACCCTTCAGCCAGCGGCGGATATTTTGGTGGTGGATGACACACCCGATAATCTGCGGTTGCTGGCCACGATGCTGAAGCGGGAAGGCTTCGCAGTGCGTGCCGCGGCCAACGGGCCACAGGCTTTGCAGAAGGCGGCGCAAAAAATCCCGGATTTGGTTTTGCTGGATGTCACCATGCCCGTAATGGACGGCTATGAAGTGTGCCGGCGGTTTAAAGCCACCCAGGAAATGAAGTCCGTGCCGGTGGTTTTCATCAGCGCCCTGGTCGATCCGTTGGACAAGGTGATGGCTTTCGATTGCGGGGGCGTGGATTACGTCACCAAGCCTTTTGAATTTGAGGAAGTCCGGGCGCGGGTGAACACGCACCTGAAAGTCCGCAAGCTGCAAGCCGAACTGGAGCACCAAAACCGCCATCTGGAGGAGATCGTGCAGGACCGCACCCGGGCGTTGGCGGATGCGCACCGGCGACTGGAGGTGCTGGACGAGGCCAAAACCGATTTCTTGAACCTTATTTCCCATGAGCTCAACACTCCGTTGAATGGTCTGCTGGGCATCACGGAAATGGTTTTCGACATGTACCGGTTCGATCCCGCGCTGACTGAATTCCGCTCGCTTTTCAACCTCTCCCGCGACCGGATGACCAATATCCTTAATGACGCCCTGCTGCTGACGCAAATCCAGGCGGGTGATCCGGCATTGAAGGCGGAAAGTTCCAGTCTACGCTCGCTGCTGGATGGCGCGGTGACCAATACCGCCCTCTTCGCCAATTCGCGGCAGATAGCCATCCAAACCGCTTTGGAAGATGCCTTGGTGGCGGGTGAACCCCAATTGCTGCTGCGCGTTTTTTCCGCCGTGTTGGAAACCGCCATCAAATTCTCCAAAGACAGCCACCCGGTGCGCCTGGAGGTGGTCGCGGTGGAGCCGGCGGTCTGGATTCAGATCGAGGCCCGTGGCCGCCAGATCCCCGCCGATGTTTTGCCGAATTTTTTCCGGGTTTTCGCCATCACCCGCACCATCACGCCCGGCGGGGACATTGGCTTGGGCCCCGCCCTGGCCTGCCGCATCCTCCATCTTTACGGAGGAACAATCGCGGTGGAGAACCTGAATCCCGCTGGCGTCCGCTTCCAGATCACCCTCCCCAAAGCCGCGGCCGCGCAGCGCTGAGCAACCCGGCCCTGTGGACTGCGGCCCGGATGGCACTTGACGCATCCGGCAAACCGGGCTTCATTAAGGGTGTTTTCAAAGCTGACCTTGAATACGGAGCCAAAGAGTTTGGGCGTCAATGCCTTGCGAAATCCAGGCCGCAGGCGATTCATCGCCGGCGCGGTCTGGCTGGTGTGCGTCCTGGGATTGGTGAATCGGCAGGTAACCGCCTGCGACACGCCGGTATACCGCTACGCGCTGGAGCGCTGGCACCCAGGCGATTTTGACTTGGTATTGTTCCACCAAGGACCGTTGAAGCCTGCGGATGGCCCGCTGATCCAGCAACTGGCAGGCGCCAGCCAAGCCGGGGGCGGCGGGGCCAATTTCAAGCTGGAGCAGGTGGACGTGGCGACCAGCCCGCCGGGTGCCATGGGGACGGTATGGGCACGGCAGCACGCGGTGCGCATGCCCTGGCTGGTGCTGCGTTACCCGCGCAGCAAAGCCGATGAACCGGACGCCTGGTGCGGGCCTTTGAACAGCCAGACCGTGCAATTTTTCCAAAGCAATCCCACCACCGCCCAAGTGGCGGCGGAAATCGGGCGCGGCGACCGCATTCCCATGCTGGTTTTCCTTTCCGGCCACGAAGCCCGGGACGAACCTTTCCGCCGCTCCCTGGCCTTGGAATTGAAAAAACTGGAACAAAAAGTGTGGGTGGCCGAAAGCTCCCAAAATACCTCCCAAAGCAATGCCGTAACCGTGGCTTTCCCCCTCTCCATTATTTCCAGGCAAAACGCGGAAGGGCGGTTCCTGGCCCAAATCGTTTTCAACAGCGACCCGGAGCTGGCCCAATCCCGGGAACCGATCCTCGTGCCGGTCTTTGGCCGGGGCCGGGCGTTGTGCGCGCTGCCCGCCAGCCGGGTGGATGAGGCGGCTTTGCACAAAATCCGCGATTTCCTGCTGGGAACCTGTTCCTGCGAAGTGAAGGATCAAAACCCGGGCCTGGACCTGATGATCCATGCCGATTGGCAAGCCTGGTCGGACCGGCTGTCGCCCCCCTCCGGACCAGCCCTGGTGGGTCCGTCGATCCTTGAAAACCCCGCGCTGGCACCCGCCACCAATTCCCATTCACCGCGGGCCGGCCAACGCCAGGCTGCGGGGCGGTGGCCCCAGCGGCCGGGGGCGGCCCCCATCGACGACGACCGGAATATCGAAGTTGGCCAGCTGGGCCGGCGGCTGATGATCATGACCGCCGCCATCCTGGCCCTGGTATCGGTGGTCAGTTGGGTGTTGGTCCATTTCGGCCGCCGCGGCAACTGAACATGAGGATCACACACCTGATTTACCGCGAAATTGCCCACCGCAAACTGGTGTTTGCCCTGGGCGTGGCGGCGATCACGGTGGCGGTGGCCAGCCTGGTGGCGGAGGTTTCCTGGCTGCGTTTGCACGACTGGCGGACCGATCAAATCCTGGCCGCCAAATCCGCCGAAACCAAGGCCATGATGGACCGCCTGGAAGAGGACATCCGGAAAATCACGGTGCGGATGGGCTTCAATATGGTGATCCTGCCCCAGGGCCAAACCCTGGAAGATCTGCAAAGTGAAGAGCGCCCGCCCCGGTTCATGCCCGAGGAATATGCCGACCGGCTTTCCACCAACCAGGTGGCCACGATCAACCACGTATTGCCGGCCTTGATCCAGCGGCTCAAATGGCCGGAGCAGCAGCGCAAAATCATCCTGATGGGAGTCAAAGGTGAAGTCTGGATCCAATCCGCCAGCCAAAAACCCATCCTGGAGAGCATTGCCGCGGGCCAGGTGGTGGCCGGTTATGAGCTGCACCAGAGCTTGAAATTGAAAGCAGGGCAAAAAATCCAGTTCCAAGGGCGCGAGTTGGTGGTGAGCAAGCTCCTGCCGGAGCGGGGCAATGCCGACGATGTCACGCTCTGGATGAACCTCGGGGAAATGCAGGCCCTGCTGGACTGCAAACAGCGGATCAACGCCATCCTGGCGCTGGAATGCAATTGCTCGGTGGACCGCCTGGCTAAAATCCGCCAGGAAATCGGGCGTTTGCTGCCGGATACCCGGGTCATTGAATTCGCCTCCCAGGCCATCGCCCGCGCCGAAGCCCGGAATCGGGCCGCGGAGCAAGCCTCCGCCGCGCTGCTGCAGGAACGGGAGCACCGCCGGAAGTTGCGCAGTGAACAGGAGGCGCTGGCGGCGATCCTCATCCCGCTGGTCATAGTGGCGGCCGGGGCCTGGATCGGGCTGCTGATGCACGGAAATGCACGCGAACGTCGTTCGGAGGTGGGCATCCTGCGGGCTTTGGGCTTCAAATCCAGCCAGGTGCTGCTGCTGTTCCTGGGCAAAGCGGTGCTCATGGGCCTGGTGGGATCGCTCCTGGGTTATGCGTTGGGGGTGGGCGCCGCCTGGCTGCGGGCGCCCGCGGAGCCGGGAGTGATGCGCCTCCTGGCCGATCCCAGGCTCCTCGGAGCGGTGGTGCTGGCCACCCCGGGATTGGCCGTGATGATGTGCTGGATTCCCGCCCTGCTGGCCGCGCGGCAAGATCCGGCGACCATCTTGGGGGAGGTTTGACTGTGCTCGAAATCGATTCCATCGCCAAGGAATATGCCGGGCCGGCGGGGCCAGTACCGGTTCTGCGGGAATTCTCCTTGCGGGCCGGGCCAGGGGAAATGCTCGCCATCCAAGGCCCCAGCGGCTGCGGCAAAACCACCCTGCTCCTGGCCGCCGGTGGCATGTTGCGCCCGGACCAGGGCGCGGTGCGCATCCAGGGCCGGGATTTGTATGCCATGGATTCCGGGCAGCGCGCGGGAATCCGCGCCCGGCTCGCCGGCTTCGTGTTCCAGCAGTTTCACCTGCTCCCCTACCTGACCGTGCTGGATAACGTCCTCGCGGCCGGCTTGGCGGGCAGCGGCGCCGGCCTCCAAAACCGGGCCTTGGAGCTGATCGAGCGTTTCGGGCTGGCGCACCGCCGGAACCATGTGCCGGCCCAACTCAGCACCGGCGAACGGCAGCGCACCGCCCTCGCCAGGGCCTTGTTGAACCAGCCACCCTTGATCCTGGCGGACGAGCCGACCGGCAACCTGGATTCCGAAAACGGCGCCCAAGTATTGGAATTCCTAAGGCGCTTCGCCGCTGATGGCGGCACCGTGGTGCTGGCCACCCACGAACCGGAGGTGGCCCGCTATGCCAGTCGGATCATCCCCTTGAAATCCCTGACCGCCCATTCCGTCCCGTCCCACCTATGAAATCCATTTTTGGCAGTCTTTGGATCCTCGGTGTTTCGGCCGCCGCCATACTGGGCGCGGCGGATCGCGCCGAGCTGACCCTGTTTTGCGCCGCGGGCATCCAGCCGCCCGTTCAGGAGTTGCTGGCCAAATTCGAAAAGGAGTGCGGCGTCCGGGTGCGGGTGCAATATGGCGGCTCCGGACAGCTCCTGAGCGCACTCCAACTGGCCCGGCGCGGTGATTTGTTCCTGGCGGGCGACACCAGCTACCTGGAGGATGGCCGCCAGAAAGGAATCGTCCAGGAGGTGATTCCCCTGGCCCACCTGACCCCGGTGATCCTCCTCCCCCGCGGCAATCCCAAGGGCCTCCGCTCCCTGGCGGATTTAAGCCGGCCGGACATCCGGGTGGCCCTGGCCAACCCCGACCAAACCGCCATCGGCAAGGCCCTGCGCCGGCGCCTGGGCCAGGATGGCCTGTGGGATCCGCTGGCAAAGCAGGCGGCGGTATTTAAACCGACCGTCAACGAGCTGGCCAATGACGTCAACCTCGGCAGTGCGGATGCCGCCATCGTGTGGGATGCCACTGCCGCCCAATACCCGGGATTGGCCTTTTTGCGCCAGCCGATCCTGGATGAAATCAAGGACCAGGTGGCGGTGGGGGTGCTGAGTTACAGCCAGCAGACCGCCGCGGCCTTGCGCCTGGCTCGTTACCTGGCGGCCCGTGACCGCGGGGCGGAGATCTTTAAAAAATGCGGCTACCAGGCGCTGGCCGGGGATGCCTGGGAGCCAACGCCGGAGATTTTATTATACAGCGGAGCCTTAAACCGGCCCGCGGTCGATGAAACGCTGAACCGCTTTGAAGCGCGCGAAGGCTGCCGCATCAAACGGGTTTACAATGGCTGCGGCATCCTGGTGGCCCAGATGAAAACCGGCCAATGGCCGGACGCCTACCTCGCCTGTGACGTGACCTTCGTAACTCCGGTGGCTGAACGCTTCGGCCCGGCCACACCCATTTCCGCCACCGACATCATCCTCGCCGTGCCCAAAGGCAATCCCGGGAAACTCGGCGGGCTGGCAGACCTGCCCCGGGAAGGTTTGCGGGTGGGGGTGGCCAACGCCGAGCAAAGCACCCTCGGGGCGCTCACCCGGACGCTCCTGGAGAAACATCAATTGCTCCCGCAAACCATGCGCAACGTGCGCGCCCAAACCCCCACCGCGGACATGCTGGTGAACCAATTGCTGCTCGGCTCCCTGGATGTGGTGGTGGTGTATGAGGCCAACCTCGCCAAGGTGAAAGACAAGCTGGACCTGGTGCGCCTGGAGTCAGCCCGGGCCGTCCAACCCTTCGCCGTGGGCCGGAATTCCGAACACTCGCAACTGGCTGGACGCCTGCTGGCAGCGATCCTGGACCAACCGTCCAAGGCCCGTTACCAGGAACTCGGCTTTCACTGGCTGGCCTCGCCCGCCAGGTAAACCGCCGGGCAATCCACCATGGCCTGTGGCGACCAGCAACCCCCTCCCGCTCCCCGGCCCCGCGTGCCGCCAGACTGGCCGTTTTTCCTGGGGCTGGGCATCCTCGGCGGCACCTATCTGCTCCTCATCCTGCTGCTGCTGGTGGCCGACACCTTTTACACAACCTTCGGTGAATTGGGCCGCATCCTGGTCGATCCGGAAATCCGCTATTCCCTGAAGCTGAGCCTGGCCTCCTGCAGCATCACGGCGCTGCTTTCCCTCCTGGTGGCCATACCCATCGGCTTCCTGCTATCCCAGGCCTCCCGGCAGTTATCCGCCTATCGGGCCGCCCATGCCGGAGCCCGGCTGCCCTGGCCTTTCCGGGTGAAGCAGGCCGGTTTCCTGCTCCTGGATACCTTGCTGGACATCCCCATCATTCTGCCGCCACTGGTCATCGGCCTGAGCCTGCTCATTCTTTTCCGCATCCCGCCATTTAAATGGATCGACCGCCAGGTGACCTACGAAATCCCCGCCGTCATCCTGGCCCAATTCATGGTGGCGGCCGCCTTCGCGGTGCGGACCATGCGGATCACCTTCGACCAGATCAACCCGCGCCGCGAGCAGGTGGCGCTCACCTTGGGCTGCAACCGGGCCCAGGCTTTTCGCCGGGTGGTTTTGCCTCAAGCCCGCCGGGGCATCCTGGCGGCAGCCACCCTGGCCTGGGCGCGCGCCCTCGGCGAGTTCGGCCCCATCCTCGTCTTCGCCGGCGCCACCCGCCTGCGCACGGAGGTGCTCAGCACCACGGTTTTTCTCGAATTGAGCATCGGCCGCCTGGAGGCGGCGGTGGCGGTCTCCTTGTTGATGGTGGCGGCGGCCATCCTCGTGCTGGTGCTGACCCGTTTGTTCGGCGTCCGGGACACCGTGATCAGCGGAGCCGGCCTATGATCGAAGTCCGGGATCTGACCGTGCGCGCCGGGAATTGCCTCCTGGATCACCTCCAATTTTCGGTCCCGGATGGCCAATACACCGTCCTGATGGGCGCTAGCGGCAGCGGGAAAACCACGCTTTTGGAGACCCTGTGCGGCCTGCGTCCGGTGGCGGGAGGCCAGATCCGGCTCAATGGCCGGGATGTCACCCGCTGGCGCCCCGCCGAGCGGGGCATTGGGTATGTGCCCCAGGATGGCGCACTCTTCCCAACCCTGACCGTGTATGAACACCTGGCTTTTGGCCCGCGTTTGCGTCGGACACCCCGCGCGGTGATGGATCGCAAAGTAACAGAACTGGCTGCGCTCCTGGGCCTTGAACCGCTGCTGGGCCGCTGGCCGGAAGGCCTCAGCGGCGGGGAACGCCAGCGCGTTGCCCTGGGCCGGGCGCTGGCCATAGACCCCGCCATCCTGTGCCTGGACGAACCGCTGAATGCCCTCGACGAACAAACCCATCGGCAGTTGTGCAACCTGCTCAAAACAATCCAAAGGCAAACCCGCGTCACCACCCTGCATGTCACCCACGATTCCGCCGAAGCCCGCCATTTGGCGGATCAATTGCTGATCCTCAAAGATGGCCAAGTGGCGCCGGGCGCTTGGGCCACCCCAGCCGAAAAACCCTGAAAGAAAACCGGGATAACTCTTCTCCCCGAGGCCTTTTCCAGCGGGAAGGTGAAAAACGGTTTTCCGCAGTTTGAAGTCATATTGGCTTGACTGTCCCTGCCACTGTGGTTGGCTCGTGGCGGAATTCACATGAAGAATATCAGCCGACGAGACTTTCTGGCCGCCACGACCGCAGGCTTGGCGATGGCGCCGTGGTTGAACGCCCCTGGCGAAGCGGCTCCGGCCGGGCCCATCCTGGATACCCACACCCATTTTTACGATCCGACCCGGCCGCAGGGGGTGCCCTGGCCACCCCGGAACGACCGGGTTCTCTATCGCCGGGTGCTGCCGGGTGAATTCAAGCAACTGGCCCGGGCCCACGGCATCTGCGGCACGGTGGTGGTGGAAGCCAGCGCCTGGATTGAAGACAACCAATGGATCCTTGATCTGGCTGAACAGGAACGGTGGATCACGGGCTTGATCGGCCACCTCACACCCGGTTCCAAGGGCTTTCTGGAGCAACTGCGGCGCTTCTCCAAGAACCCCCTTTTCCGAGGCATCCGCCTCTGGTCCGACTCCCTTAAATCGGGCGTGGACCAGGCACACTATATGGCGGATCTGAAAATGCTGGTGGACCTCGACCTGGCAGCCGATGTGCTGGTGGACTCCTCCACCCTGCCCTTGATAGCCCGGGTCGGGCAGAAACTGCCGGAATTGCGGATGATTATCGACCATGTGGCCAACGTGCGCATCGACGGCCGCGCGGCGCCGGCCGATTGGCTCGCAGGCATGCGCGCGGCGGCGCAATGCCCCCAGGTCTATTGCAAGGTTTCCGGCCTGGTGGAAGGCAGCGGCAAAGCCGACGGCACCGCCCCCCGCGAGGAATCTTTCTACCGTCCCATCCTCGACGCCGTTTACGAGGTTTTCGGCGAGGACCGGGTCATCTACGGCAGCAACTGGCCGGTGAGCGAGTTGTTCGCCGATTACGCCACCGTCTTCAACCTGGTGAACGGTTACTTTTCCGCCAAGGGCGCCGGGGTGCACCGGAAATACTTTTATCAAAACGCCGTGAAAGCCTACAAATTCGTCCAACGCAACCCGCCTGGCCAGGGCTGATCCCAAGCCAACCAACGAACTCTGAAGCATGAATACAATTACCCTTTTTTCCCGCCCCATCCGGATGGCCAAGGTCCTCTGCCTGGTGGCCTGGTTGGGCTGGCTGCCTCTGCCCGCCCGCGCACAAGACCAGGCTCAGCCGGTCAAAGCCGAACTTAAAAACGACCGCGTTCTGGTCTGGGTAAACGGCCAGGTGTTCACGGAGTATTTATTCACCGCCGACAGCAAATATCCCTATTTTTATCCGGTCATCGGCCCGCGCACCGGACACACCATCACGACCCATAAAACCGAGCCTTACCCGCACCACAGTTCCCTGTTTTTCGGCTGCGACCGCGTCAATGGCGGGAATTACTGGCAGGAAGGCCTGGAGCGGGGACGCATCATCTCCAAGGGGATTTCCCTCGCCGTCGATTCCGGCCGGATGGTCGTGATCAAGCAAAAATGTTCCTGGGAGCGCCCGGGCGCGGAATCGCCATTCTCGGATTCGCGGACCATCACTATCCAAGCCCCAGGCAAGGATCTCCGCCTGGTGGATTTCGAGATCACCCTGGAAGCGAACCTCGAGGTCCAGATCGAAAAAAACAACCACTCGCTTTTTGCCGCCCGCATGATCCCGGCCCTATCCACCCAAGGCGGCGGCACCCTGCGCAACGCCCATGGTGATCTGGCGGAAAAGGGAACCTTTGGCAAACCCGCCCCTTGGGCTGATTACCGCGGCCAGCACCATGGTGAAATTGAAGGCTTGGCCATCTTTTGCGATCCGCAGGATCGCTGGTTCCCCCCGCCGTGGTTCACCCGCGATTACGGGTTTTTCTCCCCCACCCCGATGTTCTGGCTTGAAAACGGCAAGCTGATCCTGAAAAAAGGCGAGCAACTCCATTTGCGCTATCGCACCGTGGTCCATGCTGGAAACCCCGCTCCAGGCGATCTGGATGCGCTTTACAAAAAATGGACCGCCAAACAGCCTGATTGATGGTTCACTGCCGGCCATTTTGGCCGACTCCGGAAAATCCATCGTACCCCTGATCCAACGGTCCCTTTCCTGCCTTTGCTGCCCTGCCGAAGTGCGGGGGCAGGTCTGATCCAGCAGCATGCCTGATTCAACAAGGCTTTCCGGGTTCTGGCCCGGGCAAGGCAATTTTGCGGTGCTGCCACCGACGGAGTGATCAGGGACTCACTGCCCGCTCGCAGGCTGGCCTTTTTACCTACGACCCTACACCATCCGCACGGCTCGAAGCCTGTCCTACCCCAAGCGCAGCCTCGCCAGGCATTTTTTGCCGGGATCAAAAAATCCCAATCGCGGGCGGAAAAAACTGCTTGGTCCAACCCATGCCAGGCGGAAATATTTGCCACCAGGATCGCCATAATCTCTGAAAACCCATTGGAAAATAAGCGTTTTCAGACGTTGGTACGGCTGTTGCTTCAGAGGCAATCCATGAATGTAAGTTTGGTGCAAGCTGCAGCCGCGCTCACCGCCAACTCCCGCTGGGAGGAGATGGTGGCAGAGAACTTGTCATCCAGCTCCATCCCCGGTTTCCGGAAAAGCAATTTGTCCTTTTCGGGGGTTCAAGCCGGTCTTATGGCTCCCATGGGTTCAGGCCAGGCTGGCAAGGGCGACCAATACATCATGCCCAAGCTTGAAAGCAGAATGAGTTTCGAGGCGGGCCTGGCCCGTTACACCGGTGAAAAAACCGACATGGCCATCGAGGGACCCGGCTTTTTCGAAATTCAAATGCCCAACGGCACACCCGCCTATACCCGGTCGGGAAGTTTCCAAGTCAATTCCCAAGGCCAGCTGATCACCAGTTCCGGACGGCTGGTAATGGGCGACAGCGGCCCCATCCAACTGGATTCCAATAATCCCAAGGTGATGGCGGTAGCCCCCACCGGGGAGGTTTCCCAGGGAAATGACGTCAAAGGCAAGGTCAAATTGGTCAATTTCAACGATGCCGGCCGGTTGACCGCGATTTCGGGTGGCTTGTTCATAGCAAACGATCCCAAGTTGCAAGTGACGGAGGCGCCGTCCTCGACGCTGCGCCAGTTTTACGTGGAAGGATCCAACACCACCCCGGCCAAGGAAATGATCAACCTTATTTCGGCCATGCGCACCTACGAGGCCAACCAACGTGTGATCCAGATCAACGATGAGCGCATGGGGCGAGCCATCAGTGAACTCGGCAATCCAGTGTGAGGTGATTTATGTTACGCGCTTTATATTCTGCGGCCGCTGGCATGGAGTCCCAGCAACTCAATTTGGACGTCATCGCCAACAACCTGGCCAACGTCAACACCACCGGTTTCAAACGCAGCAAGACGGAGTTTCAGGACTTGCTCTACCAGACCACCCGTTCGGCGGGCGCCGAGCAGGGCGGCGGCAACCAACTGCCCACCGGCCTGCAAATCGGCCAGGGCAGCCGGGCCGTGGCCACTTCCAAAGTGTTCACTGCCGGTGAACTCACCAAAACCGGGGAGCGGCTGGATATCGCCATTCAGGGGGACGGCTTCTTCGAAGTGCAAATGCCCGATGGCACCACCGCCTACACTCGGGATGGCAATTTCAAGACCAGCTCGGACGGACGCGTGATGACCAGCGACGGCCTGCCGGTCTCCAGCGGATTCCAATCCATCGCGGCCGGCACCACGGACATCAACATCGCGGCCAACGGCGAGGTGACCTTGAAAGGCACCGGCGGCGCCCAAAGCTTCAAGCTGCAGCTGGTGCGCTTTGCCAATCCGGCAGGCCTGCAAAACATGGGCCGGAACTTGTTCAAGGAAACCGATGCCTCCGGCAGCGCGGAATTGGGAACCCCGGGCGAAAACGGCTTTGGCGAGCTGAACCAATACTATCTGGAAATGTCCAACGTGAAGGTCGTGGAGGAAATGGTCAACATGATCATGGCCCAGCGCGCTTACGAAGTGAACTCCAAGGCCGTCCAAAGCTCGGACGAGATGATGCAACTCAGCAACAACTTGCGCCGCTAATGAAAACCCGCTTTCCGAATATCAAGTCCGCCATCCCGGCAGACGGACGCATCACGGCCCGGCTCGGGCTGGCGGGACTCGGCCTCTGGCTCGCCTGCGTGGCCTGCCCGGGCGCCACCACCACCCTCTCTTTGCTGCCCGAAACCCAGGTGGACAGTCACGGCATTTACCTCGACCAGGTGGTGGTGACCAACACCCTGCCCACCGCCCAGCGCATCCGCCTGATGGATGCCCCCGCCTTCGGGCAGATGACGGTTCTGCAGCAGACCCAGATCGTGGCCGCCATCCAACCCTATTTCTCCGAAAAGCTCACCAATAAGTGGACCGGTCCCGACCGCATCCGTGTCGGCCGCCGCACCCGCCTGCTCAACGAATCGGAGTTGAAGGATCTGCTTACCATCGCCCTGCAGCGGGATTACGTGCGGGATCGGGGCGACCTCGAGGTCCGCTTCCTCCGCGCCTGGACCGCCGTCCGCGTGCCCGATGAACCGGTGGATTTGAAAATTGTGGACACACCTTCCTCCGGGCTGTCCGCCAATTTCATCGTCCGTTTCGAGCTTCATGCGGGCAAGGATGTGGTGGGCAATTTCCAATTGGTCTGCCAGGCCAAGATCTGGCAGGAAATCTGCGTGGCCGCCTCCCCCCTGCGCCGCGGCAGCCCCATCAGCCCGCGGGATGTCACCATGGAACGCCGCGACCTCCTCACCATCCGCGAATACCTGACGGAACTGCCCTCGTTGGAAGAGGGGATCGAAGTGGTGGAGAGCGTGATGCCGGGCAGTCCGATCACGCCGCGCATGTTCCGCATGCGGCCATCCGTGTTCCGCGGGGAAATGCTGGATGCGCTGTTCACCAACGGCGCCATGTCCATCTCGATGAAAGTGGAAATCCTTCAGGATGGCGGGGTGGGCCAGGTGATCCGGGTTCGCAATCCCCTATCCAAACGCGAATTAAGAGGAAAAGTTCAAAATGATCGCTCGATTCAAATCAAAGGCTAAATCCCTGGCCGCCGGCTGTCTGGCCCTGGTGTGCTGCACCCAACCCGCCGCGGCGGACTCGCTCTGGAAACCCGGGGTTTCCAAGTCCATGTTCTCCGATAAAAAAGCCGGCGCGGTGGGTGACCTCCTGACGGTCCTCGTCCAGGAAAGCAATACCGCCAGCAAGGATGGCAGCACCAAGACCGCCAAAAAAAGCTCCTCCCAATTCAATATGAGCCTGCCGATGGTGGGCAACGTGATGGGCTCAAACGGACTTTCCTGGGGATCCGCCCGCGAATTCGAGGGCACCGGCGGCATCTCCAGCAAGGAGAGCATCGTCGGCAAAATCACCGTGCGGGTGGTGGATGTGCTGCCCAACGGGAGCCTGATTGTCGAAGGCACCCGGCAAGCCATCCTGTCCAACGAATCCCAGGATATCATCGTCCGGGGCGTGGTCCGGGGGGCGGATATCACCCCGGCCAACACCGTTTACAGCTACAACCTGGCGGATGTAACCATCAAGTATGTGTCCCGCGGGATCGTGGCGGATTCCCAAAAGCGGGGATGGCTGGACCGCGGCGTGGACAAAATCGCTCCTTTTTAACCGGACTTGAACTATGCGAGGCAAACTATTCATTCTAGGCGGATGTGTGTGGCTGGCGGCGGCCAGCCAGGCCCAAGCGGCCATGGGGGCGCGCATCAAGGAACTGGCCATTGTGGCGGGCGCGCGGGACAACCAATTGGTGGGCTATGGCCTGGCCGTCGGCCTCGCCGGTGATGGGGATAAAAACATGACCTACACCGTCCAGGCGGTGGCCAACATGCTTCAGCGGCACAACGTCACGGTGCCCTCCACCACCCTGCAATCGAAAAACGTGGCCGCCGTCATGGTCACCGCCGATATCCCCCCCTTCGCCAAGCCCGGCACCCGCATCGATATCACGGTCTCCTCCATCGGCGATGCCAAAACCTTGCAGGGTGCGGTGCTGCTGCAAACCCCGCTGGTGGGCATCGATGGCGAGACCTATGCACTGGCCCAAGGCAGCATGGCCGTGGGCGGTTTTCTGTCGGGCGGCGGCGGGGCGGGTGGCGCCAGCGTCCAGAAAAACCATCCCACGGTGGCGCAGATCAGCGGCGGCGCCCTGGTGGAAAAAGAAATCCCGGCCACCATCGTCGCCGGCGACACCATCGAGCTGATCCTCCGGGAGCCGGATTTCACCTCTGCGGCCCGCATGGCCACCGCCGTCAATGAGAAGTTCCCCAATTCCTCGGTAGCCCTGGACAAAACCAGCGTCCAGGTGAAAATCCCGGGCGGCTGGGAAGGTTCGCACGTGGATTTCATCGCCCGCATCGAGGAAATCGAAACCGTCCCGGACACCACCGCCCGCATCGTCATCAGCGAGCGGACGGGCACCATCGTGGCCAACTCCCGGATCCGCATCAGCCCCTGCGCGGTGTCGCACGGGAACCTGACGATCACCATCGCCAACACCCTGACCGCCTCCCAGCCCAACCCCATGAGCGGCGGGCGGACGGCGGTGACCCCCAGCACGGAAAACAAGACCACCGAACCCAAGGCCGGCATGGTAACCCTGGAGGAAATGCCCACGATCGAGAAGGTGGCCTCCGCGCTGAATTCCCTGGGGGTGACGCCCCGGGACATGATGTCCATCTTCCAGGCGATGAAACAGGCCGGCTCGCTGCAGGCTGAACTCCTGATGCGCTGATATATGGACGCCATCGCTTTCCAACCCAAGATCGCCACCGCCAACCTCACCATGGAGCAGCTGGCCTCCAACACCCAGCTGAACGAAAAGGAAAAAGTGGGCGAGCTCAGCCGCCAATTTGAGGCCGTGCTGCTGCGCCAGATCCTGGCCGAGGGCCAAAAAACGGTTTTCAAGTCCAAATACAACCAGGACACCTCGACCAGCGGCATCTACCAGGACATGATCACCAACCAGATGGCCGATGGCATCAGCCGCTCCGGCTCCTTCGGCCTGGCCCACAGCCTGGAACGCGAGCTGGGCCGCCAGATTTTCCAAAAGGATGCCGGGACCGGGACGGCGGTGGCCGCCCCCAGCCTGGGAACCATACCCTCAACCAAGAAGCACACTCATGAGTGAACAACTGCAACCTTTGATTCTAGCTTTGCGGGATGAACTCCAGCAATACGGCGAGCTGCTGGCCTTGCTGGATCAGCAGCAGGAGCGGGTGGCCGCCCGGGCCTCGGACGACGTGCTACAATCCGTGGTGGCGATCCAGGCCCAGAGCCGCGTGATCCAGCAGGCCCGGACCTCCCGCGAGGAATGCCGCATCGCCCTGGCCCGCGCGCTGGGCCAGGAAGCCTCGGCCTCCTTTGCCACCCTGTTGCCGCTGCTGCCTTCCGACTACCGCCCGCTGCTCCAGGCGCTGGTGGAGGAAAACAACAGCCTGCTGGGGCGCATCCAGCAGCGGGCCCGCCAGAACCACCTGCTGCTCACCCGCATGGTGGACCTGTTCCAGCAGCTGATCAGCGCCTTCCTGCCGGCGCGCCAGCCCAAGCTGTATACGGAGCATGGCCACATGCTGCGCCTGCCCGTCGTGCAACCGCTCTACGAAGCCGTCGGCTGATCTCAACCCCATGCTCGGCTTATTTGGCAGTTTGAATCTCGGCCAGCGATCGCTGCAGGCACACCAGCAGGCGATCGAGGTCACGGGCCACAACCTGGCCAACGTGAACCAGGCGGGCTACGCCCGCCAGCGCCTGCGGATCCAATCCTCCGATTCGCTGAATTCCGCCCAAGGCTCCCAAGGCACCGGCATCCAGGCCTCCGCGATCGAGCAACTGCGCAGCCAGATCCTGGACGGCCAGATCGCCGACGAAGCCAGCACGCGCGGCTCCCTTGAGGCCATGCAGCAGGCCATGCAGCAGGCCCAGTCCATTCTGGGCCAGTCCTTGAGCCGGCAATCCTCCAGCACCCAGAGCGCCGATGCCGCCAGCCAGGTGGGCGACCTGAACGAACTCGTGGGGCTGTTCGGCGATTTCTTCAACAGCTTCCAGAATCTCAGCGCCAATCCCACCTCCGAGGATGCCCGCCGGGAGGTCATCAGCAAGGCCCAAAGCCTCGCCGGCCGCTTCAACGTGATGGACCAGCGCCTCGGGGAACTGCAGGGCAAGCTCCTCCAGAGCGCGCAGACCGACGCGAAGACAGCCAACCAGCTGCTGGCGGACATCGCGAGTCTGAACGGGGAGATTGTCCGCGCCGAAGGCGGTGAGTCCGGGGCGGCCAATGACTTGCGCGACACCCGCCAGCAAAAGATCGAGGAGCTGGCCAAGTATGTCAAAATAACCACCGTGGAGGCTGAAAATGGCGCGGTGGACATCTCCGCCGGCGGCGTTTCCCTCATCTCGGAGGGGACCATGGGGGAGCGGCTCCAAGCCCGGACCGTCGATGGCAGACTGGAAGTGGCCACCGCCCAATCGGGCATGCGGTTGGAACTGGATGGCGGCTCGCTGTCGGGAACCGTCGAAGCCAGCAACGGCGCCGTGGCCGGCTTGCGGCAAAACCTGGACAACCTGGCCAAGTCCATGATCACCCAGGTTAATGACATCCACCGCGGGGGCTACGATTTGAATGGCGCCACCGGCCAGGATTTCTTCACCGGCACCGATGCCGCCAGCCTGCGCGTGGCGCAGGCCCTGCAGGATGATCCCGACTTGATCCAGGCCAGCGGCGACGCCAGCGCCCGGAGCGACAACCAGGTGGCCCTCGCCCTCGCC
>CAIMWS010000376.1 GCA_903845125.1 uncultured Verrucomicrobiota bacterium
AGCCCATCTGCTCCAACCCATGACTTGGATCAAGACTGGAAAGCGAATTGCGGATATGCTGGCGCTATGGAATTTGAGGATCGGCGGTTGGAACGGGAACGCAAGACCATCGCGGCCATGATGCGGATATACTGCCAGGACCACCATGGACGGAGGGCGGATTTGTGCCAGGCCTGCCACGTAATATACGAATATGCCAGGGACCGTCTGCGGCGCTGCCGTTTCCAGGGCGGGAAACCGGCCTGCGCGAAATGCCCGGTCCACTGCTATGCTCCCCGGCAAAGGGCGGCGGTGCAGGAGATCATGCGCTACGCCGGTCCGCGCATGCTTTGGCGGCACCCCATCCTGGCCATCCGGCATTTGCTGGATGCGCGACGCCCGGTTCCCGGATTACCCAACAAGTCAGGCAGGTCATGAGCTTTTACTTCAGGCCCGGCCCGGCTCGTGTAGCCAGTTAATGATGCTTCCAACTGGCCTCGATTTCCTCCAGGGTGCGGCCTTTGGTTTCGGGCACCATGAACCAGACAAAAAAGGTGCTGGCCAGGCTGCAAAAAGCATAAATCCAGAAAGTTTTCGCCGGCCCCACGGAGGCTGATTCGCGAAGCTTGGGAAAGGTCTGGGTGACGATGAAATCAGCGAACCAGAGGATCAGGATCGCGATGGACATGGCCCGGCCGCGAAGTTTGGTTGGGAATATCTCGGAATTCACAATCCACGGGATCGGCCCCATGGCCACGGCGAAGGCGGCCACGAATAGAAGGATGCCCGCCAGCAGCAAGGGACCATGGTAATTGGTGTGGAACAACCAGCCCACCAGCGCGAGCGAAACCGTCTGGACGAGCGTGCCTACAATGAGCAGGGGCTTGCGCCCGGCTTTGTCCACCAGCCAGATGGCCACGAAAGTGAACAGCACGTTGAAGATGCCCACCACCACCGTTTGCCGGAAGGCGTCATCGACGCCGGTGCCGGCCGTTTTGAAAATTTCCGGCGCAAAATACATGATGGCGTTGATGCCGCTGAATTGGCCCGCCACGGCGAGCAGAGCGCCGATCAATAACGCGCGGGAATAGCCGGTGGTGAACAATTCCGACCAACGGCCTTCCTCCTGCTTCAGGGCCGCTTCTATTTGGGTGATTTCCCGCTGGGCGTTGGCCGTCCCGCCCACCCGCTCGAGGATCTTGCGCGCTTCGCTGGTCCGGCCCATTTTCATGAGCCAGCGCGGGCTCTCCGGCACCAGGGCCATCAGCAAGCCGAACAGCACCGAAGGGATGGTGAGCGAAGCGAACATGTAACGCCAGCCGGTCTGGACATTCCAGCTCTGGTCGCCCAAACGCTGGATTTGCAGATTGACGAAAAACACCACGAGGATGCCCACCACGATCGCCAATTGATACAGGGACACCAGGGTGCCCCGGATTTTTTCCGGGCTGATCTCGGCGATGTACAGCGGAGAAAGCATGGACGCGGCGCCGATGGCTATGCCACCCGCGAACCGGGACCAGGCAAAAACGCTTAAACTCTCGGGGATGGCCGATAGCAGGGAGGAAATGGCAAATAGCGTGGCGCAAAGAATCAGGCTCGGCTTGCGGCCAAAACGATCCCCCAGCGGCCCGCCCAGCATGGCGCCCACCATGCATCCCACCAGCAAGCTGGACGCTGCCCACCCGGTCAAATCGGCGCTCAGGTTGAAATAAGATTTCAGGAAACCGATGGCCCCGGAGACCACTGCGGTGTCGTATCCGAACAAAAAGCCGCCCAAGGCCGCCGTCACGGCCAGAATCAGCAAATAGCCGCGGTTAATGGATTTATCCAGTTGCATGACGCCATACTCAAAAGGTCGCGGGCATCCGAGTCAAGGAAATCACAAGGTTGCAGGTAACTTTCGAGTTGACTCAAATTAAAAGACACCGGGGACCTGAATCTGAGAGGAGGCAAAACGGGTCGTTGACTCATGGGAAAAAGACACCGGAAATCGGTGGTAATGCACATGAGCAAACAGTGGAAAAAGGAAGCGTTACCGAAA
>CAIMWS010000377.1 GCA_903845125.1 uncultured Verrucomicrobiota bacterium
AATAAGCGCGAATTTGCGGCCGCAAGCCAGGTTGCGGAGCGCATTGATCCGAAAAAACTTTTTGCTGAAGAATGCCAATGGTTGGAAATGGTTAAAAAACAATTCCCCGCCAAACCTTAATCTCCGCCTTGTCGCATGCTGGAGTGTCCTATAGGATGCTTCGATGCTGGATATCAAACAGATAAGGGAACGTCCGGACTGGGTCCGTCAAAAGCTGGCGACTCGCCATGGTGGTGATGAGTTGCGGATCGATGAAGTCATTGCCGTGGATGAGAAACGGCGGGCTTTGTTGGTGGAAGTTGAACAACTGAAAGCACTCAGGAACCGGGTGTCCAAAGAAATCGGTGCCTTGATGGCCCAAAAGAAAGCCGCCGAAGCAGAGTCAAAGAAGACGGAAACCCGTGACATTGGCGACGGCATTGCTGCCTTGGATCGCCAGGTGGCTGAAATTGAAGCGACGCGAGATCAAATCCTGCTGCGCTTGCCCAACCTGCCGCATGACAGTGTTGCCTTAGGGGCCAGTGCGGAAGATAATCCTGTCATTCGCACCTGGGGAAACCAGGCTGTATTCGATTTCAAACCCAAGCCGCACGTCGAGTTGTGCGAACGGTTGCAAATGGTTGATTTTGCCAGGGGCGCCAAGCTGGCGGGCAGTGGCTTCATTTTATACACCGGATGGGGAGCCCGTTTGGAGCGGGCCTTGATCCAGTATCTGTTGGATACGCATATTCATGAACATGGTTTTACTGAGATTTCGCCACCCTTCCTGGTAAACCGCGAATGCATGGTAGGCGTGGGGCAGTTCCCGAAGTTTACTGACCAAGCTTATGCGGTCCAGGAAGGTGAAGACCAGTCAACGCTGGGTAAAATGTATCTGGTGCCCACAGCGGAAGCCCCGGTGGCCAATATCCACCGCGGCGAAATCCTGCACGAAAAACAACTGCCCATCCATTACTGTGCCTACAGCCCCTGTTTCCGGGCGGAAGCTGGCGCCGCCGGGGTTGGCACCCGCGGTTTGATTCGGGTGCATCAATTCGACAAGGTCGAATTGATCAAAATCGTCAAACCGGAACACGGTTACGAAGAACTCGAGAAAATGGTAGGCAATGCCGAGACCATCCTGCAGCGATTGGGCCTGCATTACCGGGTCATACAACTCTGCACCGGTGATATGGGATTTGCGAGCGCCAAGACCTACGATATCGAAGTATGGGCGCCTGCCCAAAATCAATACCTGGAAGTATCCAGTTGTTCCAACTGCGAAGATTTCCAGTCCCGGCGGATGAACTTGCGCTATAAATCCGCGGATGGTGATAATCGTTTTCCGCATCTGCTCAATGGCAGCGGGACGGCCCTCGCCCGTTTGTTTGTGGCTTTGGTGGAGACCTGGCAAACTGCGGAAGGTACCATTCAGGTGCCCCCGGTATTGCGGCCCTACCTTCGTGCCGAAGTGATCAAAATTGCCTGAATACTGTCATCATGAATATCCTGCTCGCCAGCTCAGAGCTGTACCCGTTTTCCAAAACCGGCGGTTTGGCAGACATGGTGGGCGCCTTGGCCAGGGCCCTGGCCAAGGAGGGGCATAAGGTCGGAGTGGTAACCCCACTTTATAAGGGGATCACGGAGCGTTTTCCCGCCATTAAACGCATGGATTGGATGCTGGCTCTGCCGCTGGGGTTGCACATTGTGCAAGGCGAGATATGGTTCATGGAATCAGATTCGGTTGCCTATTATTTTGTTCATCAGCCGTTTTTCTATCAGCGGGCTGCGTTGTATCAGGAAAACGGGGTGGATTATCCGGATAATCCAGAACGGTTCATTTACTTCTCCAAAGCAGTGGTCAACCTGGCCCGTTACCTGCCGTGGCAGCCGGAAATGGTGCACGTCCATGATTGGCAAACGGGCCTGGTGCCGCTGTTGATCCGCCACCAGGAGTATCACGAAGGATGGTGGAATGCTGCCCGCACCTGCCTGACCATCCATAACCTTGCCTTCCAAGGCAACTTTGCCGCCGAAAAATATCCGCTCACCAATTTGCCTTTGGATTATTTCCACTCGGAAGATGTGGAGTTTTTCCATCAGTTAAGCTGTCTTAAAGCGGGTATCGTGCATGCCGATTTCATAACCACCGTAAGCCCCCGCTATGCCCGCGAAATTTGCACTGCTGAGTATGGCTGCGGGATGGAGGGGCTCCTGAAACACCGTCAGGGCTATATTGCCGGGATTTTGAATGGCGCGGAATATTCCGAATGGAAAACCCAGGGTAATCCTCACCTGTCTTGTTCCTATTCCTGGCGCCAGATGAAGGGCAAACAGGAAATCAAGAAAGCGCTTCAGCTGGAAATGGGTTTGCCGGTGAATCCCGAAGTGCCGCTGTTTGGGAACATCGGCCGTCTGGCCGAACAAAAGGGAATTGATATATTACTCGAGGCTTTGCAGGAAGTGTTGGAAGAACCCATGCAGTGCGTTCTGCTGGGGAGGGGGACCCCTGAATACGAACGCGCACTTCTGGATCTGGCGGAGCAATATCCGGAAAAACTGGCAGTCAAGATTGCCCATTCAGAAGCCCTGGCCCACCGCATTGAGGCAGCCACCGATTTTTATTTAATGCCATCGCGTTTTGAGCCGTGTGGCTTGAATCAAATGTATAGCCTGCGATATGGCAGCATCCCCATTGTCCGCAGGACCGGCGGCCTGGACAATACCGTAGTGGATTTCGACGATTCCATCATCAATGCCAATGGCATCAAGTTCAGTGCATATGCCGCAGAGGACTTATTACTGGCGATTCGCAAGGCTTTGGAATTATACCAGGTTTCCGATTTGCTGAAACATTTCCGCAAAAATGCCATGCTGACCGATTTTAGCTGGGAAAAAACCGCGAAGCATTATCTCGATATCTACGAACTCGTTTTGGGGCAGACCTGATGCCCATCAGTTTGGCTTTTGGTGAATAACTGGCTTGAGAATGTTGAACAAGACATCCTGGCGCATGCCCTTTTGATCCCGGGACAGCCGATATTAGTGGCAGTATCCGGCGGTGCGGATTCCATGGTTTTGCTTCATGCCCTGCACGTCCTTTCAGTCAAATATCGATGGCATTTGACGGTAGGGCATTTCAATCATCGCCTGCGGGGAACTGAGAGCGAAGCCGATGAACGATTGGTTCGCCAAGTGGCGGCCAATAAGGGGTTGGCTTGTGTTGTTGGCTCGGGCAATGTCGGAGAATTGCATCAGCAGGAATCCATTTCCGTGGAAATGGCCGCCCGGGAGTTGCGCCAACGGTTTTTTGCGGAAACAGCGTCCCGTTTGCAGATTCATACCGTGGTGCTGGGGCATCATGCGGATGATCAGGTTGAGCTGTTTTTCATCCGTTTACTACGTGGTGCCGGAGGGGATGGCTTGGGGGGTATGCACTGGAAGAACCCGCTTCCAAGTATGCCGGACATTAATTTGGCACGGCCTTTCCTGAATCAATCCCGGACATCGATCCGTGAATTTGCCAGGGAAATGCAAATTCCGTTTCGCGAGGATGACAGCAATCAGAACTGCAACTTTTTACGTAATCGAATTCGGAAGGAGTTGATTCCGCTTATCGTAGCCGAATATCAACCAGCGCTCAGCAAATCGGTGTTTAGAGCCATGGAGGTGATCCGGCCTGAAGCCGAGTTCGCTGCCAATCAGGCTCGGAATTGGTTGCGTCAATCCGGAGCCATCCGTTTTTCCGAATTGCACTTATCCGTTCAGCGTCAAGTCATTGTGCATCAGATGCTTAATATGAACATTCAACCCCGCTTCGGATGGGTTGAATGGCTGCGAATGAAGCCCGGTTCCGGGTTGGTCATCCACCCGGGACTGGTCATTTATCGAAATGATGAGGGTGTGCTGTGTGAAAAGTCGGACCAGTCAGTCCACATAGACCAGTCGTGCTTGCGGTTGGATTTACATGACCGTTCCAGTTCTGCCAGGTTTGGCGATTTGACGATTAATTGGCGTATTGAGGTTTGCTCTCAAAACCAATGGCCCTCGATGGTAACGCCCCAAAAAGCAGCCTTGGAAAGGAGATTGGGGCAGCCAAGCTCACCTCAGAGAGGTGTGGAGATATTTGACGCTGAGTCAGTTGGAAGAAATGCGGACCTGCGGTTTTGGCAGCCTGGCGACCGGTTTCGCCCAATTGGCCTGCCAGGCAAGGCCAAATTGCAGGATCTATTTGTCAATGCCCGGATTCCCAGGCATCTCAGGCACCAAGTTGTCCTGGCGCGTAATTCCCATGGAGAGGTGTTTTGGGTTCAAGGTTTGAGGATTGGTGAATGCTGTAAAGTTACGAAAACCACCCGCCAGATTCTGGAGTGGCGCTGGGATTTTTCACTAGCCTGATTTTTACTGATATCACCGGGCGGTTCAGGTAATGATTGCACTGGGCTTGTTTACATGTTACCGTTAATCGAGATTTGTAGTTCTAATGTCAGAAGAAAATAACAATAATTTGAAGGATCGCCGCGGTAATGACGCCAAGGTGCCGCCGAAGGGTTGGCTCTTGCTCATTGCTATTGTGGGGATCATCCCATTGCTTATGTTAGCCAAGGATCGGCCAGTGCCGGACACCTTGATTCACAAGCAATTCATGGATTTGGTTGATTCCAATTTAGTGGTGGATGGCATTATCACCATGGATCCACAAAATTCTGACTACAAGGAGGTTACGGGGCATTACTTGGCCAAGAGCGATAAAACTCAAACCGTGACCAGCTTCAGGCTCTTGACCATTCTGACTCCGGAAACCATCGACTACCTTTTAAATACCGGCAAATTCAAAATCAGGCCGCCCAATACTCTCCTGCTCGGTTTTTTATATACGATTGCGCCGATCTTGCTGGTTGCAGCTCTGATTTATTTCTTTCTGGTCCGGCAAATCAAAATGGCCGGCAAGGGGGCGTTGAGTTTCGGCAAGAGCAAAGCTCGGATGCTCAACAAGGACAAAAACCGGCTGACTTTCAAAGATGTGGCGGGCATCGAAGAGGCCAAGGAAGAAGTGTTTGAACTGGTCGAATTTTTGAAAGATCCCAAAAAATTCCAAAAATTAGGCGGCCGGATTCCCAAAGGAATCTTGATGATTGGCCCTCCGGGAACGGGCAAAACGCTCCTGGCAAAAGCCATTGCAGGAGAGGCTGATGCATCATTTTTCAGCATCAGCGGTTCAGATTTTGTCGAAATGTTTGTGGGGGTCGGCGCCAGCCGCGTTCGGGACATGTTTGAACAGGCCCGCCGCAACACGCCATGCCTGGTTTTTATCGATGAAATTGATGCGGTGGGACGCAGTCGCGGTCATGGTTTGGGAGGGGGCAATGACGAACGTGAGCAGACCCTTAATGCCCTTTTGGTGGAAATGGATGGATTCGACACCCAGGAAGGCATCATCATCATTGCTGCCACCAATCGTCCCGATGTATTGGATCCCGCCCTGCTTCGCCCTGGCCGGTTTGATCGGCAGATAACGGTGAATTTGCCTGATATTCGCGGTCGGGAAGCCATTCTGAAGGTGCATGCCAAGAAGGTGAAGTTGGATCCCACAGTGGATCTTAGTGTCATTGCCAGAGCTACCCCCGGGTATTCCGGCGCGGAATTGGCCAACCTTCTGAATGAAGCTGCGCTTCAAGCAGCCCGGCAAAATAAAAAATCGATCGGCATGCTTGAATTGGAGGAGGCGCGCATCAAGGTTCGTTGGGGGCGGGAACGACGCAGCCTCGCCATGACCGATGATGATAAGAAACGCACGGCTTGGCATGAAGCGGGCCATGCTTTGGTCAACGTTCTTTTGAAGCATACTCATCCCCTGCATAAAGTTACCATTATTCCGCGGGGACAGTCCTTGGGATCCACCATGTCTTTGCCGAAAGACGAAGTTTGGAACCGCCAGAAAAAAGAAATGATGGATATGATTTCGGTTGCAATGGCTGGGCGGATTGCCGAAGAGATTTTCTCCGGTGATGTTTCCACCGGAGCTAGTGGGGATATCCAGCAAGCCACCCAAATAGCCCGGGCAATGGTCTGCCAATACGGCATGAGCAATAAATTGGGCATGGTGCAATATGGAGAAAACAACGAATACGTGTTCCTTGGCCGCGACATGATCCGCGGCAAAGAATATAGCGAATCCACCGCCCAGGATATCGATGCCGAAGTCAAACGCCTGATTGATGAAGGGTATCAAACCGCCAGCAGGTTAATTGAAGAATATCGGCCCAAGCTTGAATTATTGGTCCAAGTGTTGTTGGAATACGAAACTTTGGACGGCAG
>CAIMWS010000378.1 GCA_903845125.1 uncultured Verrucomicrobiota bacterium
ACACGATCGTGAAGGGCCCGCCGTCCGGACCAGCTACCGCCACGTTACCGTTGAGCTCGGCAATCGTGTTCAGGTGCGCCAGCACCTGGGCCTGAGTCGGCGCCGAACCCTGCGTGAAGGTCAGGGGCGCACTGGCCGCCACGCCGTTGAACGACATGGTCACGGTACCGGCGGCGCCGCCCAGCGCCAATTGTTGGCTGAGGTTGCCCAGGCCGTCCCGCATCGTGGCTGCCTGCACCCAGTGGGTGGTTCCGGTCAGGCCCGTGTCGGCAACGGTGATCGCTGGCAGGTTCGCATTCGCCAGGACGCCGCTGAACGTGATCGTGTAGTTGTACGCATCGACCAGATTCGTCACGGTGAAATTACCACTCAGCCCCGGAATCGAATTCAGCGCCGTGGTGAGGTTGCCGGACGTGGTCGCGGCTGTGGTGCTGTAACCGATCCCCGAAATCGTCCTACCGTTGAACGTCAACGAGAAAGTGCCACCCGTCGTGGTATTGGGAAACCAAATCGTTTGCAGTTCGGAGACCGCTGCCAGGTTGATGTCCTGGATTTCATTGCTGGCGCTGGCCAGGGTGGCACCGTCGTTGCTTAAGGCCGCCACGCTCGCGTTGGCAGTGCCAGGAGCCGTCAGGCTCAAAAGGCTGGTTTCGCGGTTGCCCAGGGCGTTGCTGTAGATCAGGTAGAAAGATCCCCCCGCCGGGCCGATGACCTGCACGTTGCGGCTGAGCAACAAGGTTCCATTCAGCAGGGCGAGGTTGTTCAGGTACGCCTGCACGGCACCCGCCGTGGGCGAACTGCCGGCGGCGTAGGTCAACGCCGGCGCCTGAATCGTGCCGCCATCGCTGGTTATATCGAACGTGGCGATGACGTTACCGGAGGCCTGCGTGAGCTGCGCCACATTGCCGCCGGCCTGGCCGGCGTTGAAGACGATCAGAAACGGGCCACCGGCCGGACCGCCCACCGTCACGCTGCCAGCCAGTGCCGGAATGCTGACCAAGTGGGCCTGGACTTGAGCCGCCGTCGGCGAGGAACCCGCGGTGTAACTCAACTGGGTGCCCGCTGTGCCCGCCACACCGTTGAAGGCCAGTTGGGTGGTCGATGCAGCCGCCCCGTTCAGGACCAAGGACTGCACCTCATTCACTGTGCCGTTGCGAACCGTCTGCACGACCGCGCCAGCGCTGCCAGCCACGGTGAACTGAGGCAGATTCGCATTGGCGAACCCGCCAGCCGCCGTGATGACAAAGTTCAAATTATCGTTGGTGGTGGCAGGAGTGACCGTGAACAGCGCCGAACCAAAGATGGTGGTCAAGGCGTTTTGAATGTTAGTCGCCAAGGTAGCCGCCGTGGTGCTGTACGTAATCGCGGCCGTTGTAATGGTGCCGGATCCGGCCGCCATGGACAGCGTGAAAGTCGTGGCGATTCCGGGAGCCAAGGTCAGGACCTGCACTTCGCTGCTGAACGAATCCGGCCATCCGACACCGTCGAATTCCAGCGCAAACGTGCCGCCGGAATTGCTCAAGGTCAGCGTCTGGATGTTGTTACCCACACCGTCTCGGATCGTCGTTACGGTTGTGCCGGGGATGCCGGCCGAAGTGAGGAGCGGTAAATTGGCGTTGGCCAGCGAGCCGGGGAATGTGATCGCGTAGTTCAAGGTGTCCAGCGCCACGATGTTTGCGGCGGCGAAGGCGGCGTGCGGGAAAATCAAATTCAAGCCGGCGACGAGATTGGTGACCGTGGCCGCCCCCGTCGTCCGGTAGGCGATATTCGGCGTGGTCAGCCCGAACAACGACAGCGTGAAGTTCGTGTTGTCGGCGGTGCCCAAGGGGAAGGCCAGCAACTGCGTTTCGCTGCTGTAGTTATGGGCTGAGGAGAGGTCATATTTGCCACTCGAGAGGACGCGGACGTAATTCGCATCGGCGACCTCGTTTGAACCGGCCATAATGCCGTATTGCACGACATCGGCATTGTCTCCACCACGGCTGTCGCCGATCCACAAGTCTCCGGCGACAGCGTTGCCCGGCTTGTTCAAAATCAGGGTGCCGGCATTGACGGCGGTGCCTCCGGTATACACCGTCGCGGTGGTAAGCGAACCCCCAAGCGAAAGAGTTACCGTGGTGGCACCGCGGAATTCGAGAGTCCCTTCACCCACCTTCGTCAGCCATTGATCGGACCGCAGTTGGTTATTGTCGCCACGGACGCCGTAAATCACACCATCGATGACCAAACTGCTGCCGGCATCCGTTCCGATCGAAAACCACCGGGCGTTGTTGTCGGAGCTCCGCAGTTCCACGTTGCCCCCCCAGGTGTTCACGCTGTAGCCCACCGCGCGCAACTGGCCCGTGCCGAAAAGCACCGCGACGTTCGCAGCGTTGATGGAGAGCGCACCGGGCACGTCATAGAGGCCGGTCCCTGCCCCACTGGTATTCAACTGGAGGTTTTCGCCTGCCAGCGTGACGCCATTCAACTCCAGCACGCCGCCCTGGTTGACCATGGTTCCGCCACCTTGAGTCCCGATGGCCACACCCAAGGCCGTATTGCCTATGGCCTGGAGGAACCCGGTATTCACGGTCGTCGCGCCGGTGTACGTGTTGGCGCCGCTGAGCACCAACCGGCTGGCGGTGAACCCGGAGGCGTTCGACTTGGTGAGCCCGCCAATAGGTGGCAGCACCGCAGAATAGTCCACGCTTGTGGCGGGCGTGACGATGGAGCCCGTCAGGTTGTTTGCGGCCACCAACGTAGCCGGATTGGAGGCCAGGTCAAAGAAAGTAATCGTCAGGGTCATCGGGAAAGTGTTCGCGGTGGACTGGCTGACGATCGCCTGAACTCCGGCCGGGAGGACCGGGAGGAGCGCCGCCCACACGCTGCCAGCAGCGAAGCCTGCAATCGACGAAGTCAAGGCCCCAGACGAAATCACCGCCGTGGCACCGGTCAACGGGCCACCGCTCAAGGCGAAGCTGCCGGAGAGCGGCACTCCCGAGACAACCACGGTCTGGGTTTCGATGGCGCTTGAGCCATCAATGATTGGCGCACTGATTATCAAATCGTTGGTTGCCGGGCCGTCGGAAACGGTGAAGGTGCGCGTGGTGCTGGAAGTGGCGAAAGGCGGCAATAAAGCCAGGCTGCCACTGCCCGAAATCGTTGCGCCGGGGGCAGAGGAAGGCAGGCCCGGGCGGATGCCGAGGGTCAGATCATTGGCCAGCACCAAGGTTGTGCCGGCGGCGAGGCTGATCGCCGACGCAGCGGACGGTCCTAAAGTCATGGTCACCACCGGGCTGTTGGCGCCCACGCCCAGCGTTTCCAGGTTCGCGCAACTGCCTTGAGTGCCGGTCACCTGACCGGCGCTGGTGCTGGAGGAAAACACCAAGTCCGGCACGTTCAGAGCGCGGAGGCTTTGGATGGCGCCGTCCGTGAAGGTCACCAGCATCTGTTGCTGCCCCGTGGTACCGATAACGACCACGCCGCCGCCGCCGATGGTGGCCAAGGCTTCCAAGGCCTGCTGGGCCGCCAGCGGGTTGGACTGAGCGGTGGCCCCCGTGATGGCACCTCCAAAAGCAAGCTGCCAGTTGGCGGTCCCCGTGTTGAGGTACTGTTCCTCGGCGGTCACGTTCGTGCCGCCATTGTTCAGGGTCGCGACGCTGCCGGTGGCCGTGACGAAATCTGACAGGGTGATCGCCGCTTGATTGGCTTTGGCGGCATTGGCGTCAACAAAGGTCACGGTATAGTTCTGCAGCGACCCCGAGACCACGAACGTGAGGTTGGCCGGCTTGCCTGCCAGGGAATTCAAGGCGTTCTGCAAGCTGGACAATGCATTCAGACCTCCGGTCGGGGGGATATTGAAGGGAAGATCGGGGGTCTGCGAGCCGAAGGCATTAGCGCGGAAAGTGCCCGCGGCGCCGTAAATGGTGATCTGCTGCACTTCCTGGAACATCGAAGCGGCCGCAAACTCCACAGTCCGAAGCAGGCCGGTGCTCTGGATTGTCAGTTGCTGATTGTCGAAGATCTGCTCGGAATTGGCGATTTCCAGCACGTCGCTGCCAGCGGCGCCCTCGTTGTCGCCGGCGGCAAAACTCAGGCCACTGGTCGCCCCGGCCCGCTTGTTCAACCGCAGCGTGCCTTCGTTGATGGTGGTCAAACCAAAGTAGGTATTGGGCAGTGCACCCTGGAACTCGAGAGTGCCCGTGCCGACCTTGACCAAGGAATTGTTGATGGCTCCGGTTGAGCTTTGCCCCAACTGGGAGTTCAGTATGAGCGACGCACTGCCATCAACCCCGATAAAGGTGGTGGACGGATTCCCGGCCAGCACCATCGGCGTGCCACCCGTACCCCAGGTGACGCTGGTGCCAGAAAGGACATGCAGCGCGCCGGTGTTGTAGCCGGAACCGAGTTGTTCGCCTGCATAACCAGCGCCGAGCAGCGAGAGGTATTCATTAGCTATGCTCAAGTTGGCGCCGATCTGCAAGGCCGCCCCACTGGCGACCACCGTCCCACTGGCGGCCGTGCCCGCAGCGCCTGCACGCTGGCCGAGGGCGTTGTTGCTGATGATCTTCAAAACGCCCTGGTTGACGTTCGTGGCGCCTGTGTAGGTGTTGTTACCCGCCAGCGTCAGCGTGCCGTAGCCGGATTTCTGAAGAACCATGGCAGCTGACTGTTCGATCACCGCCCCGCCGCCGCGGGCCAGGGCATAGACGGTGGCGCCGCCAGTGGCGGCCAAGGGATAAACGTCCGTCTTCGCCAAGGGGCCGCCATTGAACTGGACCTTGAAGCTGTATAGTCCGGGTCCTGCCGCCACCGTGAGGGATCCGCCGCCGGTATTGACTGTGGATAGCCCATTCAATTGGGTCTGCACCGCGGCCGCATCCACCGCCACGTTGCCGGTCGGGGTGATGGTGCCCGTGCTGACGCCGTTGTAAGTAACCGTGAACGAGGTGGGTACGGAGCCAAAGGAGATTAACTGGATCGCATCGAGACCGCCGAACTGCACCGTGGTCAAAGGATCGTCCACCGAAATGGTTGGCGTGCTGCTCCAGAGTTGGACCGCGGAGACATAGAGTGCATAGTTATTGCCCGCCAATCCCAAATCGCCTCGGCTGCCCAGGCGATGGGTCACGCTGCCATCGATATGGAGTGCCTTCAAGGTGCGTGCTCCGCCTTCGGCAAACACTTGCGTAGCGGTATTATAAATGGCAATACCGCCGGTGGCCGGCGTATCGGTGCCGATCCCAAGCAGGCCGGCATTGACCGTCAGAGCCCAGACGCCGCTCGTAGACGTCACAGCACCAAAGCTGCCGGTCCCGGCCAGCAAAGTGCCAGTCACGTTGGGCACATCGTAGCCACCCAAGGCGTTGCGAAACGTCAAGGTGAAGGTGCGATTACCGCCGGCGGTAGTTGAAGAGACCGTGATATTACCGAGACCTATCGATGGCAGGGCCTCGAGCTTGGCCTGAATTTGCGCGTCGGTATCGGCGCCGTTGTCGATGGCGGCGCTGGCGAGCCCGCCGAAGTTAACGGCAAAAGAGGTGATGGTGGTGGGAACCGGCAAAGACTGCACCTCGTTCGATCCAGTCAGACCCAGGTTGTTACCCGTCAGCAACAACCCACCCACGCCTTGTTTTTCGAACCGTCCGAAGGCACCACCGCCCGTGATGTTGGCGCTGATCGCCACGTCATAGAGCGCAGCCCCATCGTTAACCACCAGGTTGCGCTGGGCATTATTCAGGCTTAGGTTTCCGGCAATCACCGCCTGGTTGCCGTAATTAAAGGTGGCATTCCCACTGAGGATCAGCGTGCCGCTGCCGGTATTGATGGATCCGCCAGTCATAGTCAAGCCACTGATGACAGCCAAAAACGCGCTGCCGGAGTTAACCACGCTGCCGTCAATCAGGGTCATCGAATTGAACGTGTCCGATATCCCGTTGAAGTCAAACTGGCCGGAGCGGTTGATGGTCACATTGCTGCCCAGGATAAACTGATCCGAGCCAGCTGTGCTCGCGTAAACCACCCTGGCGGCCGCCAGCCCGCCATCGTTCGTCCCAAGGACCACGTGGGTGTTGGCGTTGCTGGCACCGGACAAATTCATGCGCAACGTGCCCAGGTTGACGTACAGGGCTTGTCCACCACCGAATTTGCCAGTGCCATTCAGCTCCAACGTCCCCGCCCCTGTCTTGATGAACGGCAGGCTATTGTCCACGATGCCGCCGGTCTGGATGAGCGTGGTGGCCGGATCGATCCAAAGGTTCATTTGGTTCGTGACAGTGATCGTGCCACCAAAGGTCACGGTGCCACCCCCAAGGACACGCAATGAACCAGTGTCATTGTTCAAGTAGCCCGTGCCGCTGACCGTCAACGGCTCGGCGGCGATGGTCCCGCCGCTCAAGTTGAAGACCAACGCTGCACCGGCACTGACCGTGGTGGCGCCAGCCGTGGTACCCAGGGCATTGAGGTGGGAGGCATACAGCTCGCCTTCGCTCACGATCAAAGCGCCAGTGAAGCCGCCATTGGCCTGGTTGTCGCCCGCCAAGTTGAGCCGGCCCTTGCGTTCCTTGCGCATCTGGCCGGAGCCGGTAAGGCTGCTGGAAACGCTCAGCGTGCCGCCGCCGGTAGCGACCGCAGAAACGGACGGCGCAGGGCTGGCAGTGAAGTTGTTCAATAGCAACAAGGGTATTTGACCACCCGCCAGGGCGCCCATAAAGGTAACTGTATAGCCACCGGTTACCACACTGACTAGCACGTTCCCCGGGCCAATCGCCGGCAACGATTCCAACGCTTGCTGCAACGCAGCTGACGTCAGCGATCCACTGTCCAGCAAACCCGTGGTTTGCGGTACGGCAGGCGTGCTCTGGATCGTTCCGAGAAGCGGCGCTGGGCTCGAAGCCTGATTCATTACCAAAGTCAGGGTAAACTGCCCGCTGGCGGCACCGTTCAAGTTCAACTTCTGCACAGTATTGGCCCCTTGCGCGAAGAACAGTGGTTCGGTAACGCCAAAGGCCAGGGTTCCTCCAGAGATCGTATTACCGCTCACGGACCCGCCATAATTGACGATTTGTCCACTGGCAACCGTGGTGCCACCACCGGGCACGGTAACGACGACACCATCCCCACTGATCAACAGGGCGTTGATTGCAGCCCCCAGGTTCATGGACCCGGTGGCCTTCACATTGCTGGAATCGTAAGAGGTCAACGCGCCGAGACTCAAGGTGCCCACCGCGGAATCCAAATCACCCACCAAATCGAGTGATTCCGTTGCCTGGCCCGCATACGTTGTGACCGTGATAAAGGGCAGAATATTGCCGATCAACGCTGGCACCGAGGCCGTCCCAGTAGCCACGAACCGGACCTCGTTCGTACCCAGAGCGAAGCGGCCGTTGGAAATCAGGTTCAGCGTTGCGCCTGCGTTGCGAGTCAACATCGCACCGGTGCTGGCAGCGAACGTCAGCAATTGGCCGGCAATACCTCCATAATCCGCCTGGATGGTGGGTGCGGTGCTGGCCGTTAGCGTCAGTGCTCCCAGCGTTTCGGTTGAAGCCGTAGTCGCATTACCTTTAAACCACAGCAGGCCGCCCAAGGTGATTGGCGCGGCGTTCGGCAAACGATCTGAAACGTTCGTCGTCGTGTTGTCCAAAATCAAGGCTGCCCCCGCGGCCACCGCGCAACCTGGCGGCGTCGAGATGAGTTTCAAGGTGGCGGTGGTGCCGCCGGTGACAGCCGAAGTCATGGCCGGACCTCTAATGCCAGGGTCAAAGACAATGGTAAACGGTCCCGCGCCAGGGCCAATGACTGTAACATTCAGATCCGGAATGGAATTGACGTGGGACTGCACCTGGGCGGCGGTGGGAGCGGAACCAGTCGTGTACGTCAAGGGCACCGTGGCTGCCACGCCAGCGAAGGCGAGAGTGAAGGTGCCGCCGGTGGCGCCACCGAGAGTTAAAATCTGAGCCTCACGGCCAATACCCTCGGCCAAGGTGGTCGAAGATAATATCCCACTGGTCAGGCCGGCCGCATTGAACGCCAAGGGCGGGATGTTAACCCTGGCCAATGCACCCTTGTATTCAATCGTGTAAACATTGGGGGTGGGGTTGGCTACCAGCGTGTTTCCAACGCCGAAAATGGTATCCAGTTGGGCTTGGGTATTGGCAATCATCGTGGCCGGGTCGCTGCTGTAAGTGATTGCAGCCGTTGTCAGGTCCAGCGCGGTGAGCGTGAAACTGCCGACCGAGGCACTGCTGAAAGTGAGGGAATGCAGCTCATTACCCGCAGCCAATTGGCTGGCCTGACCGAGGCTACCCAAGACCACAGCGCCTGCGTTAACCACGGTGCCACCACTATAGGTGTTGGCGGCCTCAAGCTGGAGCACGCCCAGACCAGCCTTGGTCAGCGTATATACGGAACTGTTGGCAGCCGCGGAATAGCGGAACAGGTTCCCCAACCCGCAGTCGGCCGCCAGTCGGTAACCTGTGAGGTAACTGCCCGAAGGGGTCGTGGCGGTCGCATTAGGCGCAATACCTACACCTACAATCGTCGCGCCGCTAGGACCACCACCGCCGCTATTGTTGCTGGGACGCAGTTCGATGTCATGCCAACCATCGCTGTTGGGTCCCATGCCGAGAATGAGCACGCCGGTGGTGCCGACCGAGTTGCTCGCATTGAGGGTGGTCAAAGTGCCGTCAATCAAAACCGAGAAACCGTCATCGATCCATGAGCCAAAGGACACGATCCCGTCCGCATCGTAGAATTGGCCGCTGTATACGTAGGTCGTTGTCGTCGCAAAGAGGGCCTGAGCCATATTCCCATACTCGCCCATGCGCGGCAGCAGTTGCGGTCCGGTCGTCGTCGTTGGAGCGCCGGTCCAATTGGCCCAACCGGCGACGTAGGATTCCCGGAGCCCTGGCAAGTAACCACCGCTTGGCACTAATTGGCCAATCGGCGCCGAAACGGTCAGTGTCGGATTGGTGGACGGGAGCCAGGTCGGATTGATGATGAACTGCTGGGTATAATGGTAGGTCGTCTGGAATGGGTTGCTGGTGACTTGGCCGCCGACCATTTTCAGGCCCACTCCGCTGATGGTGGCCGCCGGCGACGCACCGGTGCTCATGCCGTAGGTGTTGACGATCACATCGCCCGAAAGCGTCAGGCCGCCGGCCGTACCAGTGTTCACACTGGCGCTGAAGATCCGACCGGTTTCCAGCGTCAGGCCGGTGAAGGCATCCGACTTGGCACCCAGGTTGAGTTGGCCGGAGGAAGTCACGGTCACCGTGGCCAGGGCCCAGATTTGATCCGCACCCGCACTGGCACCATACTGCACTACGGCGCCGCCGGCGCCAAACGCCTCGTTGCCGATCGTCACGCTGCCCATGCCGGTGGCCCACGGTTGTTGGAATGGCCCGGTGCCCGAGTCTTGTTTATTGAGCAACAGTGTTCCCTGGTTGACGACCGTTCCGCCGGTGTAGCTGTTGTTGGGAGTGCCGGCTAGTTCCAACGTGCCCCGGCCCCATTTCGTGAGGCTGAAGCTGCCGGTCACCAAGCCTGAGGAAGTCAGTGTGTCCTCAGCGCCGGCCACGCTGATAACCGAGTTGCCAGTGAGGTTGATTTCAGCCGTTATCGCCGCGATTTCGGAAATGCCCGGAGTGGGATCGGTCAACCGCAGACCGCCGGTGGGAATACCATTGAAGCCCACGCTGGTGAGCACAATCCCTTTGGCAATCGACAGCCCGGACGAGGGAGCAATCTCCAAGGCGGCGTTCGTGTCGACCGTAACGCTGGCGCTGTTAATCGAGGTCGTCGCAGCGGTGCTGAGTGACACTGGAGTCGTCACGGTCACGGAGATTTGCGGTTGGTCGAAACCGGCCAGGACGCCGCCGAAGGTGACCGTGTAGGTAGTCAAAGGTCCGGCAGGATTCGAAGACGTGACGCTGATTGGATCGCCAGCGTTGAGCAGCATGGGCAAACCGTTCAGAGCCGTCTGCACCGCCGCGGCAGAAGGCGGTACCGTGCCAGAATAGCTCAGCGGACGTGTGGTTTCGTTATTAAAGGTAATAGAGAACGAACCACCTCCAGTCGAAGTGACCCCAAAGGTTTGGACCTCTGTGGAGTTTGCTCCAAGTGCATTATTGCCAGTGGCCCGCAAGACACCCGCACTAATAGTAGTTGCGCCTTCATAGGTGTTGCTGCCAGAGAGGATCAAAAGACCCGACCCATCGACGGCCGTGGTAGCCTGCTTATTGAGCGAACCTTGAACGGTGGCCGTGGGCGAATCAATGATGTTGCCCGTTATCGCAGTGATATTATTTGCCTCGTTGCGAAAATTGAGAGTCCATGCTCCCAGGTCAAGAGCCGTGTTATCCGCGGTGGAGCCGCTATAAATAATGGTCGGCGTACCGGGCGAATAGCCCCAGTTAATCAAGTGCGCCGTGCCGATGAGCCCGTAATTGTTCGTTAACAGGTTGGCAAACTGGATGGTGGGGATCGGCGACAATGCCAGCAGGCTGGTCTGAGGCCGCTGGGAATAGGTGTTCAGCACCATATATCCATTGGCCCCGCTGGTGCCCGTCAGATCGACTGGATTGGGTAAGATGATCGCATCGGCCTCGGGCCGCAAATTCAACGAGATGTTTGAGCCGGTCGACCGGGCGGCAAAACCACCCGTCCCCAAAGCATTGTCGGCACCCACCGCGATCGTCCCGGCGCTCAGCAACGTGCCCCCACCCGCGGTGGTTTCAGTGACGGTCCCAACCGTGGCGGGAGCCGTTGTGCCGGCCGCAAGGCCCAGTAAACCCAGGTCGCGTTTGGCCCAAACACCAGTGAAGGTGACCCGGTAAGGTTGGGTCAAACCTGCCCGCGTCACCGAGAGGTAGGTGCCGGCAGGGGCAGCCGGGCCGAACAGGCCGGAACCGTTGAGAAATGTTTCCAACGCGGCGCCCGTGGAATCGCCCGTGCTGTTGAACTCGCCTGACGTCACACCGCGGAAGGTGACCCTCAGGGTGCCATCGGCGATGACCGGCAGGGATTGGACTTCGTCGAATCCACCATAGCTGTTGGCGTTGTTAGTCAAAACCAGGGTCCCTGTGCCGATCTTATTGATCTGGCCATTGGAAACCAGGGCATCAATCTGGAGCAGGTTCTGGGATTGGTTGTTGGCGGCGACGTTGAACGTGCGGCTGCCACCTCCCAAGTTCAAATGGCCCTCGATCCAGGCCCCGCTCTGATTGAATAGCAGGGTGTTATTGTACCCCTGGGCGGAAGTGTTGACGTTCAAACCACCGGCACCCGAGACCCCGGTGAGGGTCAGCGTGCCGGTGCCGGTCCGAAGGTGCGACCGAACCGTGCCAGTCCAAAACTCCAGCGCGGCGAGGGATGAGTTCGACAGAGTTTCGTTATGACTGTTCAGATCGATCAAACTGGCAGTGATCCCGCGAAGCACTGCGGAGCCGGGCTGAATCTGATAATCCTGGTCCCAAATGAGCACCGCATCGTCAGGGGTGCCATAATCAATGCCGCCGTTGATTTCAAGGTAGTGGGGAGCAGAGGGAGTGCCAGAGCCGGAGAAGGCATATGCACCATTAGTTTTGTCCAAACGGAGCGTCCCTTCCCAGATACGGGTAACCACATTATTGGCACCGAACAAGTTTGATTGGGTGCCGGAGAAGATCAGGGTGCCGGGCCAGTACTTGACCAGGCCGGTAGTGCCACTGATCGCCCCCGCAAGGTTCACGGAAGCGCCAGTATCGACCGCAAACGCCGGGTAATTGCTCATCGTGACCAGATTGCCCACCAGGCTGCCTTGCTGCCAGACATTGGATGTACCCGGCAATCCAACCAGCGTGCCCCAGGCGTTGACGAAACCGGACCCGCCACCGGAGTTGTTCGAGCCGGTCAGCGTCAGTGGTTCGTCCGTGATCGTCACCCCGTTCAGTTCCAAGGAGGCGCCATTGTTCACCTGGGTGCCGGCGCCAACGCCGCCAACCCCCAACGCGCCCGCGTTGTCTATGCGGGTGCGGCCCGCCCCCACCGTGAATAGCCCGCTGAAGTCGCTGGCATCCACGGGATCCAACTCCAGGCGGCCCACTCCGGCGGTCGTGACGTTCTGCAAGGTGGGCGTTCCGTCACCATCGGTAATCTTGGTTAAGATCCTCAAATCCACGCTGGCAATGGTGTCACTCGTGGTGAAAATCCGCGTGCGCACAGTGGTGTCGCCGGCATAGGTCAAGGCGTAAGTGCCACTGATCGTTGCGGGATTGATGTTCCCTAAAGCTTGGGAAGCGCTAAGCGTGAGGTTGCCATTGACGTTCAGCGTGCCGGTGCCCGTGGTGATCCAGGCTGAACTTGCCAAATTGCTTTCCAGCGTCACGCCGTAGTCGATTCGCTCGTTGAAGTTGTTTAGATCGACCCGGCCGCTGCCGCGCACAGTAAGGCTGTATCCATCATCACGCAACTGGTCGTTGTTCAGCCACTTCAGCACGTCGGCACCCAGGCCGCCAACGTTGTCACCGACCACAATGGGGCACTGAAGGGCGTTGGGGCTGCCGATGGCATTTACTCCCGCGGGTTTGGCAAGCTGAAGCGTGCCCTCGTAGATAAATTGATATTCGCCGGTCCCGGTCTGCAGCATATTCGCAGCCGTGCCGCCATATTCCAGTGTCCCCAGCCCGACCTTGACTGGCGACACCCAAGCACCACCGCTGCTGCCAAGAGCGCCATTAATCGCGAGGAAACTGCCGGCGTCAACACCGATGAGAGTTACATTGGATGCGTTGGCCGCCACGGTAGCGCTGCCAGCCGTTCCGCGGCCAGCCAAGCCGACATTGGCAGTCCAGGTGTTGGAGCCGGCCACGCTCCGCAGCGCGCCGGTGTTGCCGCTGTAAAGCGTATTGTCACCACTGTTGTATGGAAAAGCCGGTGCGTAGCCGAAGCCCGCGCCGCCGAGGGCCAGGTATTCGTTTACAACACTGACGGGCGCCAGCGAGCCGTCGATTTCCAAAGCGGCGCCGATGTTTACGATTGTGCCCTGGCTGACCGAGTTGTCAGCGGCAATGCCCAAGGCGGTGGAATGGGCGATCCGCAGGACACCTTCGTAAACGTTGGTGATGCCAGCATACGTGTTGGCCACTTTGAATGTTGCCCGACCGTTCCCCAGTTTAATGATTCCCTGGCTGCCAGCGATGCTGCCGCCCATTTCCAGCACGGAACTGCCAGACGCGTTCGAGGCCGGGCTGGAAGTGACGATCAACCCGGTGACACCGCCAAAGTTCAGGGGCACATTGATGGTGTTGGGGTTGGCGTCGGTGCCGCCACTGGCTGCCACCAAGCCGGTTCCGACCGTCACCGAGCCTGCTCCGCCGATGGTGATCCCCATCCCCCTGACCAGCAGGGCGTTGACACTCACCGGATCGTTGACCGTGCCGTCGGCAATGAGTTTAACGTTATTGGTGGCGTTTGCCCCGTTCAGAGAACTCAAAGCCGGGGCGGCAAACAATCCCTTGGAAACATCATACGACACGAAATCGACGTCGCCATTCTTGGCCAACAAGGCAAATGGCAGAATGCCGTTGGCTAACTGAGGGGTCAGCGGGGTGTAGAAGAAAAGCTGGTTGTTGGCCGTGCCGAGATCCGCACCGTAGCCGCCGAAGGCGAGGAAAGTGCTGGCATTGCGAGTCAACTGGTGGGCGTAGAGTTTGGCCGACTGGCCCCGGCTGATGGTGTTCACCGTTGCGGTGTACGCCCCGTAACCAAAGTTGCTGCTGATCGTGATCGAGCCCAGCACCTCGCTCACCGGCGCGCTTTCGTTACCACAAAACTCCAGTCTTCCGCCGGTCAAAGTGATGGGGGCGGCATTGCGGACCCGGTCGTTGTTGGCGTTGCCAGTTCCGGTGTTGTCGATGGCCAGAGTGCCTCCCATGTTGACCATGATCGCACTGACGTTGGGCAGGGTGCCATTGCCGCTCAGCGTAACCGTGCCGCCATCGGGATTGATGGTCAAGGCGCCGGAGAACGGACTGGGCCCCTCGAAATTCAAGAATCCGGGGCCAGACTTGAAAACGCTTGGGCCTGCGGAAATTTCACCCAAACCGGCCGCAAAACTGAGGGTGGCAGGAGCGTAGGTGGTGATCGTGCTGCTGGTGATCAGATCGACCGGACCCGTGATGGCCAGGTCGTTCGCTTCCGACAAACGAAGGTCCAGGATGATGAAGCGGTTGGCGATCGACCGCGGGCTTCCATCCGGACTGCGCCCGTCCGCCGCGATTTGCACCCCGCTCGCTGGATACACCGTTCCGGTCCCCAGCGCTGAGTTGCTGCCGACCGTCAGGGCCGGCTGGTTGTAGTAGGCGGAATTGCCCGCGAGATACACAGTCCCGGTCAGGTCGCTGTTGTTGCCGCTCAGCAACAGGTTGCCACCTGTCTGCTTGGTCCAATCGGCCGAGCCGGTGAGATTGGCGGAAATAATGGCGTCGATCTGCAATTCGCCACGGTCCTGGATATCCAGCGTCCGGGCGTAACCGTGGCCCAAGTTCAAGTTACCGCTAATCGTCGGAACAATTATCGGCGCAATTGAGTTGCCGACGCCGGATATGTTGATCCAGATGCTATCCCACGGGGTGGTGCTGAGGTTGCCGTTGAGGGTCAGGGTTCCCGTGCCGGTCTGGACTTGGCCGGAATTGAGCGTCAGAGCGTTCTGTCCGTTTGCGGTGCCGATCGCGTCGCTGTAGTTGTTGAGGTCCAGGAGGCCCGTTTTATTGAGAATGACCAAGGCTTGGGTATCAGGAAGCTGATTGTCCTGGAGATACCGAACGACGTCGGATTTCAAACCGCCACTGGTCAAGGCACCATCGCCAATGGTCAGGGGGCCGGACATTCCCAGGGCGTTTGCGTTGGTCCCGCCTGCCCCCAGCCCGTCGTTCTTGTTCAGCAGCAGGGCCCCTTCGTTGACGGTCGTCGTCCCGGTGTAGGTGTTCGAGCCGCTGCCATCCAACTGCAGGCTGCCAAAGCCGTTCTTGAAGAAGCCGCCGGAGCGGTAGCCGGTCCCATCCACAATCGCGGAGGAAATTGTGAGATCGATGCCAACCGCCGCATCGTTGACCAGATAAGTGCGCTGAAAAGCAGCGCCCGAATCGTTAAAAATGTCGATGGCAAAATGCCCATTGCTGATCAGCGCCCCGGTGGGATTGTTGCCACCCAGGGAAAAGACGGTGAGGTTGTTGTTGACGGTCAGCATACCGCCGCTGCCAATGCTGACCGTCGCGCCCCCCATTGGCCCCACCTCCAGGTTCAGCATGCCGCTTAACCACTGGTTTTTGCCGTTCATGTCGAACGTCCCATTCGACCCAACCCAGACGATCGAGCTGCTGCTTATCTGATTATTGGCGCCCAGTCGTAACGTGGCCGTGCCCGAAATGTCGTCGCCGACATAGATCATCATGTTGCCGGTCGCGGGAACTCCGGGCGCCTTGTTCAGCAGAAGCGTGCCTTGTTGCACGCGCATAGTGCTCGTGATGGTATTGGCCTGGGTGCCGCTCAACTCAAGCTCGCCGCCACCAAACTTATACCACTCCCAGACGGCATTGCCGCCCGTGTAACCGAGGATGCCGCTGAGATTAAGCGCCGCCCCCACCCCTACGCCGATGCCTGCGGACTGCGCCATCGTCGAGCCGCCGTTGGGGAAATAGGCCGTGGCATCGAGCCAGCAGCCCTGCTCCAAGTTCACCGTTCCAGCGATCTGACTATTGCCGCTCAGTGCGTAAATCGCCCCTTGCTGGGAAACCGGCACACCATAAGGCCCGACGCCGTGGGCAGTGATCGTCTCCGCCAGAATGTTGAGGCTCCCTTCGATCTGCAACTGGGTGCCAGCATAGGTGGTCGTTTGGGCGGCAGGCGAACCCAAGGCCGATGAATCCTGGATGCGGACAATGCCCTGATTGATTTGGAAAATGCTCTGGAATTGGTTGGCTCCGCTGAGGACCAAGGTCCCCGCGCCGCCCTTTTCCAAGTATTGTCCCGCACTGCCACCGGTCAGGATGCCGCTCATGGTGGCGGTCGTCCCGGTGCCATAAGTCATGACGTAATTGGTGCTGGCGTTGAGGTTCACATAGGGAACGCTTAAAGTCGATGATCCGCCGAACAACAACGGACCGTTGGCCACATTCAACGTGGTCGTCGCAGAGTTACCAGCCAGGGTCACACCGGGACCGAGCAACAGGGCGTTGATCGTCCGCGAGTCGATGCTGTAGGTGCCCGGCGTGGTCAGCTTGACATTGCTGGTGGGATTAGCGGCGGCCAGGCTGGTCACGTATCCTTCCGGCGGCAGCGGGATGATCGCCAGGCCATTGGGTCCGCCAGCCAAGGTGGCAAAATCCAGCGTCCCGTCCGGATTGGTTACCACGCTGGTGGCGAATACATTGTTGTTCAACAGCAAGGTGGCTGGCGCCTGCAGGACATTGATCTGGTTGGCGCCGTTGTCCGACAATCGCGTGCCTCCGCCAACGAAATTCGCGCTAGCCTGTGAACTGCCACCGGTCAGGCCCCAGAGATTCAATCGCGTGGCGCCGGCGCCAGTGGTGTCCGATTCCAAGGCATTGGTCAACCCCGCCGCCAAAGTCACGGCGCCGACGGTTTCGTTGGTGCCCGTTGCATTGCCGATAAGCCGCAGGGCGCCACCAGAAAGGGTGATCGCCATGGCGTCGGGGAGCCGGTCGTTGTTGTTGGCCACTGTGTTGTCCAGGATCAGTGAGCCGTTGCAGATGTTCATGGCGGTGAAGTTCTTCACCAGCGCGCCGCTGGCACCCAGGAACCGCACTGTGCCGCCGTCATAGCTATTCGTGTTAGCCGTCCCTCCCGGCCACCCGATACGAAGTTCACCGGTAAACGTGACCGTATTGGCGAAATCCAGTTCTCCGCGTCCCCACTTGGTAATCCCGGATCCAGGAAACAGTCCTTCGCCCACTGGCCCGGCAAACGTCGTAACCTGGCTCGGATCGGCGATGCTGATCTGGCGACCGCCGCCGGTCACCGTCACGGGCCCCGTAAACGTCAAGGCATCGCTGCCCAGGATGGAGAAGTTGGCATCGATCGCAAGCGGGTTGGCCAGTGTCCACGCGCCGCCGGTGGCGCGGATGATCCCGCCGCCGATCGACACCAGGCTGCTGTTGCCTAAAGCGGTATTGCTGCCCAGATCGAGAACGCCGGCCAGCATCCGGGTTACACCTTGATACGTGTTGTTGCCCGTCAGCCGCAAAGTCCCGACGCCACCCTTGTTGAGCGTCACGTAATCGGCACCGCTGATGTCGGCTGAAATCGTCAGGTCGGGATTGAGGCTGAAAAGGGCTGTGTCACTGACGTTAAAGGTGCGGGCCGAGGTGCCTCCGCTGAGACCCGAGAAATAGCTGCCCAAGTCCAGTTTGCCAGCGATGGTGGCGGCAGGACTGGACCCACTGCTGCCCTGGAAGCTGTTTAAGGTAACATCGCCCAAAAGTGAAAGAGTACCCATGCCCGTAGATACCTGAGCGGCGAGGCTTCGGCCTGTGTACAGGATCAAGGCGCCAATCTGGTCACTGAAATTGTTAAGGTCCAGCGTCCCGTTGCTGTTGATCGTCACGGAATTGATGTTGGTCTTGGCCCAGTTGGTCTCGGGGATTTGGTGCGGACTGCCGAGGACAACCTTCGCGGCTTCGGGCGTGACGATCCCGTCGCGGTTGTCACCGATGGCCAAACTGCCCAGGAAAGGCATGGGCAGGTTGAGGCCGCTGCGGTCCTTGTTCAGCAGGAGTGTCCCTTGAAACACAGTCACTTGGCCGGCGAAGGAATTTTCCTGTGCCCCCGTCAACTCCAGGGTCCCGGAGCCGAATTTCAGGAGTTGGGAGTCCAATGAGCCAGGCATGGCCATCAGGCGGCCGCTGACGTTCAAGGAACTGCCTGGATCGACGCCGATCGCCAAGGCATTGGGCATGGAAATCACACCGCTCAACTCATTGTTCCCGCCCAAGCTGCGGATAGCCCCCATCGTGCCCAGGTCGAGTCCGATGCCGCCGCCACTGGCGGCGATGTTCTCAGGCACGGTAATACCCCCTTGAAGCTGGATCACTCCGCTCCAACTGTTGTTCAGGATGGTGCCGGCATCGCTGCTCCCCAAGGCGTTGTTGGCCCGCAGATTGATCACCCCCTGATTCAAGGTGACCAAGCCCTGAAACGAGTTGTCCTTGCCCAGGATCAATGTCCCATCGCCATTCTTGGTGAGGCCGCCAGTGCCGCTGACGACGCCTTCCACATCAAAATCGCCACGCCCATCCAGGGTTAGCAATTGGAGGTTGGCCAAATTCAAATTGCCGAGTGCAATCGATGCACCAAGGTTGGCTGAATAGAACGTCTGAGCCGCGCCCAAGGCAATCGGTGCTGTGAAGATGGCACCACTGGTGGTTGCATTGTATACCAGCCCGCTTAATAACGTTACACCGTTGCCGCTGATCTGGTAGCCAGAATCGGAGATCGTCACCGACCGGAACCGTGAGCCAGCAGCGAAATCGTTGATGGCCGTTTGATGGTTTACGCCCGCCGGAAAGACCAGGCTGTCGTCCAGTTGGGGTGCCACGTCGCCAGACCAGTTCAAAGGATTTGTCCACCGGTCATCAGCCCCACCGCCATCCCAGACTCGTACCGAAGCGTTGTGATTCGAAACCGACTGCCGGCTTATGCGTGGCGCTGCTGCATTTGGTAATCCAGCATCGATGCCTGCTGATGCCGGTTCGTGACCACCCCCTACCTCAGGATCGGCAAGTGGAATCAGCGAAGTCATTTCCATTCCCGCCCAAAGATCATTCTCAGCGCCAAGACTGCTGCTTGGGCTATCCACCCGGACCGGTTCCATCCAACCAACCTCCAAGACCGATTCCGTCACCGCCGCAGCGTGCCCACTCCCAGCCAGGGCGCCAGGGTTGTCTGCAGCCAGGACGGCAGTATCGGAAAGCAGTATTCGTGGCTCTAAAGCCTCTACTACGAAGGAATTACGCTGATGGTGTCCTAACATCGCCAGGTCACTGTCTGGTCAAAAGGGGGAACCAAGGTGCCTTGGTGTTGTTAATTAAGCATGGCGTCCTCACGCGGAAAAAACTATGCCGCAATATTCGAAAGCATTCAAGACGAAAATGGCGACAGACGAAAATGGCGAAATCGCGCTCCAACCTCGCTAATTTGCTCGCGGCCGCTATTCTTTGCCAATCCGCTTATACACCTAATTGAAGGAACGGCGTTTTTCTCGCGAAGCCAGGCCTCCGCGCCCGTCCAAGGGATAAAGAATCCCTTTAATTTGCCACTGGTGGTACAGCCGTCTTCGGAAAGTTGGCGCCTGCCAAAAACTCATCAACCAATGCCTCGGCCGATTTTTTCCTGCGGTTCTGAGCCCAATCCTCGCCCTTGGTGAATATCCCCTCTGCGAACTTGGCCGCACCACACTGCATGCAGTCGAACTTTTCCACCAAAGCGCGGAACCAATTGGGGAAACGGTCGGTGAATTTGAGTTCCAACACTAAAAATGGATCGAACACCCGGTGCGCAGCCTGACTGCGGGCTATCAAGCCGCCGTCGGGATTAGGGGCGCTCTCAACCGCGCGGTCAAAAGTCAGGCGAACGGCATTGTTGTCCGCATTTTCATAGGCCTCCCGCATATAGGCAATATGCATCTTTGGTTTGGCATCCAAGCTCATCATCAACCGGTTGAAATTCTGCAACGCAAACCACTGCTCGGGAAGTTCAGGGCGCAACAGATGATCGCGCTCAGGCAAGTGCCCAGCCAACAGCAATTTCACCGCGCCTTTCTGTACACCCGCCCGCTGTTTCAAAATCACGTTGTTCATCCGCCGTTTGATTTCAAAAAAAACCGGCGAATCCGGACGTTCATCGTAATACCTTAACCGGAGCTTAAACCGGTTTTTGTTGCCGTTGATCGTCCACCAATAGGTGTCTAAACCATCCGAATCCAAATACAAGCTGAGGGTGGGATAAGACTGGCTGGGATATAATTGGCAGTATTCATCCAAGTCAATATAGCTGCGAAGGAAAGGCCGCATTCGGTGAGCTTTCTCCTCCGTGAGGAGATATTTCAGCTCGTAGCGAGCGGCCTGCATTTTGTCGTTTTTCACTGTGGTTCATGCTATATGGCAACTTGGGTCTTCTGGCAAGGTGTGTCTTCGATCACCCTTTCCAGGAGGAAGTCCGCACTCCCACCCACCCATTAAAAATTGGAATCGTCGGTATTCAACATGCCATCGGTTGGCGCGAAGTCGTCGGTCAACACTCGGGATCGCGCGGCAGCACGTGGTGGTACCAGTCGGAAATTTTCCAACCGGGCTGCAAAAGTGGGCAAGGTGGTCCATCCCTGTTTGTGCAAGGCTTCCAAATTCCTTTTCAATCCCTCCAGGGTCGCGGGCCGCGCGGATTTGGTTCCCACCAGCACCACGTTCCGCGACGAGTTGGCGGGAAAATAATAAACGCGCGGGAACACACCCGACATGGTTTTATAGATGGCGCTGACAATGCTTTCCCGCTGCCCCATGACTGAGCCAATAACATTATATGCAATCACCCCGTTGGTGCTCAAATGCTCGCTCGCCGTGGTAAAAAACTCTTTGGTTACCAGGGAATAAGGGATGGAGGATCCATAGCGCCCGGTGGTGTAGGCATCCAACAGCAGCACATCGTATTTCTGTTGGGTGCGCCGCAAAAAAATCCGGCCGTCCTCGATGTGGATCTTGAGGTTGGCGGTTTCCTTCACCTTAAAATATTGGGTCGCCACTTGGGCCACCTTGGGGTCCAATTCCACAATTTCGAAGGTCACATTCGTGTAATAATGCTGCCAGGCGAGCGCCGTGCTGCCTCCGCCCAACCCGATCATAAGGGCGCTCTTGATTTGGTTGTTCCAGACCCACGGCATATGGAAATACTCGGAATATTCAAAATGCCCCTTCAAAGGATCGGAGAGTGAAATCCGGCTTTCAGTGGCGTTGTCGAACATCAGAGTTCGCATGCCTAACTGGTCCACCACCCGGATGTGGTGATAGGGGGAGGTAACTTCAAAAACCACCCCTCCTTGAGCCAGGAAGAAACCGCCCATGGCGTTTAACAATAAAGCCACGGCTGCACCAATGCCAAAAACACCCATCCGGCGGATGGGCTGGCTGGCAGTCTGGATTTGATTCATTCGGGTTTTAGACAGCAGATTGATTTTCATTTTAAGGATCCAGTTGACGGTTGTTTTTCCGGCATAAAGGCCTCTCCAACCTTCAGCCAGCGGTCCATGAACAAACACAAGCCCCCCAAGACAATGGTCAGTATTCCCGAGGCCCGGAAGATTTCGGTCAAACTCATGGCATCAATGAGGATGTATCCCGAGATGAACACCCCGGCAATGCTGCCGATCGTGCTGGAGGCGGAAATCACCCCGCTGACCTTGCCTACTTGTGCCAGATTTTTTGAAGCCAGCCGGATCATATAGGGCGAAAGAGTGGCCAGCACAAAGCAGGGCAGCAGGAAGATCAGGGCGCTGCCAACTGCCGGATCCAGCTTTTGCCAAATCCGCGGAATGGGTTGATCCAGCGGATGCCGCATGACAATGGCATTGATCAACTGGCCGGCGAAATCGGGAATCAGGCAGGTGAACACGCCTGCCGGCACAAGCAAAAACGCCAGAAAACTCGCCTTTTGGAAGCGGTCCGCCATGGCGCCTCCCACAAAATAGCCGGCCGCGAGCGCGATCAAAATGACCCCGATCTGGCTGATCCACACGTAAAATGCGCCGCCAAAATCCTTGGCCAAAAAACGGGCCCCAATGATTTCCAGCACCATGATGACGAAACCGCCCAGGAACACCAAGGTGATGGCCGCAAAATTTTTCATCTGCCGCATCCTAATGATCCCACCGCTGACAGTCAAAAGGGTAAACTGGGTTTCATTGGTCCCAGATTTCGCGCGTGAACCCTGCCCGGAGCAAAGAAAAACCCGCCCTGGATAAACCGGGACGGGTTGAGGTGCAAATTATGCAGTTTGGTATTACTTGGTGGCTTCCGCCAATTTACCCGTGAGCGGTACGGTGGCTGACTGCAAGCCCATCTTGGCACTGACGAAATAGACCACGGCGCCCACGATGAAGGCGGCCACCGGCGCGCAAGGAATATTCACCTGCATCGCAACCGGCAGCATGCCATTAGGCAGAATGCCAACGATGAAACCCAAAGCCCAGGCGATCCAGCCGGCCGGATTGAATCCAGCCCGGGGTCCAGCCCACTTGCCGCCTGCCAAAAGATAATCCACAGCCATGGCTCCGCAAATTGGTCCAAAGGAAGCGCCAATCAAACCAAAAACACCGCCCAAATTGCCTGCTGCTCCAGTGATGGCCAGCAGCATGCTGACGATCGCGCCAATGCCAACGGTGACAAAGGGATTGATTTGTGGCATGACCGTTTTGAAGCTATTGGCGGCAATGAGGGAGGAGAAACATGCTCCCGGGAATGACGCGAGAGTGAGACCAATCATGATGGCGGCAAACACTTCCTTGCCGAGGACCTTTTGGAGAGCATCGGTCATGGTGGCCACGTTGGCGAGATCAGGAGATGATGCACGGGCGCCAGCCACGGCAATCACGGAGATGCCAGCCGTGAAGATGATGGCAATCACGATGCCGACGATACCACCCATTTGGACATCCTTGCGATCACGGCTGTTGGTGCCGAAATCCACACCCGCCGCACCCGCAGTCGCAAAAAAGCCCACAATGGCGGCAATCATAACCAATATGGCATTCAAGCCTCCCCCCGTGGCCGCAGCACCAGCAGCGGGAGCCGGAATCGTATAATTGGCGGCCGAACCGCCGAATTTGGCCATGCCGATGATGAGAACCACCAGCGGTATCAAGGGCAGGAACGTGGCTACCTTGGCCACATATTGAATGCCTTTAAGCCCCACGAACGCAGCGCCCAAAGCCCAAATAACACACAAGGGAATAAAGAGGCTGGGCATGCCAAATCCTTTGGCCAAGGCCCCAGCCGAACCCCAGGTATTGACCCCCAACCAGCCGAATTGCAGCAACCCCATGAAGAAGCCAGGCATGATCAATCCCCCCACGGTGCCGAAGGTAGAGGTTCCCACCACATAGAGTGGCAATCCCGTTCTGAGCCCCAACAGGCCCGGCACCAAATAAAAGAAAAAGTAACTGATCACGGCGCCCAGCACGATGCCCAACAAGGTGGATCCCAACCCGCCAGTGGCGAGCCCGTTACCGGCCATGGAATCCCAGAACACGAACCACAGGAAAATGCCTGCGTAAGTGGGGGCCGTGTTGGAATACCACGGAGCGCGTTTATCCTTGGGATTAGGGCTGGCGTTGGCCAGATATGCCGGTAGTTGACTAGTATTTTGGTTCATCGGGTTACTCATATTTGCGTTTGATCGACTTAAATATTTAATTTGCCCCGGAGCAAGCCTAAAAATAAGGCTTTAGTTGACTTGGGGATTCGGACCGCCTGATTGCTGGAGTTGCCTGCCTCGAAAGTGGGTTAGCACCTCGCCAACGGATCCATTGCCTAACAAATTTCCCCCGGCTTCCAAAAGATCCAAGGCATGGCGGACATCCACTATCGAACCCAGGACCTTGATTCCGAATTCCGGCCCCACAAATTCACGTACCCGCCGCACCTGATCCGCCATTACGGGGCCAAAATCCCTCCCTACACTGGAAGCCATAGTGATGAAATGGGCTCCCGAATCAACCACCAGGCAGCTGGCCAGCGCCAATTCCGGGGTGGTTAACCGACTGGCGTCGATAATGATTTTCACCGACCGTTCATCAGCGGCTTCGCACAAATCCCTCAGTTCACGCAAAATGAGTTCGTCGTTTCCGTCTTTGAGCCAGCCGAGATTAATGAAGGCTTCAATTTCCTGGGCCCCGTTGTCCACCGCGGCCTCCACTTCAAAACGCTTGGCGTCGGCATCGCAGGCACCCCAGGGATGCCCCACTACGGCGCAGGTCTTGATGGGTGTATCATCAAGCAAATGCCGTGTGAGAACCACCCGTGAACCATTGACGCATACCGCCCTCAAATGGTGGAATTTGGCCTCCTGGCAGAGCAGTTTAATGGTTCTCTGGTCGAGGTCTGAGGCGAGCGCCGCCAAATCAAGCAAAGGCGCCAATTTTTCCGCAGAATCGACGCCGCGGGTAGAATTTCCAACCTGATCCATGATGTTTTGCCGCTGAATCAGGCTTTTCGGGCTTTGGCTGCCAGATTGCGCAAGACGGGCAGGATATGGCCGAAGCCCGCCTTGGGTGCATCGGGTTTGCCCAGCCCGAAATAAAGGTCCCGATATAATGGGAACAATTCTCCGTAAATGGCGGCGGATTTGGCTTGCGGCTTGATGATGCGATAGGCCGGGCACAGAGCCTTTTGGGCAGCTTCCACACTCTTGAACACGCCCGCTGCCAGGAAGGCGAAGATCGCGGAACCAAGGCTTGTCACCTCTGATTTAGGAACGAGCACTGGTTTATTGAAGACATTGGCATAAACTTGGTTTAGCGTTTCGTTCTTTTGGGGAATTCCTCCGCCATTAATCACCCGTTGAATGGGCACGCCATATTCACTCATGCGATCCAATATGATCCGGGTATGGAAAGCGGTTCCCTCAATCGCCGCAAACAGTTCATCCTGAGCGGAATGCACCAGATTCCACCCGAGGCATACCCCCCCCAGTTCCGGGTTCACCAAAACGGTGCGGTCCCCGTTGTCCCAAGTCAGGCGCAATAAACCGGTTTGGCCCGCCTTGAACTTGGCCAAACCTTGCGAGAGAGTCCCCAAATCGGTATTGGACCGCCGGGCGATGGCGTCAAAAATATCACCCGTAGCTGATAAGCCAGCTTCTATGCCTGCGAATCCGGGATGAATGGAACCTTGCACCACACCACAAACGCCCGGTATCAGTTGGGTTTTCCTGGCAATGGCCATGATGCAGGTGGAAGTGCCCACCACGTTGACCACATCGCCCTCGGCAATGCCGGCGCCCACGGCGTCCCAATGGGCGTCAAAGGCGCCCACCGGGATGGGAATTCCCGCCGGCAACCCCAGTTTTTCGGCCCATTCGGAGCACAACCGTCCAGCCAGTTTATCCGAGGTGGCATAGACGCCAGACAACTTGTCGTTTATGCCTTCAAAAAGGGGATCCACCTGACTGAGGAATTTTTGCGCCGGCAGACCACCCAAAGCCTCATTCCACATCCACTTATGGCCCATGGCGCAGACGCTGCGTGGCACTTGCCCAGGCTCTTTAATCCCACATAAAACGGCCGCCACCATGTCGCAATGTTCCAAAGCGGTGACCATGCTGGCCCGCTTTTTGCCATTGTTCCGCAGCCAATGCAGCAGCTTGGAGAATCCCCATTCCGACGAATAGGTGCCGCCACACCAATTGATATTTTTCAGTTTGAGGCGGTGCGCCAGTTCAGTGATTTGGGCCGCCTCACCTTTGGCCCGATGGTCGCACCATAAATAATAGTCATCCAAAGGCCGCAATCCGGCTCCCACTGGCACCACACTGGATCCAGTGGTGTCCAGGGCTATCGCCAGAACTTGCCGGCCATCGACGCCCGACGCTTGCAAAGCCGCCCGGGTGGCCTTGACCAAAGCCTCCATTTGGTCGGCGTGGCCCTGAGTCGCGTGGTCGGGATCGTCTTTTTTGCGGTGCAACGGGTAATCGGCGACCGCTGAACCGAGCCTGCCTTGCTGGCTGTCGACGATCGAGACGCGCACACTCAGGGTTCCAAAATCTACACCGGCTACAATTTTCATAATTTCAGATGGTTTTCCGGATATTTCGCCAATCCACCGCAAAGCACAAGGGAAAAATCTCCCCGCGATTTTCTTTCAGGCCGCGATTGACGCGCAGCAAACCATTGATTATAACGCGGATAAACAGAAGTTAACCAATAATACAAATGAGTA